>NZ_KV801757.1:0-4078 GCF_001810515.1 Rothia sp. HMSC075F09
CCGGGATTGGCTGCACCGGTAAGGTGTTCGGGGTTTCCCGCCCCGTGTCATCCTTACACTTATATTGTAGCATAGGGAAAGGCATATAAACAAGGTGTAGCGCTTATTATTTTTCCACGATTCCTTCGCGTGACTCCTTGTTATATACATTCAGTCACGCTATAATATAAGTAGGGGTAATCCCTGCACGTCAGGGCTGAACCTACTGCGGGCTCACACCCATTCTTGGGCAACCAGGCGAACATTACTCCATCCCCCGCACCCAAGCCGCACACTTCGGCTTACCCGGAGGTAAATCAAAAAACCACACACCGGCGGGACGCTCCATCTAGGATTAAGCATGTCCCCTCAAAAAAAATACGACAGAAGGAACAAATCATCATGACCACTTCACCCCAGAAGGTACGCTCTCACCCGTGGCTCACGGCCTGCTGCTTCATCTTAAGCATGGCCGCCTTCCTCCTTGGGCTTTCGGGCTTATGGCCCACCTACGGCCCGTCCCTGATGTGCGCCCTCTTCCTGATTGCCGCCGGGCCGGTCATTACCTTTGGCAAGCGTGCCAACGTCGAGGCTACCGGCTTCCGCACCGTAACGATCATGGCGACCGTCGCCTGCGGCCTGGTGTTCAGTAGCTTTCTCAATGCGGGACTGGTTCAGTCTCCCGAAGATGCCGGCGCGGGTGCCACCGGCGGCTTTATGTTCGTCGCCGCCCTGGAGATGTGGATCATCATCCGCCAGATGCAACGAAATATCCCCGAGCTCATCGAGGGCTTGAACATGAAGATTGCGCTCTCCGCTGCTGCTGCTGCTGGCTCATTTGGACTCTTCGGTCTGCTGGCTCTGTCGCTCTTTTGTGCCGCCGGCCCGGTGGCGGGGCTGTGGTTCCGCGCGAAAGGCTGGAAGGTGGACATCACCGGTCTGTTCGCTTCGTGCGCGCTGGTTCTGCTGTCGATTCTGGCGTTTGTGCCGTGGCTAGTTCGCTAGTTTAGGCTGAGGCACCAATAAAGGGGGTGGGTACATGATGTACCCACCCCCTTTTGTATGTGCCCTGAATCAGGGTGAGATTTTCTTGACGAATCCGCCCCTACACCTTGTTTATATACCTTTTTCTATGCTACAATATAAACGCAGGGTGAGGATAGGGAAAATCCTTGACCTGCCAGGTTGAGCCGACCGGCGCAGCCTGTACCACAACAGAAGGAAAATAAATCATGGACTGGCTTCTCTTTATTATTACCACGAAACCCTTGTATATCCTTTTAGCAATTTTATTCTACACATTACCAATTATCATACCGTTTTTATGGATAGGGCTTGGAATAGATGAAGTACCGCAAAAAATAAAAAGCTTTATTCGCACTCAACAGTCTATTGAGGTTGAAAATATCAAGAAAGAAAGTATTAGTATTGATAGCCTCAAATCATTCAATAAGCTATCCAATCAGTTTAATGTAGTTATCAATCCCAGCTATGAAGATTTTGATGACTCACATTTTACGATACAGTGGAAAAAAGCGTCTTCACCCCACGTTCTGAAATCAATATTTTCATGCGATAACGGGATCTGGAAATGCTGCGGGGGATTCGACGGGTCACAGAAGGTTGAGCGTCGAGTTCAAGGCGATACCGTCATTGATTTTGAGCCCTCAAGTGATAGCACATCGTACATTACGAACGAAATATGGCATTATTTCCAGTGCTCCCGGCGACAATTGCGAAAAGAAGAGAAAGCGAGGGAGGTTCACCGCCACGGTAGATACTGCCAGCGGATTAAATCAGTCAAGCACGTGACCTGGCACATTAGAAGTAAGTAGGCGGTGAAATAATGATTGAAAACCCTGACCCCCCAGCCCCTATTACCATTCTACTAACAGCTTTGATTTTCTTACCTATTATTTTACCTATTATTGCCCCCCTACTTTTTATACTTAAAGAAATAATATCCGATATATATAAATATTTACGGGAAGTAGAAACACCTAACGGATTAAATACCACAGATAAGTTCATAGTATATGGTCTTCTTATCCTCGTCTTTACCCTTATAGGCGTTTCTATTTTCTTATAGCAAGAGGTGGCCCACCCCATGTACGGGGTGGGTCACTTTGGTTTTCCATCAGTCAAAAAGGAACCCGTTCGGCGGACGGAAATAACGCCCCGAAATGACCGCGTGGCGTTCCACTTCCTCCACGGTCACCGCGCCGCCCTCACACTGTCGCGCGAAATCCTCCAGCACCTCCAGGGTCGCTTTCTCGCCCGGCGCAGCTGGTTCAAGGCGCACCCGGTTGCGGACATCCTCTCGCTCAAAGGTAGCCCCAATGAAGCCTCTGACCGCTTCGGCGGTCAGAGGTAGGCGGGGCGGTTCACATACAGGGTTTGCCGGTGCTGCCCACTCAACCAGGCCCGCTAGAGTATCGGTTGCCTGCGCGGTGATGTCCCAGTGATGCGTGTCAGGCCTGCGCGATTCTATCGTGACGGTAAACAGCTGCTCCGCCTGATTCTCTGTCATCATCATCTTCATTTCTTCCTGTCCGCTAGCGCCAGACCCTCACCAGCGGACGGCGAATCACCGGCGTTCCTTCCGGCCCTTTCAGAAAAGGCATAATCCACCGTAGCCGACGCTTTGACCGGCCCTCACCGTAGGCCACATTGCGCCAGTGGCCCCGCACGACGAATTGGTGACTGTACCACTCTTCACGATCTTCTCGCCCGCCCTGAACCTCTGAGCTGCGCACCGCCTGCTTCCTCAGCGTCGGGCTAATCTGCACCGTGCGCACAGTTGCACCCGGTGCGCTACGGCGCTTGCCATGCTTACGCCTAACCTTCGGGGTGACCGCCTCGGCTCCAATCGACGTAAGGGACGAATCACCCATCAACAAGAACGTGGCCTCAACGAGGCGCATGCACGCTTCCGCCACGTCAGAACCGGCTAACGCGAATCTTCCGCCTGCGGGCACTCGGGGCACCTCACCGGGACGCTCAGGGATTCCTAGCACCGTACCGGTACCCTTGGGTGCGTGCGCTGGAGAAGAAGCGGCGGCCTGCTGCGCCTGGCCAAAAATCAGAAGTAGTCGGGCGTCCTGCACCACGAATCCTAGAACCTCGCACACCGGCGGGACATCCCCAAAGGTGCCTCGCCGCCACAGATGCGGCGCGCCGGTCGTGTCCACCGTGAAAATGCCGGTGCCGGTTTCATAGAGCACGCCCGTGTTCCGGGTGAGGTCAACCCAGGACTCCCCCGATTCTTTCTCGGGCATGGATTCGTCCCGGGAAGCGTCGAAAATAATATCCGTGATGTCGTCGGCAATCCAGAAAATATCGTCCAGCTTCACCTCTGGCTGGAGCCGCACCGCCAGGCTGATTACGTCCTCTGGGGTGCCGGGCGGGAATTGCTTCCGGGCCTGGCTGAACGCTGCGGAATAGAGGCTATCTTTTAGGTGCTGTGGGGTGTCTTTGATGCTGATGCGGTGCTTCATTGCGCCCGTGGTCTCCTTTCGGCGGCGGGTACGAGAAACCCCGCTAAGCCGAAGGCTAGCGGGGCTGAAAGATTCTCAACTCCCCGGTTTCCACCGGGGGTTGATTTGATTGTATCGCGCATTGTCCAGGGCGTGCAACCGTCGAAGCGGATTACATCTGCACAGCGGCAAGGGGGTGCAATCATTGCAGATTGATATCACTATGCAGTCATAGCATAATGCTATGACTGTACGGTGCATCTGCTGCACCAGGCGCTTATCACGCCCCACGATGTAGCCCACGTCTTCGGTGGTGCATCAAACATTATTTCCCTTTCCTCGCGTGCTACGCATCAAGATAATAACTCCAGCGATTATTAATCCCACGGGTACACCCAAGGGGAGTTGTGCACAGAACCAGGTGCCCGCGTGGCTGAGCACCAGATCCACAACACTGTCAGCAGCGCCGTTTTCATGCAATCCGGGACTTCCAGTTACGTTTTCATAACATGACCCCCTTCTTGGGACTGATTCACTGCACGCCAGGAATCTATTTAATGTGAGGTGCATCATGTGGATAACCTTATCTAGGGTGGGACGTTTAGCCGCGATAGGTGGGACGT
>NZ_KV801758.1:0-21125 GCF_001810515.1 Rothia sp. HMSC075F09
CAGTTAGGAGAAAATCATGTATGAGGTCAAGGCACTCTACACCGAAGCACCCGCCGCCCGTCTGTCGCTTACCTTGGAAGGGCCGGCACCGATTCCCGACCGCTTGCGCCGCCCTTTCGCGTTCCTAGTCGGTTTCGGCCGCTTCCTTATGCACGCGCAGCAGGCCGTTTACTTCGGCGCGGGTCAGCCCCAAGCGTTGCGCAATGTTTGCGGTAGGTTCATCGAGCGCGGCCATTGCCGCGACCGGTGCAGAGAGTACCCGCCGGGCTTCTTCGCGGGCCTCTTCACGCTTGGCGCGCAGCGCCTCTAGTTCCTTCTCTTTGGCGGCGATTTCGTTCTCAATCTTTGCCGCCGGGGTGCTTTCTTGGAGGGTGAAAAATTCCACTGCAAGCGCATGTAGTCGAGCCTGGAGCTCTTTAAAGATGCGCCCGTTTTCTTCCGCCTTTTCGCGTGCACGGCGGGCGGCGGTGGTACGGGGTGAACGGGACATTTTGGTTTTCCTTTCGGGAAGATTTTTAAGCATTGACCTACACATAGTTTAACCTCTCAGACCCACATTATGCAGAGTATTCACCTTGCAGCCACACCCATAATTCCCAAACCCCACCTAGTGCCTACATAGCGAAGACGCCCGGAATCTCTGTTAGGAAATTCCGGGCGGCTCAACTCAATGATTCATGAACTTCTCTGATAGGTTCACTTGCATCTGATGATACCTCATGGACGCATCATCTTCTAGATTTTTCGGCGCACCGCCGAAAAATCGGCGGCGCAGCCGCCGGTTTCGCTCATTCACAGTTGGCACGCGCCAGTGGACAATCTGCACACGACCTGTGGACAGCCGCCTCACGATCAATTCACCCCGCACGCTCCTCTCTTGACCGTTCACGCCTGACACACAAGTGTGCACAGTTTGACACACTGTCTTGCTGCCTGGAATGCATGACCGCTCTATTCTCTCTTTCCTTCCGCAAGCTCCCTCCAGAGAGAAGAAGCGTTCAAGCACACCGGCACCGCCTGTGTATGAACGCGACAAATTGTTGTCGGACAAAACCGTTTCTCGTCTCAGCACTTCCACCTCTTTGTGCTCGTTCCTCGCACGCTGTGGAGCTGAAACGCTCACTACTTTTTTGTCACACCTCATGCACTCGGTAAGCCAGGTGTATAAAATGACTTGTTAATAATAATATTCAAGGGTAGAATGAGGGTATGCTGACCATCCATAAGCTCACCGCAGGTGACGGCTTCCGCTACTACACGCACGAGGTTGCGAGTAACGATGTGCTGCGCTCTGCTGAACGTGAGCTAGGCGACTACTACACCGTGGAGGGTATGCCTCCGGGTCAGTGGGTGGGCGCTGGTGCGGCTGAATTGGGTCTGAAAGGCAACGTATCCGAGGAACAAATGGAGGTTCTTTTCGGGCACAAATTCACCCCCCTTGAGACCGACGAGATTACCGACCTTCTCAAAAATTCCACCCCCGAAGCGTTCGAGGAAGTGCGCAGCCAGGCGTGGGATAAGGTTCAGAATCGCGCGGCTGAGCGTGCCTTTCTCATCATTGAGGGCACCCGCGAGGGCAAGACTCAGCAGCAGATTGTGGACGACATCGCGCACCTTTACGAAGAAGTACCTACTCAGGTTACGGTTGCTCGATACCTTGAGCGTTACCGTGCAGCAGGCTATAACGTCGTCAAGGGTGAATACCTCAAGAATCCTGATACGCCCCGACCTGATCGCGCCGAGTTCATGGCGAACTACCGCCTTCTGGAGCACGAAGCAACCGCCGCACAGCACGCTTCCCAGCGTGCTATCGACGCGCACTTTAAGAAGCATGTCGCCCCGAGCCTGCACGCACAGCGTGAAGGCTCCACCGAATTTACCCGTGCGGTAGATGAGGAAATCCGCCGCTTCCGCGACACGAAGCACACCGACCCGACCGCCGAGGAGGTGCAGGGTATCCGCCACCGTGTCGGTGCGGTGATGTACCGTGCCCAGCACGGCGTAGAGCCCACTGACAAGCAGCTTGTGGCGTTTATCGCCCGAGAATCCAAGCCGAAGAGTAATTCTGTTGCAGGCTTCGATATGGTGTTTACCCCGCCGAAAAGTGTTTCTATGGCGTGGGGTTTGGGTGATGAATCCTTGCGTGAAGGCGTGCAGAAGTCGCATGAGGCCGCTATCGCTGATGTCGTGAAATTCCTGGAAGAGCAGGTCATTATGACCCGTCGTGGTGCCGGTGGTGCGCGCCAAATCGACATTGACGGCGGACTTATTGCCACGAAATTTAGGCACTATGATTCGCGTTCCGGTGACCCGAATCTGCACGACCACCTGGTGATTTCAAACCGCGTGAAGGGCGCTGATGGTCAGTGGTCTTCGATTGATGGGCGCACGTTGTATCAGTGGAACGTTGCCGCATCTGAGCTGTACAACGCCAAGTTGGCCGAATATTTGGAACAGCACCTTGGGCTGGTCTGTGTCCCCGACGCGACCAAGAGCGAGCTGTCGCCCGTGATGGAGATTGCCGGATTTGATCGCGAGATGGTGGAGGAGTTCAGCAGCCGGCGTTCTGAAATTTCCGCGGAACTTGACCGATTGAAGGCTGAATATGTCGAGGCGCACGGTCACGCGCCCGGACGTAAAGCGATGCTGGAGCTTGCGCAGCAGGCGACCCTTTCGACCCGCCCGCACAAGAGCGAAGCAAAAAGTCTCAAGGATTTGTGCGAGGAATGGGCGGCCAAGGCTGAGGCAATTTCGCGCACCGGTGAGGTGAACATTCCGACCGGTGAAGGCTTGAAAAAGCACTTGGAAGCCGCCAGTGAGCAGGCGCGCGCCAAGCGTGAACAGGCACAGGCTGAGTTTCTTTCGCGCACCCCGGAGGAGCACGCTCAGCAGATTCTCGACCGCGTGACCGCACAGCGTGCCGTGTTTCGCCGCTCCCATCTGGAGGCTGAAACCGCCCGTTATTTGCGCGGTGCGGGCTTCCCTGTGCCGGTGCCTGGCACCACGCAGAGCACCCCGGAAAGCACCGATGAGCAGAGCCTCGCCGGTGCCATTCATCATGCCCTGGAGCAGAAGGTTCTGAATCTTTCCGGCGAGCAGAACCGCCCGGTTGCTGACGAATTTTTGCGTGCGGACGGCACAAACAGTTTCGTGCGCCGTGACTCTCAGTTGTTCACCACGCAGGAGATGGTGGACGCTGAGCTTAGGATTTTGGATGCTGCCACCGCGCCCGTGATCCCGGCGGCGACCTTCGATGTTTTCGAGCAGAAAGTGGCAGAGCGCCGCGAGCAGTTGGCGGAAAAGGGCTTCTCACTTCCGGCGGGTCAGGAAGCTCTGGCGCGCGAGTTCGCCCTCTCTGAACGTCTTCTTGTCGCCGGTATTGGTGCAGCAGGTGCCGGTAAAACTGCATCTGTTTCGCTTGCGGTGGAGACGATTCAGGCCTCCGGTGGCCGCGTTATTGGCATGGCACCGACCGCCGCCGCCGCAAAGGTTTTGGGCGATGAACTAGGTATTGGTGCCGATACCGTGGCAAAGGTTTTGGCCGCAAACACGAACGGTGCCAAGGCTGGGCCGTTGAGTATCCGCCCCGGTGATGTGCTTCTGATTGACGAAGCGGGCATGGTTTCTACCCGTGATTTTGACGCGCTGGTGACTATTGCCGCTGAGCGCGGCGCGCTGGTGCGTGTGCTGGGTGATGACCGTCAGCTGTCGGCTGTGGGTGCCGGTGGTGCCCTTCGCCTCATTGACCGTGAAGTCGGTGCGGTGCGCCTCGATGAGCTGTTCCGATTCAAGGATGAAGAGGAAGCAGCGGCGACGTTGCGCCTTCGCGAGCCCGCCGCAGTGGGCAAGGATGAACCCTTCGAGTGGTACCGTGAGCAGGGCCGTGTAGCCGGTGGTGACGGCGAAGCGATGACCCAGCAGGTTTTCGCCGCATGGCAGAAAGACATCAGCGATGGTAAGTCTTCGCTGATGATGGGCTCATCTAACGAGGCGGTAGCGTCTCTGAACGCGCTTGCTCAGGCGCACCGTATCTCGACCTCTGGTGAGCAGACCGGCGAGGGCGTTCTGTTGCGCCCTGGCTCTGCACCGGGTGCAGGTCAGGCCACCGCTTTTGTGGGCGATACGATTGTTACGCGCCGCAATGACCGGCGCCTGTCGGTCTTTGCAGGCCGTGATTTCGTGAAGAATGGTGACCGCTGGAACGTTGAGGGAATCAACGCGGACGGTTCGTTGCAGGTGCGCCATGTGGAGCATGGCGGCACCGTCACGTTGCCCGCAGAATACGTGCGCGAGAACGTGGAGCTGGGCTATGCCCTGACGGTGCACCGTGCGCAGGGTGCCACCGTGGACACGTCCCATGCACTGATTGACAGCCGCGCAGACCGTGCCGCAGCCTACGTTGGCCTTTCCCGTGGACGCGAGCAGAATAATCTCTACGTTCGCCTGAATGAGGGCGAGAAGCTGGATGAGGTTCTGGAGACTGTGGCCGCCCGTCATGACGGGGAGGCTCAGTTTAGCGTGCACGAAAGTGTCGATGCGATCCGCGCGCAGCAGATGGACACCGCCGCCGCAGTGCTCGAATACAACGAACATTCAGAGCTTGCTCAGCGTGCCGTGATTGCTGACCTCATGACGCAGGGCATGGAGCGCGTGAAGTACTTTGACCTCACCGGTGAGGACGCAACCCTCGCCCGTAGCTTGCGGGCACAGATGCGTCAGGCACGCTATGACGGCGAAGCCACCGACGAGCTGGTAGCTAAGATGCCGACCGGCGCGCGCGCGTCAGCGGACGCAGACGTTACCGCCGTCATTAATTCCGAGGGCTTCGGCGCATTGGCGGCACAGCTGGGCGAGCTGCACCGTGCAGGTCTGGATGTACCCGATATTGTGGAGCGTGCCTACCGTTCCCGCCCCTTGGGTACGGACGCTGAAACGCCAGTTGATGCAGCAGCGGTTCTGTCCTGGCGTGTGAGCCAGATTGTCGATGAGCGCGCCAATGCTGAGCGTGCAGACCGCCCGTTGGCGGGCTACTCTGACGCGATGCTCGATGCGCTGATTGCCCGTGCTGAGGCACGCGAAGTTTCCACCGAGGCACGCCTAGAGAAGCTAACTTTGGATGACCCGGAGTGGTTTAAGAACCCCTACGCTATGGCCAAGACCGATTGGCTTCTGGAGCGTCGCGCCGCGACCGTGAAGGCTCTAAACGCCTGTGAGCGTGAGGATGGAGGCACCCACCGCAGCGGAAAGTACGAAGCAATTTCTGAGACTCTTTCGGAGATGGACGCTGAAATTACGCGCCGCCGCTGGGAGGTCAGCGGCGACCAGCGCGAGTTTGAGCAAATTATCCGTGGCGAGGTTTCGCGCGGCGGTGAGCGGTTCACTCTGGCCGCGTGCTTGCGTGAAGAGCGCCGTCTTCGCCGTGAGCTGGGCTTGACCGCACAGAATAACGTGCAGAAGCCGCAGCCGTCGAAGGTGACTTCTGGCGGCGTGTCCGGTCACACGCTCGACCGTTTCTGGGAGAATCAGCTTAAGGGTGGAAAGCTCAAGGCGATTCTTAAGGCGCGCGCTTCTGAAATTGGTAAGCTGACCCGTTCGCGTGGTCAGGAATTGGCGCGCCAGGTGCGCGAGGGCAAGGCCCCGGCGTGGGTTCAGAACCTCGGGCCGGTGCCGACCCGCAAGCGTGCCTTCCGCCAGTGGGCGCGTGTTGCCGGTGAAATTGATGCCATGCGCACAAAGTATGGTGTGCCGGATTCGCACCCGGAGCCGCTACCGCGCGAGCTTGTCCGCGAGGCGGGCCAGCGCGTGAACAATGCGCGTTTGGCCGCTGAGGGTGCCCCGGTTTCGGCAGTGTCGAAGGTGCGTACCCGCGCGGCTGAGTCTGTGCTGGGTGTGTGGGAGCAGATGAAGCGTGTTGCGAAGTCGGCGCGTTTGTCGAGGCGTGCCTCTGAGAAGAGTCAGTCTCAGGGTCAGTCCCCCGCACCGGAGGCGACCGCGGAACCGCAGAAGCAGCAGGCACCTACGACGCCGCAGCAGAACCCGACCAGCGAGGCAGTCACCGACGAAGCGGCACAGCCTGAACCCCGAAAGGAGAAGCCAGTGAGCGAGACTGAAAAGCGCCTGGAGAATGAACGCGCAGCACGCGCTGAAAAGATCCGGCAGATGATGGAACGCACGCAAAACCTGGACGACAAGCTCAGGAATAACGCCCCCACGCAGGGGCAGCAGGCGCGAGGCAATCAGCAGCAGCGCCTGGAGCGTGAGCGTCGAGTCCAGCAGCTGCACGAGCAGGCACGCCGTGGCGTGCGTGGTCCCGGTCTGGGATAAGAGATGCGAAGAGGGGCGGGACGCATACTATGCGTCCCGCCCCTCTCTTGTTTTGTCTTTGGGTGCAGAAAAAGGCACCCCGTAAGGTGCCTTTATGCGTCAGGAGCGCTAAGTTCGGCCGGAGTCCTCCAGCTTGCCCCTTAGAGCCTTCATCCCTGGGCCCGTAGGCGGTAATCCGTCGTTTTATCCTGACAAAATCACTATATCATAGGGTTAATAACAGGACAACCACCAGGATACTATGACAAACAACGCAAACCCTCTCATCAGTGATTACATGAGCGAACTTGCTTACCCTCATTCAAAAATCATTGATTTCTACGAAAGAAATTCCAGAGCTGAACGCTTCGGGTACATTGATGAAACCTACAGCCCCCCGAAAATCACCCCACAGGGTATCCATGAAGGCTTCTACGTCACTACCTGCGTCGTCTTCGAAGCCGAAGACATCAAAAAACTGCGTGATTTGACCGGACTCTACGGCGAGTTCTACCACGCCAACCAAGAACACCAACGTAACTATGACCTGCTCAGGACGCTAAAGCCCTATCTGAAAGATAGTTCGTCCATTATTGCCGTTAACAGCACTGTAGCAGCGTCCGAAGACACCAAAGAGCAACACCAACTGGTCAGGAACGCACGCGATGAGTGCCTTACCGTCACCTTTAAAAAGGCACAAGATCGTGATGACCCAGTGAGACATTTCATCATTGAACGTCTCAAAAACCCTGCATCCCACATTGACGATAATAAGGCTGACCGTCAGCTTGTCGGCCGATTGATGAGCCAAGGCGTTATCGGTCACGTCGAGCTAGGCCAATTCTCCCCTGGAGCCGAACATCTGCTCCGGGCTCCAGATGTCGTCTCCTACCCTGTAGGTAGGGTCATGCGCTCCTCAGATGACCGTCTTTTTCGGGAAATCTCAGATGTCGTCACCGTCTATGATGCGCACACGACGCAACCGCTCAATTTGCGCGGAAGGGTACAACACGGGGTTCCGCTCTCAATTGATCCCGCCAGTATCCGTCAGCCGGTAACGGACATGTCAGATGAGACACTTCAACGCGTCGCCGGTGGTGCTCATGTGCGCGAAGAAATTATCAGCGGCTATCAAGAGCTGAATCTACGCCCCTTGCCACCGCTGGACGGCAACAATTCCGCTTCGCTTCATGCGGTGCAGCAGCAATCATGGCAACACCCAATGAGCCTTGAGCACGGCGAAGATTTGACTATCGCCCGAGACTCCAAGACCCCACGCCAGAGCGAAGCACACCGTGAGCTACAATCCCGGCGAGAACGCCTCCAACAGTTGCAGGGACGACAGGAGCAGACGCAGCAGAAGATGTCAGAGACACCAAAGGCAGAGGTACCAAAGCCCAAGCCGGGGCCGAAACCTACGCCTCCGCAGCAGAAGAGGCACACCCCTACGCCGCAGCCTAAGCCTAAGCCGGGGCCGCGACTGTAGAAGAAAATGAAGAGAGGGACGAGATACTGTAGTATCTCGTCCCTCTCTTCATTTAATGTTGCTGGATAAATTGGTCGAAATCGTTCCCGGTGAGGCGAAGATCGGGGTCAAATTCGGGTTCCTGATGACCCCTGATGCATTCGGAGAACTCGCCGTCCCACAGCCGGTGCACCACCGTGTGGAAGCGGTCGTGGAAGTACGCGGCGGCATCGGTGAACTCTGCTTCGCCGGTGCGGTACGCCGCTTCCCATGCCGCCCATAGTGCGGTGAGCTCTTCTACCGCCGCCGGGTGCCGGAACCAACACGGGCGGATATATTGCCACTTATTGCTACACAGAACACCATTCGCCCAGTCCACCCACTCGCGCAGCTGAACCCACAAACGCTTCTTCTGTGCAGGGGAAGCGTACCGCCAGCAGTACGCGGCGTACTCGCTTTCTTCTCCCCTGTCGTCATCATCAGATGCAGAAGGTACCGCCGGTGTAGGCGCACCCTCAGCGAGAGTCTCCATCTGCGTTTGCATGGTAGACAGAACGCTCATGTACCCGTCGAACAGATTCTCCAGCTCATCGACACGCTTTTTCAGCGGTACCTCATCGGGGGTATCGACGATAGGAAGCGGAGCGGTTGCAGGTTCAGGCTCTAGGGGTAGCCCGTCATCGAATCCGTAACTCATTCGTTCCCGTGTCCTTTCGCGTGGGCGTTATCGGTAAACGCGGACGTGTCCGGTAGCTGCATTTTTCCGCACAGCTGCCAGGCGCGCATCTGGTCTTCCTTCAATTCCGCCGCATCCGGCCTCTCCCACCACGGGGTGAGGCCAAGGTGCATCGGGCGCAGGTTTTTGTAGACTACCATCGCAGAGAACGCCGGAATCTGAGTCATAGCCGCAGCTTCCATCACCGGCTTCTCCTCCGTGCTGTGAGACGTGGAGGTGTTGCCCATCTTGCCGGTCGAATGTGAACGGCTCACCCTTTGCTTCTCGAACTTTCCGAGGGCTTCAGAGACCGGGCGCATTGTCTCCACATCCAGACCCGGAAGGAAGTATTTCACGACCG
Source organism: Rothia sp. HMSC075F09 (assembly GCF_001810515.1). NCBI lineage: Bacteria > Bacillati > Actinomycetota > Actinomycetes > Micrococcales > Micrococcaceae > Rothia > Rothia sp. HMSC075F09. The sequence continues at coordinate 8,845 of NZ_KV801758.1, forward strand.
AGTTGCCTGCAATCGTGCGGCCGCCCTGCTCACCCCAACGGTCAATGAGCTGACTCATCGACTGCGCAATCAGAATCACCTCAACACCGCGACCGTTGATGTCGGACATAATAGAGTCCATCTTCGGGAACGCAGCAAGGTTCGGGGCCTCATCGAGCACCGCGCGGAAGCACGGCCAGAGGCGGCCACCGGGCTTCTCTTGGCTGAGCTCACGGGCAGTGTTAATCAGTTCGTTGGCGAACATCGAGACGAGCGGACCCGTCTCAACACCGGTTGCCGTGTCCGAAATCAGATACAGCGTGTTCGGGCCTGACAAAAACTCACGCATGTTGAACGCATGGGCCGGGTGAACCATCAGCTGCTTGCGGATGCGCGGCACCGCCAACGGTTCGAGCAGACCGGACAGGGTCTGCTGAATTGAATCCAGCGTCTCAGCTGCCTTCGATTCTTGCTTGCCAGCCAGGAACGTCAAAATATCAGGGTTGATGTGTCCGGCGTGCATCTCAGCGGTCTTCAGCGCATCGCGCCCGCGCAGGTTCTGACTCCAGGCAATCACGTCATCCAGTGTCTTGCCGGAGACCGCAGCCACATGCAAGAAACGCGCGAGGAAGGCGCCGGCCTGCTGGTTGAACCAGTCGCCGTTTTTCGTGCCACTCATCGGCTGAGCACCAGCCCACGCCTGAGCACGGCGCTGTGCCACCTCGAAATTCTCACACCCAGAAATCGGGTTCCATGCCGCCTTATGCGGCCAGCCGGAGGAGTCGTCCAAGTCGAACGCGACGACCTGACCGGTCGGGTGCAGGCGCTGGCGGGTGCAGGCGGTCATCATCAACAAATCAGCCTTGGTGCTGGTTGCCATGACCGCGCCCGGAGCATCCAACACCAAATTCGACGCAATCGAAGTCGTCTTACCAGCCTGCGTAGGCGCCAAAACCAGCTTCGACTCCTTAGCTTCGCCAAAAATCGGCTTACCGCCCACGAAGGACGACGTCCCTTTCTTCTTCACGACCTTACCGCCGAGCTTGCCCAGCTCAGTCACAAGCCAGGATTCGGACATCTCATCGACCCACTGGCCAATCAGACGCGCGGACTCCTCCGGATTCGTTGAGACCGGAGGCATCGAAATCTTCGCTTTCTTTCGTGCCGCCTTCACTGCGGCATCATGACCGAGAGACCCGGCAACCTGGCGGTAGCTGACCATGTGCGCGCCAGCAGATGAGCCGCCTTCTCCTGATTTGAAAATCAGGATGAACACGAGGACCGCAGGAATGACGGAGAGAGCAAGAATGACCCAGAAGAGAGGGCCGACACCGTGTGCTTTCAGATGCACAAGAATCTCTTGGGCCTTCCACACCCCGGCTTCCAGCCCGGCGCCGAAGTAGGCACCGGCAGCGAGAATCAGGCCAAAAAACATCAGGGCGGCTGATTCGTGAGGACGCATGTCCATGTCTGGACTTCCTTCCATTGTGAATGCATTCTGATATGACTGCATCATGCAGTCATATCAGTTTGCAGTGACATCAGTTTGCAATCATTGCACCCTGTGTCTTTACTGGTCAGAGGGTTTTTGATTAGTGTTTCTTCACGGAGAGTGGGGAAATGTTGGCGACCTTCGGGGCGTCACCGGCACCCTCACGCGCGAGAGTCACCACGTACACCCCATCATTCGTGCTGACCCTCACGACCGCCTTTGTGGGGTCAGAGGAGAACTCGGTGTAGACCGCCGCCTTCACCTCACGCACAGGATTCAGCGACGGGTTGAACCGTGAGAGCTGCTGCTTGTAATCGTCGGTTACCCTCTCGTCCATGTACCGGTGCCAGGTTGCCGCGTCCGTGTCCATGGCGAAAACACGCATGGTCTGAACAGCGAAATCGGTTGCCGCCTGCTGCTCTTGCGGGCTCCAGCCCGCCGCATCAGATGCAGAGTCCACGTTTCCCGGCGCACCATAGTGTCCCCAGCGAGAGGCTGACGGCAGTGCTGCAATGATGGTTGGTTCCGCTGATGCAGAGGCCGTTGCAGAAGGGGTCGGGCTTGTCGGTGATGCCGGGGTGGAGGCTGAGGTTGCCGCAGCGGATGCGGTGGTGCTCTGCGGTGCCGGTGCTGTGTCCGGGGTGGAGGCTGAGCACGCCGCCAAGGACAGGCCCACACCAGCAGCCAAGAAGATTAGCGCTTTCTTATCAGTCATCATCAATCAGTCCTTAAGACTTAGCCTTCTCAGAGTCGGGAATGTGCAAGTAGGTGGTCACACCGTCAGCGGGAACATTTCGCGTATTGTACTTGTAGGGAACCGCGCCGTTGTATTCCTCAATGGTGACGGTGCCGTCATCATTAATCGACTGCACTACAGCGATATGGCCGTAAGTCTGTGATGCGCCGACTGCACCGGGTGCGAAGTGCGCCATAGCGCCCACTTCGGGGGTATTGTCAGCGGGCCAGCCCTTCGCACGCCATGCCGTCGCCCAGTCGCCACCGTTACCCAGCGTGACGGAGGCAAAGTTGCCGTTCGTGAACTTCGGGTGGTTCGGGTCTGTTGCGCCGACCTGCTGATTCAAACGCCACAGTGCAAAGTCGGTGCAGTTCACGTAGTACATGCCGGTGATGGGGTTCGGCGCTTCTACCTGGCCCGCCCAGGGGTAATCGTCCGTGCCGGTCACCTTACCGCCGCTGTAATTCTGCGGTGAACAATTGTTCGAAGAACCGGCAGTGCCACCGGAGACATTAGCGGTATCGTCAGTGTAGGGAACCTCGCCCTTCTCAACCGAACCGTCGGACTTTCCGCCGACCTGATCGCCATACGTTTTGCCATAGATGCCCGCCAAACCGCGGATACGCGAGAGATAGGTTTGCGTCTCAGAGTACGGCGGCACACCGTCGTACTGCTGCACTGCGCCAGGGCCCGCGTTGTAGCCCGCCATAATCAGCTCGACCGCCGGAATATCCGGGTGAGCATCAATCGTAGACTTCAACTGAGCGCGCAAATCGCGCAGGTATTCACCCATCGCACGAATTGCCGCCTGCGGGTCATTCGGGCTGGCACCGTGGCCATACACCGCCCAGGTGGAGGGGATGAACTGAGTCAGACCGGACGCGCCGGCATGATTTGCCCCGAGCGTCGGGTCCCACCCGGACTCAGCCTCAATCTGCGCCGCAATCCAGGACGTCGGAACGCCCGAAACTTTAGAAGCCCACACGACGTCCTGTTCCCAGCCGTTCGGGATTTTACCGCCCACGCGCGAGGATTCAGAGCGAGTCGTCGCGGAGCCATCGTCATCATAAATGGTCACGTCGGCTTGACCGCCTTCACCTGCGGCAGCAGAGGCTGAGGCCGACGCCGGGCGGCACGCCGCCTTCGCGCTGTCGCCACCGAGCACGCCACCAAAAAGAATCATGATGCCGAAAATCGGAGCCATCGTCAGACCCAGAATCACCGCGACCACACCCAACAGCAGCGGGGCGGCGGACTTCTTCTTCTGCTCGTCCATCTTCTACTCCTTTTAATTAATCCTTGGTGAATCGCGTGTTCGTCTGGTGCAAACGCGCCAGAGTCGGAGGCTTCGGCGACTGCACCGGAATGCCCACACTGCTGCCGACCTTCCACAGGGCACGACCTGCACCCTGCGGACCTCCCGACGAGCGAAGACCGCCGTGGCCCTTGCGGGCTGCCGCCGGGTTCAGACCGTCCGCACCGGAGACGAAGCCGGTGACCATTGCTGCCTCTTTCGTAGAGATGGGGCGGATAGTGCGCAGCACTTCAATGTCTTCAGGCTCTAGTGCCAGCAAAACCCACAAGCCGCACTTACCGATGAGCGCCTTAGCGATATTGCGGTCGGCAGCGTTTTCCAGCATCAGAAAATCTTTCGGGGAATGGGTAATTTTCCACTCGCCCACGCCGACAGAGCGGTTGGTGCGTGAGAGCTTGTCGACTTCCTGCACCATGCCCGGGGCCATTCGCACCGGATACCAGAACTCATCCATGAGGCTGCTGTAGCCGTGCCACGTGTATTTGGGGACGTACACTTCACCGGCTTTTTCGGCTTCTATCCTTTTCGCCTTCTCGTGCTGGCTCAGCTCCCAGTGCGCATCAATGGCGTTCATGCCCAGACGCCACGTGGTCATCATGACCGCTGAAATCATGTGATCCATGGAGTCAGGAATTGACGAGGAATCAAAACAGAAACCACCGGGATTACCCGGATTAATCGTCATGCCTTCGTCAGAGAAAATCGCTGACATGTCGCCATACACCAGCGAGCTCAGCGACTCGAACAAGCCCTCGTAGCGGGCGCGGAACTGCTCGGGGGTAACATTGCCTGCCGCTGAAAGTGCCGTCTGCGAAGGGTGCTCAAAGAAATGCAGCAGATGCCCCAGAGCGGGCTTCTTCTCCACCGTTAGAACAGCCTCCACCGCAGCCTTAATCATGGTGCGCTCAATATCGCTGACGTTCTTATCGCGGCCACGGTTGATGCGAATCAAAGCGATGATGTTGTGCACAATATTTGCCATGGCGATTGCACGCAGCTCCACGCCGGTCTGACCACCGATGATGTCACCGGCTGCTGCCAGCGGGCCAGCATCTAGCGGGTTAATCTTCGTGGAATTGCGGTTAATACCGATGTCGAAAATATCCGCACCAATTGCGCGGGCCAGAGGCGTCCACTCTTCACGCTTAAGCGGATTAAAAATCGCCAAAGGGGAACCCGTAGCGTTGAGGTAAGATGCAACCAAACCCGAAATGCTGGACTTACCGTAGCCATTCAACCCAAAAACCATTGCCGACGGGGAGGTGATAGCGCCCGACTCGAAGAGCGAGATATGGTCAAGGGCGACCGCCGAGCCCGAGGTGAGGTCGTAGCCCACCGGCGCGCCGCTAATTGGGCGGGAGGTTCCCGAGACGAACGGGAACATGCCGGCGTTTTCCCACGTGGTTTCCAGCCAGGTGCGCGGCTGAGCCAACTGACCCCAAGCCCCGCCGCCGAAGCCGTGCTGACCGCGAACGGTGGTGCGTGACTGCTCCACCACGGCGCCCGCCCGGCGACTGCCCTGTTTCTTCTTCAGAGACAGCATGCTAGTTCTCCTCTTCCTTCTTCTTCTGGTCAGGGTTCTTCTTCTCAGACGGCTCAACCGCCAACAACGACATAGACGGGGCGTAGGCCCACGGGAAAAGACCCAAAGGCAATGTCTGGTGGAACGCAGCATCTGCGGAAAAGTCGGCAAAACACCATTTCAGGCCACCCATGAGTGCCTTGAGCTCATTTTCAGCGGTGCGCTGTGCCGCACGGTTCGGCTCGAACGTGACGGTCACCATGAGCGCCCATTCCTGAATGACGGCGCCTTCCGCCGCCTGATTCATAGCAGCCTCAGCAGCCTTCTTCTTCTTGTTATCGAACGCAGTACGACGCTTCTTCGAAGACACCTCGGTAGTTGTCGCGCGTGAGGCGTTGTTCACGCGCGCATGCTGAGCAGAAGCAGGCACCGGACGGTAGATGAGGCTGACACGCTTGCGCAAAAAATTCCTGTTCGGGGCGAAAAGCTTCTCAAACGAATGGTCCGTAATCTTGGACTTCGAGGGCTCAGTCATCATGATGGTCATGGACGCAACCCCGTCGTGGAAGACCACACGCGGATGCGAGGCGTTAAAATACGCCGGGCCTGCGCCTTCAAAAGAGCGGTAAGCCGGAATCTCGTCCTTAATCTCTTGAGCAACTTCCGCGTTACGGCGCGGGTCATACGCCCTATAGAGCATGTCGGCGTAATCTGCATCAGCCATGACCTGGCTAACTCCAGCACCGGCTGCGGACAATGCCTTAAGGTGACGGGGAATCATGGACAGCACCTCAGCAGCTGCGCCGTCCACATCATCAGCAAGCTCCGAAATCTTGTAGCCAAGCACAGTGTAGGCACGAACGGTCGCGACCCTCTCGGGCAGCATCCCGGCAGATTCACGAGCAATCTGCTGCGCCACCGCCGGAGCATCCGCCTTCAGATTCGACAGGATAGACTCAGCCAGCGGTGCCGAGGACTCAAAAACCGAGTCAATGACCACCTGCGCACCACGCAGACCGTTCTCACCAGACAAGGAAGAGAGCCAAGATGCATAGTTGGTCACCAGGTCGGTGGTCTTCGCCTGAGTGTTCATGGAGATGCCCGCCGGAGCGCTTTCAATGGTCACCGATAGCTGATCGGCGCGCGTGTGGTGAATAAGCTGAACCGGGTTGCCCAGGCCGTCCACCTCATCACGCACCTTCAGCGTGGAGAGAACCCCCGGCAAGGTCAAGCCTTTGTTCTGAGCGGTGAACGTGGAGCCCAGGAAGAGGGTTTCGCCCGAGTCCACGCGCTGCAAGTGGGTGAAGCGGCGGCGGGCGCGAGTCATGAGGGTGATGTCCTCGGCACCGAAGGGAACCTCAAAAACCCCAACATAGAGCGTGACGCCGACGGCAATCAGCAGACCGAGAATGAATTCTTTGGTCTGGAAGCAGATCAGCACGACGAGGGCGGTAACAACCAGGATGACGCCTGCACGAACGGGGAACCATCCGCCGAGGCGGATTGACCCGGAGCGCAAGGGGTTGCCATACAGAGGGGCTTTCATGAGATGTCCTTTCAACCGCCGGTTGGGCGGTTTTTGGGTGCAGTAGAGCTGACCCCATGGGCCGGGGCCTTGAGCGAGTGGATTCTAAGGGGGAGATGGAGGGGTGAGGCTGTGATATCAGCCTGCAATGCTTGCAAAGTGCAGTGACTGCAAGATGCTATGACTGCATTATGCAGTCACTGCACTATGGGGCCTGACCAGGCCGTTTAATAGAGTCGGTCAAGGCTCTGCTCATCCAGCAGAGTCTCTTCAGCCGACTGTGAGGAGGGCATGTGATTCTCTGCCAGGTGCGCCATGTCCGCAAGACGGGAACCGCCGCCACCGGCATCAGCCGGGGCCGCCGGGACTTGCGGGGCGGCTACGCCACCGGCATCAGCCGTCGAGTTAGGGGCCGGGGCGGATGCCACAGCCGGGGCTTCAGACCCAGCAGTTGAAGCAGGTGCAGGAGCGGGGGCTGAGTCTGCACCTGATGCGCCAGCAGATGAGCCACCCGTAGAAGCCAGAGCTGCACCTGATGGGCCATCAGATGAGGCCGCCGGAGCTGCCCCACCCGAAGATGCCGAACCACCAAAGGAGGAGAATCCGCCTGATTCAGCCAGAGTCGGGCCGGGGTCAGCCGCCGAGAAGCTACCCGTTCCGGCAGCGCTTGCGGCACCTGCGGCACCGGTTGCCGCGACCGTGGCGCCACCGGTAGCCGCACCAGCGGCAACACCCACAGCACCCACAGCGACACCAGCCATGCCAGCCAGAGCGGCGCCCGCGCCGTCAGCGCCGGTTCCCGTAGCAGCGGGGTTCACGATTTTCAGCAGAGCAGGAAGTGCGAACGGGGCCATCATCAGGATGCAGATTGCGGTGACGATGCCACCGATACCGTCGCCGCCCTTGAGCTCTTCAAACGCGAAGCCGTACAAAATCGCGACGGTGGGCTTGAAGAGAATAAAGGCGGTCAGCCACTTGCTGACGCGGGAGAACCCGCGACCACCAGCCGCGAAGGTCAAGCCTTCCGCAACCGGCCAGTACATCAACAGAATGGGCGTGGCGATGGAGACAAAAATCATGATGCACCATTGGACAATGACGACCAGGAGCATGATGCCGCCTGGCAGGAAAAGCATTGCGCCCATGGCGGCTACGGCCCTTCCTGGGTCACCAAGAACTGCCATCGTGTCCTTTTGTCCCCAGGCTGTTGAGTCGAGGATGGCTGCGGCGGCTTGGTCACTGGCGGTGAGCAGCAGTGAGAAGACGGAGACGCCCAGACCAGAGACGACGACGACACGCGCCAAGCTTGCGAAGACGTAGCGCACATCTTCGCCGCGCTGACTCCAGACGATCCTGATGCCTGCCCAGATGATGCCAATTGTCACCGCGAGGGCGGTGAAGATGTTGACGATGCCGGTTCCCCAGGCGAAGGCGGGGGAGGTCTCAGGATTGATGATGGGGCCTGCGTGGAGCCAGCCGGTGACAAATTGCTTGTAGACGCCGACGGTGCCTTCCCAGAAGCTACTGAGAATCTGGTTGAAGGTGCCGTCAAGAACCTTGTTCGCGACGTACTTGGCAGGGTCATCAGCCAATTTTTCCGCCTCATTGCCGACATGCTCAGCGACCTGATGGCAAGTCTCAGGCGCAACTTTGGCGCGGTAAATCGGATTCCAGTCGCAATTAAAATCCGTCAGATTCTTAGCCGTATCTTTCACCCATTGACTCATCGCTTGAAACCCCATTCAGTCATTCGGCTCTGTCCAATGCTGAATCGTTGCGCGGGGTCCTGAGAAGAGTCCGTGAGGAGGTTACTTCCCATCTCAGATTCCTCAGAGTCAAGACGCCAGTCTCCGTTTTCCCAGACCATACGGATAGGAACCCAGCCAATGCTGATTGACCCGCCCGGCTTCTGCGCCATCATGTAAACCTTCACCGTGGCGCGGTCATGGCTATATCCCTGAATACTGTAGGCATACAACGCTACAAGGATTTTCTCCCCGTCTTTCTCACCATCAGGCGCCCAAGGTTCCGCGCGACCATCAAATCGAGAAGAGAGGATTACACGACGGTTAGAAATCTCAGGATTACCAAGCACGATTGAAGCGTTAATAGCAGCCATAGCCGCACCCGTCGGATTGTGCGCGAAGCACTGTCCCAAACGGCCCTGACGCACTGCCGGGCCATACGTCGCCGACACCGGGTAATGGATGTCATCGGCGGTCTGTTCCCAGACATAATCTTCTGGAAGCTCAGCGGAAAATTCCTTGCCAGCCGGAACCTTCACATCACAGACCGCGCGACCATCAGCACCCACCGAGGCACTGGAGGACGCGACCGCCGACAACGACGGCGCAGCCGACGCAGCCGGCGCAGACGGCGCCGCAGACTCACGCGGAGTCTGCGGGAAAAACAGAACCTTCACGGCCAGCAGTCCACCCAAAACCGCCACGCCCAAAATGAACAGGACTGGCGTTTTGCGAGACTTCAACAGATTCTTGAACATGTTAACCGCCGCAGGTCAAGGACGCGTTGATGAACAAACCGGCAATGACGCTGGCACCACCAATCAGAATCGCGCCAATGCCCCACTTGCCAAGAGCCATCAGCGTGAAGCTGCCATCCTCGCGCTTGTGCGACACCACCAAGTTGTAGCCGATCAATGCCAAGCCCGCCGCAGCCGCAATGCCACCACCCCAGGTCAGCACGGCAATGAGAGTGTCGCCGCCGTCACAGACGGCCTGCGGCATCTGGAAAACTTTTGCCTGTGCACTCGGGGTCGCAATTGCCAAGGTCAGCACCGCCAGGGCAGCCGCGCGAATCGCGTTCTTCTTCATGGTTCTCTCCGTTTCTCTGCATATGCAGCAGTGTGATATGTCGATTTTTGGGTGCACAAAGCTCACCCTGTGTGCCAACAATGCATTGGCGGGGCGTTTGAGTGAGAGATAGATTCCCCAAAAATCGGGGGTAATGAGTGAGTGAAAACTTATGTGCGGTGCGGAGTTTACCCCACCGCCGCTTCAATCTGAGCGGTGAGCTTCTTCAGCGCCGTAGCGACCGGACGAGCCTCAGCCACCTTCGCTAGAGCCTCATCATCACAGAGACGAGAGGCCAGCGCCGGGATCCAGGGGCACATGAGCACCGGATGAGCACCTGAGAGAACCTTCAACTTTAGCTTGACCGTTCGCGGGGTGCGCTTGCTATCAGCCGGGATGACGAGGATGCCGCCGATGCTTTCCAGAGAGGTCACCGAGCCAGGCGCTTCAGGCAGCTGAGCCCGCAGGCGATCAATGTGAGAGAAGACGGCAGCCATGCCCTTCTCAGAGGCCTCAACCACCAGCAGACGCACCGCGTCATCCGGGACGTCCTGACTCACCGGCACTTCCGGCAGGTGCAGCAGGCGCGCCATGGTAGAGGTGCCGATGTTCGGCAGCAGAGGAGAGAGGACAACCGAGGCGGTTGCAGACTCAGCAGGCACTTCGGTTGCCTCTGCGGGAGCATCAGTGATGAACTCAATCAGCGGCTCAGAATGGGTCTCAGAAGCCTTAGAAGGGACCTGTGACGGCTTATCAGGAGCCGGAGGGGTAGATGCGACAGGGCGTGCCGGTGGAGCCTCAGAAGGGGCTACGTAGCCGTAGCCGTGTGCTTCTGGTACTAGGCCTTCCGTCGTGGAAGGTTGGCCCGTGGTGCCGTGGAGCGGGTTCATTTCAAAATCCTTGGTGTGGTTGGTGTGGTCACCTGCGCCGAAAGTATGTGTAGGCGACCACACCTGATTATACGGGGGTAGTGCTTTTTTGATGCACTGGAGTGTCAAAGGGAGCGTGCTGTCATCTGCAAAGCCCTAATTTACGCCGTGGATGATTGCAAAATGAGTGAATCTCACCCTTTCAGCGGCGGTTTTCACCCCCGCATGGTGCAAATCATCCAACCGACTGTCGAGTGCTCGCCAGCAAGCACTAGCCGTAGCGTGGTCAGTGTCCGCAGCTTTGAGATCCACAGCACACTCGTAGCAGACCTTTTCCTGAACCATCTGCTGATGCACGGGGCACAGGTACGGCTGGACAGTGCCAGGTGCCGATACTGCGGGCGCTGCGGGTATGTTCGCCGGGAGGTGTGCATCCACTGCGACAGTGGGTGCAGGTGCAACAGCGAGCAGTTCCGGGTCATTGATAAGACTGACACGGACGTATGCCTGCGGATGGGCGGGCGGGGTTTTCGCGCGTTCCAGCACAACATTAACTGCGGCCTGTAGAGCCGTGTCTGTGATGCGCTCAGCGACAGTGAGGCCACCATGCACCAATTCCCCGCGCAACTGCTGGAGGTTAACTCCATGATGCGGCTGTGAGGGCTCAACCAGCCCCGCCTGCTCAGCGGCGGCCTGAACCTTGGCGATTGCCTCATACTGCAACTGCTGGTTCAGACCGAGCAGGTCAGCGTCCGGGGACGGATGCAAGACCAGACCACGGAAACCACTACGGGCCTTAGCGCCGGAAATGGTAAATCGCATTTCCGGGTAGATTTCGCGAACTTTGCCCAGGGCACGGGTGACAGTTTCAGCGAAATCTCGTTCACGGCCCGGAGTTACAAGGGAACCGACCTGCCCTTGCAGGTTAGCCCACGAAACATAGGTGTCTCTGCTGATTTGCGGGGCACGTAAAGCCAGCCACAGGAACAGGTCTGCGGCCAGGGGGGAAGTATTTTCCTCAATGAGTCGTCGCCAGCGGGTCAGGAGAACCGGGGCGAAATTTCCCTTGACCAAGTAGTTGTAGAACTGCTCTGACAGTTCAATGCGGGAGATGGTAGAGGGGTCAAAATCGCCGTAGTTCTCGTCGGTTGAGAAGTGCAGGCGGGCGCGAGTTCCAATCGTGAATCGCTCTTCGCTGATATCAACGAAATTATCACCGCGCTTTTCGTGGTGAGTGACCACGCACTGAGTTGCCAGCAGAGCCCGAAGCTGCGTGATGATGTCACGGGCACGCGCGGAACCCCACGTGATGTTTAGTTCAGTCAGGAGTTCACGGGCGGAAGTGGGAAGCGGAAAAGATCGGCTCTGATGCTTGAGCGCCGAGGTAGTCAGCCACATCAGGAGGATTCGGGCATAGCGACCGAAGGGGAGGTGGAGCTGAGGGGTGCCGGAACCGTCAATATAGGTTCCAGCGGTTAGATTCAAACTAACGGGGCCGTTGTGTCGCGTCCAGCTAAAAGTTTCAGCGGGAGCCAGCACATCAGAGCGCTTGCGCGGGTCACGGTAGGGCAAGCAGCAGGAGATGAAAGCGATGGGGTAGTAACCCAAATCCTCGTGAGCGTCGATGCTCTGAGGAGCAGTAGATGTGTGATGTACTACATCTGAGTTGGTGGACTGAATGCCCGAAGGTACGGTAGAATCTTTCACAGGTAACGCCTATCTGCCTTGGAAGTTGTTAGGTGTTGCCGTGGCCCCAAATGTTAGCGCAGGAGGGGCCACGCTTATTTAATCTCACCTTAACATTTCTGGACTCTACCTGTCCAGCACAGGGTGAGATTTTTTTATTGTCGTCATCATCATCTTGTCCCCCTGAGTTTTCCACAGGGGGATTTTTTCATGCGCGCGTTAATCAGATCTTAATCATCTTAATGGCGCCAGCTTCTGAAACAAGCGTTTTCCCTTGTGTTTACTGGGAAGTAGGGGGTGCCAGCCAAGAAGCTAACGCGGCTAAACGTCCCACTAACGCGGCT
>NZ_KV801759.1:0-63897 GCF_001810515.1 Rothia sp. HMSC075F09
CTCGCCCCGGTAGAGCCGCCGGTAGAGCCAGTAGAGGATGCGCGGGTAGAGCCAACGGCGCCGGGGGTGCCGGCGGCAGGGCGCGAGGAACCGGCGCGTCGACTCCGCGGGGCGCCCTGGGTGCGGGTGGGGCGCTGGGATGCGTGCTGGGTGCTCACTCTTCTTCGCTTTCTGTCTTCTACTTGGCGGGGATGCGGATCTTCTCGGCGGCGCGCAGCTTGGCGCTGGCGGCGCGGGAGTTCTGTTCGATTTCCTCGTCGGTAGGCGGTTCGGCGCCGCGGGTAATGAATTTGACGGTGGGCTTGTGTTCTTCAAGCTCTACCGGGAAGCCCTTGGGTGCCTTGGAGGTTGCCTCCGCGGTCAGTGCTCTCTTGACGATTTTGTCTTCGAGGCTGTGGTAGCTCATGGCGACGAATCGACCACCGAGGTTGAGCGCCTCCAGGGCTGCCGGTACGGCGCGTTCGAGGGCTTCAAGCTCGTGGTTCACTTCGATGCGCAACGCCTGGAAGGTGCGCTTGGCGGGGTGGCCGCCGGTGCGCTGCGCGGCGACGGGCACAGCCTTCTGAATAATGCGTACGAGCTCACCGGTGGTTTCCAGGGGCGCGTTGGCGCGGGCGGTGCAGATGGCGCGGGCGATACGCGATGCGAACTTCTCTTCGCCCCAGTTGCGGATAATGCGGCGCAGCTGGTCTTCGCTGTATTCGTTGACAACAATACGGGCGGTGAGCTCATCTTCGGAGTTCATGCGCATGTCCAGGGGCGCGTCGTAGGAGTAGGCGAAGCCTCGGGTGCGTTCGTCCAGCTGCATGGAGGAGACGCCCAGGTCCATCAGGATGCCGTCGATGCCCTGCACGCCGGCGGTTTCCATGGCGCGGTCAATTTCGTCGTAGACGGCGTGGACGGGTACGAAGCGGTCACCGAAGCGTGCCAGGCGTTCGCCGGCAATGGCGTGCGCCTGCAGGTCGCGGTCAATACCGATGAGTACAAGGTTTTCGAAGCGTTCGAGCAGCGCCTCGGAGTGGCCACCCATACCGAGGGTGCCATCAATAACGTAGGCGGTGCCGCGCTCCTCAACGGCGCGTTCAATGCCGGGTGCCAGCAGGTTAATGCAGCGGTCCAGCATGACGGGCACGTGGCGTTCGCTGGCTTCACGCTGGGAGAGGTTCTCAATGGATGCGCCGGTGACCTTGGCGGCAGCGCCGGATGCGGTCGTACCGGTTTCGGGGGCGTGGTCTACGCTCATGGGTGCTCCTGTGAGAGTTTGTCCTGCGGGAAAGCTTACGGAAGAGTGGTGCGGTAGTGGTAGAGAGATGCCGGGCGGTAGCCATCGCACCGGCGGGGTGCCGACTAGAGTAGCGGGCTGAACGGGTCCTCGTCGAGGGCAGCGAATTCAGCTTCGGTGCGGGCGAGGTATTCCTCCCAGGCGGCTGCATCCCAGATTTCTGCGCGGGTACCGGATCCGATGACGACGAGGTTGTCGGTCAGTCCTGCGTATTGGCGCAGTATCGGCGGGATGGTGATGCGTCCCTGCTTGTCGGGCAGTTCGTCTGAGGCTCCTGAGAGGAAGACTCGCAGGAAGTCTCGGGCGGCTCGTCCGGGCAGGGGCGCGGTGCGCATCCGTTCGTGGATGCGTTCAAATTCTGCGGCGGGGAAAACGTACAGGCATCGTTCTTGACCGCGGGTCAGAACGAGGCCTGCTGAGAGTTCCTCACGGAATTTGGCGGGAAGGATGATGCGTCCTTTGGCGTCCATTCGTGGTGAGTAGGTACCTAAGAACATTCACTTCACCTCCCCGATGTGTGCCCCTGATGTGTGCCGTTGTGCTGAAGCCTGCGGGAGCGTGGTTGCTCCACACATCCTGTAGGTGCCGGTGGCGGGGTGTGCCGGGCCGACGCCTCCGCCGTCTGTTTGAGGGCACGGCGATAGGACTGACTTTCAGCTTTCCCCTCCACTTTACCCCACTTTCCACCACCTACCCCACCCGGCAGAGTATCTTTTAGTGTTTTTATGCTCTCTTCTGCATTTTTAACGCTGCCGCACAGCTTCTACACAGCTTCGGGCGTATTCCCGCTCAGTGTGCAACCCTCAGATTGCCTGCTTCGAGGGGGCTCAGGTCTGTTCACCGTTCGGGTCTGTTCACGGTTCGGGGCACAACACCCGGCACCGGGAACTGAGTGCAGAAAATGGGCACAAGAAAGCGGAGGTAAGAGAATTCTTACCTCCGCTTAATCAGTCTTGAGTTTTGAGATGTTCGCATCGGGGGTCAGCTCTATGAGCTAAGCCGCGAAGCTTCTGCACCCTAAATGCTTTAGAGCTGGCCGTTATTACGCTCGTCCCAGCGGTTCTCCAGGCGGTTCATGAAGGAAGACTGATCCTTCTGCTCGCGCTGACGCACACGGGCTGCGCCTTCTGCCTTACCGCCGAGGAAGGAATCCACCGGGGTCTTCTTGCTGGTGGTTGCGAAGTACACGCCACCTGCAGCAAAGAGGAAGCCGAATACGCCCAGCCAAATCATATTAGATGCGACCGCACCAATAATGATGCCCAGGCCAATAAGAACGAAGAGAATACCGAGAGCCAGGTGGCGAGCGCTAAAGACCGGCGCGGTATTGCCAGTTGAGGACATGGAGGAGGCAAAGTGCGGATCCTCATTGCTCATGAGTTCTTCGAGCTGGTCCAGAACCTTCTGTTCACGCTCGGACAGTGCCATCGTTTTCTCCTTTGAGGTGTCTCTACTCAAAATGACATTCGTATCAGCAGGGTTAGCTGGTGTACCAGCTGGCGCGGTGAGCGCATCTTCCCGTCGTATGCTTCCCATCGTACCCCGCCGGGTGGGGTTGGCGCATTCTTTTTCAGGCAGAAGTACCTCAATGTCTTCCGTGGAGGGCGCTACTCTTTCTGCGATGGTTCCTCTCGGGCTAGTTCCCTCCTTCAGCCTTTTGCGTAGTCTTTTACTCAGCCGTTTTCTCGGCCCTTTCCTCAACCTTCTGTTCCGGCACCGCCACCCCGGAGGCTGGTTTGAGGCTTTCCTGTGAGTACTTGCGATGAATCGCGTCCATGACGTGCTCCACCTCGGACCATCTACCACTCTTCACAAGGCGAGCGCCAGAACCCGAGCGAGTACCATTCCCGAAGCTTTTGCCCGCTCCCCCGCCGCCTCGTTGTGAGGAGGCGGTTTGTGAGGAGCGTGGGTTTGCCCCGCTCTCAATGGAGTCGAAGAGGGTTTGTTGCACTCCGTCTTCTGCGCGGGCGAGCTTTTCGGCACGCACCCCGATGAGTCGCAGGGCGCGGGGTACCATCTGCCCTACCACGATTTCATCTGCTCGCAGGGCTTCCAGAGCCAGGGAGGCAATCTGCATACCGGAGTCCACAGGCACGTTTAGGGGGATAGCGCGGGTGTGCGTTTCGAAGGTGCTGTAGCGGATTTTGAGGCTGATCCCGCCGGCAAGTTTCCCCGCGGATCGCAGGCGCTTTCCCAGCTTGAGACTCAGCTCCCGAATAGCAGCGCTCACCTCCTGGACATCGGTCGTATCCGTCTCGAAGGTGTGCTCGCCACCCATGCTTTTCTCTTCGCGCTCGGTGATCACGGGGCGTTCGTCAATGCCGCGCGCCATGGCCCAGAGGTGCTCGCCCTGGGCAGTGCTGAAGCGTTCTTTGAGCCAATCCAGGCTCATGGACCTCATCTGGGCGATGGTGTGGATACCGTATCGGGAGAGCTGCTCGGTACTTTTCGCACCCACTCCCCACAGGTCGGAAACTTTTCTCGGGTCAAGAAATTCTTGAACGCGCTCGGGTGGAATGACCCACAGCCCGTTGGGTTTACTACCGGTCGACGCCATTTTTGCGAGTAGTTTATTGGGCGCCACCCCCGCGGAGGAGGGCAGGGAGAGCTCCTGCGCGATGCGGTCGCGAGCGCGCTGCGCCAGGGCGACGGGGTCTTGGCCGTGCAGGTAAGCGCCGGTGAGGTCTACGAAGGCTTCATCCACGCTGACCTGCTCCACGTAAGGGCTCAGGTCGTGAAGGATTGCCATGACGGCGCGCGAGTAGTGCCGATAGTCGCCGCGCAGCGGCAGGACGGTGGCGTTGGGGCTGAGGTTCCGGGCGCGGCTGAGCGGCATTCCGGAGCGCACTCCGTGGGCGCGCGCCTCGTAGGAGGCGGAGCATACGACCGAGCGGGGGCCCAGGGGCGCCACGATAATGGGTTCGCCGCGCAGAGCGGGGTTTTCGAGGAGTTCGACGTTGACGAAGAAGGCATCCATGTCCAGGTGCATAATGACGCGGCCGTTCCTTGCGCCGCCGTTCTTGCCGGTTCGCGTCTGCCCCATGTCGCCTCCTCTCATAGCTTCTACGCCCACCTACCGAAAATATAGCACATTTCTACGAACAATAGGGGTAATATATCGTAAACGTGTTCGCAAATGCGTTCTCTTGGGCTTTTCTCCACTAAGCTAGAAGAAGTGCACACCGCACAACACATGGACCGTACATAGCGACCATCAGCGAGGATAGTATGACTCCCCCTTCTCCTTCCGGAGCACCCACTCCCCAGGCGACCGAGAGCCTCACCGTAGCGGCACCGAATATCCCGGCGGATTCTGCGCACCTCGCCGAGCGTATTGCTGAAGAGCAGCAAGCCTACCTGCACGCTTTTGACACTCTCATGGCTGAGTTTTTTACCCGCCAGCGCGAGCTGCTCGAGGGCATTTCTTCTGAGACTCTACCCTTGCTGGAGGCTATCGAGTCCCTCTCCACCGGCGGCAAGCGCCTGCGCGCCCTGCTGAGCTACTGGGGTTGGCGCGGTGCTGGCGGTGCACCCGTAACCGAGAACCGCGCATCCTGGTCTATTGTGAAGGCCGGCATGGCGGTGGAGCTGTTCCAGACCTCCGCACTGATTCACGACGACATTATCGACCGCTCCGATACCCGCCGCGGCGCTCCCTCCGTGCACAAGCGTTTCGAGGCAGCGCACGAGCAGAATAGTTGGCGCGGTGATGCTTTCAACTACGGTCTGACCGGCGGTATTCTTGCTGGAGATCTGACCCTGGCGTGGTCTGCCGAGGTTTTCGCGTCCCTGGGTGAGGGAGCGATTTATGGCGCCCCTGCGCGCACTGTTTTTGACCGGATGCGCACCGAGGTTCTGGCGGGTCAGTATCTGGACGTCTACTCCGAGGTTCTCGAAACCGAGGACGCTCAGGCGGCTCTGCAGCGTGCCCTGAACGTGATTCGTTTCAAGTCCGCCAAGTACTCGTGCGAGCACCCCTTCACGATTGGTGGTGCTCTGGCTCTGCAGGCTGCCGCGCTGGAGAGCGGTGCCGGTGCCGTGAGCGAGCAGCACCCGGTACTTGCCGGTTACCGCGCGTTCGGCCTGCCGCTGGGTGAGGGTTTCCAGCTGCGTGATGACGAGCTGGGTGTCTTCGGCCAGCCCGAGGTGACCGGTAAGCCCGCTGGCGATGACCTGCGTGAGGGTAAGCGTACCGTGCTGGTGGCGCTCACCTCCGCTGTCCTGAACGAGAAGGACGCGGCGCTTCTGCACAATAGCTTGGGCGACCCCGAGCTGAGCGATGAGCAGGTGGAACGCATCCGCGAGCTGATGGTTTCTTCGGGCGCTTTCGCCAAGCATGAGCAGCTGATTGAGCAGAAGTCTCAGGCTGTGTTTGAGGCGCTGGAGGCAATGAACCTGGACGAGCTGACGCATGCGGCACTGACCGATATCGTGGGTCGTGCACTGCGACGCAAGGCATAGATGCGCTACGTCGCAAGGCGTAGAGATTCAACGCAGTTAGAACGTTAAATAGGTTGAGGCGGCATACCGAAGTATGCCGCCTCAACCTATTTAGCTATAGTACTGAGCCGCTATTACCAAGCCAGATTACCAAGCCAGTGCCTGCGCACGGCGACGAATCTCAGTCTTACGACCGTCAATCAGTGCGTCGATGGGACGGCCGGGCAGGGACTCGTCGCTGGTGTACAGCCACACGATAGCTTCTTCATCGCTAAAGCCGGAATCCTTCAGGACAGCGAGGGTGCCCTTGAGGGATTCGAGTACTCGCGAACCGTTCATGAACAGTGCGGGTACCTTGCGCACGTTGGTTTCCGGGTCGCGCAGAGCGATGAGCGTACCGTCAGAAATCAGGTTGTGAACGCGGGTCACCTTCAGGTCGAGTGCCTGCGCAATTTCGGGGATAGTTACCCAATCGCCGACGAGGGCGAAGGTCTGAGCAATATTTTCGTTAGTCACCTTTTAAGAGTGCCAGAGCTGGCACGTATTTACCACTTTTGACCCGCATCTGGAGCGGGAGCTCTCCTGCGCACCTTTCCTTTTTTCGCGTTGCCGGCGGTTCTTAGGTTGGGTTCGGACCCGTCGGTGCTTCTTAAGAATTCGCTGAGTGTTCACCTGCCCGGCGCCCTCTAGTATCGCTTCTGCCCAGGTGGGCGGGCTAAAATGTTGAGACGTATGAATACTCCCAGCCCACGCCGGATTTCTCCTGTGACCCCTCGTTCTTCTGCAAATACTTCTGTTCCTCCCGCCACTCGCCCCGCTGCCCCGGATACCGCTATCGGTTCTTCGCAGTGGCTCAGTGGCGCCATTATTGAGGGTCATTACCAGGTGGGTTCGCTCATTGGCCGCGGCGGCATGAGCGAGGTCTATTATGCGCTGGACCTGTGGTCGAATAACCCGGTCGCGCTCAAGGTCCTCTCCCCCACCCTGGCGAAGGATGCGGCGAACCGCCAGAAATTCCACCGTGAAGAGCGTTCGATGCGCCAGGTGGGCGGCGGCGGGCATACGGTGGGTGTGATTTCTTCGGGTACCGAATATTTTTCGGGCGAGATGGTCATGTACATCGTCTTGGAGTATGTGCACGGTTGCACCCTGAGCCAGCTGTTGCGTGTGCGTAATGCCCTGTCCCTGGGTGAGGCTCTGGATATTCTCATTCCGGTGGTGGAGGCGCTCTCGGAGGTGCACGCGAACCGCTACCTGCACGGCGATATTAAGCCGGGCAATATTCTTCTCGACGCTAACGGTCAGGTGAAGCTCACGGACTTTGGTCTTTCCCGCCGTGACGATCAGGTGGATGCGGGCGCACCCATGGGCACCCCCGCCTACGTTGCGCCGGAGGTCCTGGATCCAAAGGTGAAGGTCGGCGCGCAGGCTGATATTTTTGCGCTCGGTGTGATGATGTACCGCATGCTTTCGGGTCGTCTGCCCTTTGTGGGTTTGGAAAATGACCAGCAGGTGCTCTACCACAACGCCAACATTGAGATGCCCGCCCTGACCGATGTGGCGCCGGGTGCGGACCGCGATATTGCGGGGCTGATTTCGTGGTGTACCCGCAAGCAGCCTCACGCCCGTCCCGAGGATGCGACCGAGCTGTTCACTGCCCTGCTGGAGATTTCTGAGTCACTGGGTGAGTCCGAGCGTGCTTGGCGTGCCCCCTCGTGCCCGGAGCCGGAGCTTCCCCTCTGGGAGGCTGTTGCCGATATTGCGGAGCGTAGCGGTGCCGCGCAGATGGTGCGTAACACCCCGATTAGTGCGTTTAGCGATGCCCGCGATCTGCTGGTCTACGATGTCTACTCCCCCGACAGCCTCGTGTACGACGCTTCGGCGGCTGGTCAGGGTGTGCACCTTGCCGACGTTGACGCTGAGGACTCGGTGCTGAACCGCCAGGGTATTCCGCCTCTGGTGAGTTCTGCCTCCGATAATGACGATTCTGACACTGATCAGGAGAAGGAAGGCTCAAAGGGCAAATCCGGCAAGCATGGTCTGGGTTCGTTCATGGGCCGCCGTACCGCCGCGGCGAAGGGCCCGCTGACTCAGTCCGTTGGTATTGGTCCGCAGACGGAGCAGGAGTTCATCTCAGCTAACGGCGAGTACGCCCCGATTCAGGCGGAACGTTCGTTGAGTCCCTCGGGTTCGCGCCGTTCAAAGGCTAAGGTTGCGGCGAGCGCTTCTGAGGCTGAGGAATCTACGGGTATTTCTGATGATTCCGTTCAGTCTTCGAAGAAGGATCCTCGCCTGCCGGCTAAGCAGTTTAGGACTCCGCCTTCCGGTATGGCGGTGGGCGGTTGGGCTCTGGCGTTGATTCTGATGGGTATGGGCGCGAGCTTTACCGGCTGGTGGCTTGCTACTTCGCTGGTGCAGTCGGCGTGGTGGCGTAATATTGAGGCGTTCCTGACCTTCTAGCGCCTGTAGCGCCGCTCTTCTGCCGCACAGGTTAAACGCAAATGCCCGGGTCTTCATCCTTGTCAGGTGAAGACCCGGGCATTATCGTGTCTGCTACTCCCCACCGCCTATCGCGGCGAGGCGCATGAACGTTTTATGCGCGGTTCTTGAGGTACTCGGAGACCAGGAACGCGATTTCCAAGGACTGCGAGTGGTTCAGACGCGGGTCGCACAGGGACTCGTAGCGGTCAGCCAGTGCTGCCTCGTCGATAGCATCGGAGCCGCCCAGGCATTCGGTCACGTCGTCGCCGGTCATCTCCACGTGGATACCGCCGGGGAACGAGCCCAGTGCCTCGTGCACCTCGAAGAAGCCGCGAACCTCGTCGAGCACGTCGTCAAAGCGGCGGGTCTTGTAGCCGGAGGGCACGGAAATGGTGTTGCCGTGCATCGGGTCGGTGACCCAGACGACCTTCGCACCTTCAGCCTGCACGCCCTCAACGATTGCGGGCAGCTTCTCGCGGATGTTCTTCGCACCCATGCGGGTGATGAAGGTCAGGCGGCCGGGCTCGCGGTTCGGGTCGAGCTTGTCGATCAGTGCGAGTGCATCCTCAGTAGTGGTGGTCGGGCCCAGCTTCACGCCGATGGGGTTGCGGACCTTGGAGAGGAAGTCTACGTGTGCATCGTCGATGCCGCGGGTGCGCTCACCAATCCACAGGAAGTGTGCGGAGGTGTCGTAGGGCAGGTGGGTACGCGAGTCGATGCGGGTCAGGGCACGCTCGTAGTCCATTACCAGTGCTTCGTGGCCGACGTACATGTCGGTGGTCTTGAGGGCTTCAAAGTTCACGCCGCATGCTTCCATGAACTTGAGGGCGCGGCCGATTTCGTTGGCGGTCTTCTCGTAGCGCTCATGCGCGGGGTTGGAGGTGAAGCCGCGGTTCCACTGGTGCACGGCGCGCAGGTCTGCGAAGCCGCCCTTGGTGAAGGCACGGATCAGGTTCAGGGTGGAGGCACTGGTGTGGTAGCCCTGCAGCATGCGCTTGGGGTCGTGTACGCGGGCTTCGGGGGTGAAGTCGAAACCGTTGACGGTCTCGCCGCGGAAGGAGGGCAGGGTGACGTCGCCGCGGGTTTCCATGTCTGCGGAGCGCGGCTTGGAGAACTGACCCGCCATGCGGCCCATCTTCACCACGGGCATGGAGGCGCCGTAGGTGAGCACTGCAGACATCTGCAGGATGGTCTTGACGCGGCCGGAGATTTTGTCGGCGGTTGCACCCGCGAAGGTTTCTGCACAGTCGCCGCCCTGCAGGAGGAATGCGCGGCCTTCAGCAACCTCACCGAGTGCCTGGCGCATGGCGTCGACCTCACCGGCGAAGACGAGCGGCGGTACCGAGTTCAGCTCGGCGATGGTGCTCTCAAAATCTTCGTGCTCGCTCCAGGTGGGCTGCTGGTCAATGTGCAGCTCGCGCCAGGTGTCCAGGCCGTGGTCGGGGGCCTGCGAGGTGCTGAGGTTTTGATTGCTCATCTTCACTCCATCGGGATGGTCTTGTGCGTTTTCTGGTTCAGCCGCGTTTCGGGTGCTCGGCGCGCCCTGTGCGGCGTGCTGGCTTGCGATTCTTCAGGCCGAATAGACCTAATTGTACTCTTGCTTGCTTCAACACCTAACCCTGCAGTCAGGTACATCTCACATGTTTAGATAGCGCCACCCGGTGTCGGCGCCACCCGGTGTCGGCGATACGCGGGTTGATGAGCACCGTTGCAGAGCCGCATACGAAAGGGCGGGATGCGGCATGTACCGCATCCCGCCCTCTGGCGTATGTGCGCATCTGGAGTATATGCGCATCCGAGGTGTTGTCTCAGGGTGCTGTCTCAATGCCTAGTGCTGCAGGTGTGCGACTGCCTCATCAGCGCTCATGTTTTTATCAGTCATGAGCTTCTTGACGCGGTCGGCGTACACGTCCACGTATTCCTGGCCGCTGAGGGCACGGATCTCGGAGCCAATACGGTCGGCGATTTCACGCTGAACGCGGTGGCTCAGGTCTGAGCCGTCGGTGTATTCCTCGAAGGTGAGGGGCTTACCGATAATGGTACGCACCTGGATGGGCTTGCCGTCATGGCGCAGACGGATACGGTTCGAGCCGGAGGGCTGAATCAGGTCGGTACCGATCTGGCCGACGGGAACTACGGGCACGCCGGTTTCCAGGGCGAGGCGGGCAACACCAACTTTGGGGCGGTAACCTCGTCCGTCGGGGCTACGGGTACCTTCAGGGTAGATACCGATAACGCCGCCGTCCTTAAGGACCTGCGCACCGGCGTTGAGGGATTCCTGGCTCTTCTGACCGCCGGAGCGGTCCATGGGAAGCTGACCAACACCGCGGAAGAACGCCGCCATGGCGCGCCCCTTCACGCCGGGGGTAGTGAAGTAGTCGCTCTTGGCGAGGAAATTCACGGTGCGAGGCATGGCGAGAGGAATAAAAATGGAGTCGCAGAATGCCAGGTGGTTGCTGGCAACAATGTAGGGTCCCTCGGGCAGGTTTTCCAGGCCAACCACGTCGTGGTGGTACAGTCCCTGCAGCAGGGGTGAGCCAAGAACCTTGAGCGTTGAGTAGAGGGCGGTGTTAGGCATTGGGGTCTCCTCTCTGAATGTTCCCGGCTCAATTCTAGCGTGTCTGGAGAGGCGCGAGAGAACGCGCGATAATTAAAGAAAAGAGAACGATTTTTCTGCGCACCGGTGTATTGGGTGCGCTGGGGGCGATATACCAGCATCGGCGCTGTGCCCGTGGTAGCCGGTCGGGGTACGCTATAGAGCCTGCACCTGCGTTCATGTTCTCGCAGGTTAGCGAAGGAGGACCATGAGCATTTTTGATAACTCGTTGGAGCCGCTCAAGCGGATGCGCCGCAAGGCTCGCGAGCGCAGGCTTCTAGCGACCCAAAATGTTAAGGACTCCCTGGCGCGTCGCCTCGAGGGCGACCAGGAAGCATTCGATCACTCCCCCGTTTCCTTTAGTCCTAACCCTGCGCAGCATTCTGTGGGTATTTTGCTGGTGCACGGTTTTACGGGTTCGCCGCACAGTATGCGCCCGTTGGCTCAGCGTTTCATGAAGCTTGGTTATGCGGTAGAGATGCCGTTGCTGACCGGTCACGGTACTCATTGGAAAGATTTGCGCGATAGCACCTATGAGCAGTGGCTGGCTTCTGCCGAGCAGGGGTACCGCCGCCTGACCGATCAGGGTCTGCGTGTGGTGGTCATTGGTATGTCGATGGGCGGCACGGTGGCGACCCATCTGTCGGCGCGCCTGCCGGTGGCGGGTACGGTGCTGATTAACCCCTATATGGTGGATGTGAACCCGATGATGCGCCACGCCGGTAAGGTGTCGAAGGTTCTGCCGATGCTCAAGGCGATTGGTTCCGATATTGCGGTTCCTGGCGTGAGCGAGGGCGCGTATTCTATCGTTCCGACGGCGGCGGTGCATCAGTTACATCTTTTGGGCGCTGAGACGCGTGCACTGATTCCGCAGTTGAAGGCGCCGGTTCTGTACGCGCGTTCACTGGGCGATCATACTGTGTCGGATAGCTCCCACAAATATTTTCTCGAACATTGTTCAGTTCCTGTAGAATTTAGGTGGCTGACCCGCAGCTACCATGTGGCAACGCTCGACTACGACGCCGAGTATCTTTTCTCTACTGTTCAAGCTTTTGTCGCATCCCTAAACCACTAAATTCTGACAGTTCCGCCCGCTGCACACCGGCGAATGCATCACCCGCCGCGGCGAGCAGAACAACCAGAAAGCCATCACGGCACCTCGAGCATTCGAGGACAGCCCGCGGCCCGGACCGCCCGAGCTTACGCCCTGATTCGAAAGGCGCATTATGAAAGTCTTCTCCACTCCCGCTGAGGTTCTTGTCGACCCCTCACTGAACCTGACAAGCATTGTTGAGCGTCACCGAGCCGACAGCTCCAACCCGGTGCTGTACCGTCGCCAGATGTCTCCGGGTAACTGGCAGCCGATTCGCGCCCAGCAGTTCCACCAGATGGTAACCGACCTAGCTAAGGGCATGATTGCTGCGGGCATCCGCCCGGGTGACCGTGTGGGCATTATGAGCCGCACCCGCTTCGAGTGGACCGTCATTGACTTCGCGATTTGGTACGCGGGCGCCATCTCCGTGCCGGTGTACGAGACCAACGCACCCGCACAGGCGGCGTGGGCGCTCGCCCACTCGGAGGCTACCGCCATCTTCGTTGAGGATGAGAAGCTTCTGGCGCGCATCGCGGAGGCTGAGGAATTCGCCTCCACGACCCAGGAGCCCATGCAGTTGAAGCACCGCTGGGTCATTGAGAACGGTGACCTCGATACCCTGAGCACTCGCGCCTCCGAGGTAAGCGATGAGCGGCTGGAGCAGGTACGTTCCGCAGCCGGTTGTGACGACCTCGCGACCATTGTGTACACCTCCGGCACGACCGGCCGCCCCAAGGGTTGCCCGCTCACCCACGGCAATTTCCTGAACCTGAGCGCCAACACGCGCTTCGTGGAAAGCGAAATTGCGAACCCCCGCAACTCGTCGATTCTCTTCCTGCCGCTGGCCCACGTGCTGGCTCGCCTGATTCAGGTGCTGGCCCTGGACGCCGGTGTGGTTATCGGCCACTCCCCGAACATTAAGAACCTCGCGGCCGACCTTGATAGCTTCAAGCCGACCATGCTGCTGGTGGTCCCCCGAGTCTTCGAGAAGGTGTATGAGGGGGCCAAGGCCAAGGCAGAGAAGGGCGGTTCTCTCAACAAAGCTCTTTTCGACCGCTCGGTGGACATCGCGATTGCCTGGTCGAAGGCGAAGGTCACCGGACATGTATCTTTCAAGCTCGCGGCGCAGTACGCCCTGTACGACCGTCTCGTGTACTCCAAGCTGCGTGCGGCTCTGGGCGGGCAGCTACACTACGCGGTCTCCGGAGGCGGCCCGCTGGGCGAGCGCCTCGCGCACTTCTTCCACGCGGTGGGCGTGCAGGTCATCGAGGGCTACGGCCTGACTGAGACCTGCGCTCCCATCGCGGCCGGGCGTATCACCCCGTATCAGATCGGTAGGATTGGCCCGCTTCTTCCAGGTGCCGAGGGCACCATCGCCGAGGACGGCGAGCTACTGGTGCGCGGTGTGGGCGTCATGAAGGGGTACTACAAGAACCCCGAGGAGGACGCCCAGGCGTTCACCGAGGACGGCTGGCTCCGTACCGGCGACCTGGCCGAGTTCGACGAGGCCGGGTTGCTGAAGATTGTGGGACGCAAGAAGGAAATCATCGTCACCGCCGGCGGCAAGAACGTCATTCCGGGCATTGCGGAGAACCATCTGCGTACCTCTCCCCTGGTCTCCCAGGCCATGCTGGTGGGGGATGAGAAGCCCTTCATCGCGGCCCTCGTGACCCTGGATCCGGATACCCTGCCCGAGCAGCTCGAGCACCTGGGGCTGCCGCGCTCACTGTCCATCCCGGAGGCGGCCGTGCATCCGGCGGTACGCGCCGCCGTGCAGCGAATTGTGGACGAGGCGAATCAGCTGGTCTCGCGCGCCGAGGGTATCCGCGAGTTCCGCATCATGAACCGCGATCTGACCGAGGAGGACGGCTATCTGACCCCCTCGCACAAGATTCGCCGCGCGAAGGTGCTGCAGGATTTCTCCTCCTACGTGGACGAAATGTACGGCAAGGTTTCTGATAGCACGTCGGATTCTTTGGCTCGTCTGCAGGAGTACGCGGCGGAGCAGTCTGAGAAGTTCGCTGAACTGCGTGAGCAGGCTGCCGAGCGTCTGCACGAGTATGCGGACCACCAGGCGGAGCGTCTTGCCGAGCTGCGCGAGCAGGCGGCTGAGAAGTTTGAGGAGCTGCGTGAGCAGACCGCCGAAATGATGCAGAAGCCTCAGGAAGAGAAGGTTGAGGCTAAGGACGACGCTAAGAAGTCCGATAAGTCTGAGAAGGCTGAGGATTCTTCCGCTGAAGCTCCGGCTGAAAAGACAGAAGCTAAGAAGGCTGAGAAGAAGTCTGAAAGCGACAACGCCTAACCGGCTCTAGCTACCGAAACGAGAGGAGGGGGTCGTACCGCTGTGGTACGACCCCCTCCTCTCGTATATTGGCTCGTGTATGTTGACCGCCCATAGCATTCGGCTTCCGGGCGTTATCTAGCCGGCGTTAGTTGGCGGGCTCGTTGAATTCCAGACCGAGCAGCGCGTTCTCAACGATTTCGGTCAGTGCCGGGTGAATCCAGTACTGGCCGCGTGCGAGGGTGCGCGCATCCATGCCGAAGCTCATTGCCTGCAGGAGCGGCTGGATGAGCACGGAGGACTCTTCACCGACCAGGTGTGCACCGAGCAGCTCACCGTTGTCCTTACGGGCAATGAGCTTGCACAGGCCAATCTTGTCTTCCATTGCCCAGCCGTAGGCGGTGTCGCCAAAGTTCTGTGCCTTGACGGTAATCTCAAAGCCTTCACGTTCAGCCGCCTGGCGCGCCTGCTCTTCGGTCATGCCGACCACAGCAATCTGCGGGTTGCTGAAGACGGCAGCCGGTACGTAGCGGTGGTCGCTGGCACGCAGGTCCTCGGGGTGGCTGAGGTTGTGCTGCACAACGCGTGCCTCGTGGTTTGCCACGTGCTTGAGCTGGTAGCGGCTGGACACGTCGCCGAGGGCGTAGACGCCGGGTACGGGCGCGCCGTTGTAGAGCACGCGCTGGTACTTATCGACGCTGAGCTGGCCGCCGTCCTGCACGTCGAAGTAGTTCTTCGCGTTGAGGGTGTCGGTGTTGGGGCGACGACCGGTTGCCACGAGCACAGCGTCTGCCGGGATTTCGAGCAGTTCTTCACCGTTCTCGGTAGTGTGCTTAGCTACGACGGTCACACTGCCGTCGGCGTTCTCACGGATTTCGGAGAGGGACGCATCCTTGACGATGTTCCACTGCTTGCTTGCGGCTTCTTCGAAGCGTGCCACGACCTCTTCGTCCACGCCACGTAGCAGGCGGGAGGAGCGGTTCAGCTGGGTTACTTCGGTACCGAATGCGGAGAAAACGTGGGAGAATTCTGCCGCAATCACGCCGCCGCCGATGACGACCATACGGGCGGGCAGCTCGTCCATGCGCATGACGTTGTCATTGGTGTAGACCTTGGAGGAGTCGATACCGGGTACGGGAGGCAGCACGGCGCGTGAACCTGCCGCAACAACAATCTGGCGGCCCTGCAGGCGGGTGCCGTCGGTCAGCTCGACGGTGTGGGAGCCGACGAAGCGCGCGTACTGGTCGTAGAAGTCGACGTTGGGCAGACCGGCACGCCAGTTGCGGCCGCCTTCAACAATCTGGTCAATGCGGGAGGCAAAGATACGGTCACGAATCTGCGCCCAGTGCACGGCGTCTACGTGTGCGTCGACGCCCAGGTGCTTGACCTCGCGGGTCTTCTGCGCGATGGTCGCCGGGTAGACGTACATTTTGGTGGGGATGCAGCCAACGTTCAGGCAGGTGCCGCCGAAGATACCGCCGTCGATGAGGGCGACCTTCTTGTCGTCCCATTCGGGGCCGATGAGGGTGTTGCCGGATCCGGAGCCGATGACGATGAGGTCGTACTGTGCTACGCCGTCAATGCGTTCTACGTTCTCGATGCTCATGTGGTCCTCTCGTTGATGATGTTGAGGCTGGGCTCGTTCCCAGCGTGCCCCTCGATGGCGGGGTTATTTCTGTTACTGCCACTATAACGCGTGGAAGCTTCCGGCTATTCCCACTTCTGGTGTCAATGTTGACGGATATGCGAAAATGCGCCGTCCTAAAGAACACAGCACTGAGAACACAGCGCTGAGAACACAGCGGTTCTTTGAGAAGACGCACTCAAGCGTTGAGAACTATTCGAGCCCGCGGATTAGTGACGCGTATATGTCTGCGCTAAGAGGTCAGCGATTAGATGTCTGCCATAAGCCCAGCCAGCAGACGGGTGAAGTCAATGGCGGGATCAACCGATTCTTCGTCGGGCCAAAAATGAATCGGGTACGCCGCACCCTGGGCGCGTTGCAGCACGGGGCTTTCAGCGAGCACCGGCTCTGCGACAAGATCGCCGAAAAGGGAGCGCATTTCGTCGCGTCGGTAGCGGTGTTCGCTATCGTTGGGGCGCATCTTATTGATAACTACTCCCGCACCGTCAATGCTGATGCCGCTTTCCTGCTGAAAACGCACGATGGCGCGCAGGGTTCGTTCGGTGCCCGCTACAGAGAAAAGGGAAGGCTCAGCGACCGAGAGGATGCGCTCACTAACCGCCCAGCCCATCGAAGACAGGGTTCCGAGGAACGGCGGGCAGTCGATCAGGATGACGTCGTAGGCGTCCGCAGCCGCCTCCACCATGCGCTTGAATCGGCGGATGAACGGCGCGGCTTCCTGCCGGTCCACGAGGGTGGAACGAGCCGAACCGCGCGCCACCTTCACGCTACCGGTGGTCACGGGGTTATTGGTCAGCAGGGTGGGTTTGCCGACGAGCGAGTTCCAAGAGGAGCTACCGGCTTCCTCCGCGAAGGCACGCTCATTGGAGCTGGCAATCAGGGAGGCAACGTCGGGGATGGTTTCATCCACCGCCAGACCGGTGCTGGCGTCGCCGTGGGGGTCGAGGTCAATAACGAGTGTGGAGAGTCCGCTGTGTAAAGCTGCGGACGCGAGCCCCAAAGTGATGGACGTTTTGCCGACGCCACCTTTGAGGCTGCTGATACTGACGATGCGGGGCATGCAGGTCCCTTTTTTGAGCGAGGTGTAATGCCCCTTTATTTTAGCGAATCTTCGCTTTTCTTCTGGCTCTGACAGGGGTGTATCTTGAGTTTTTTCTCAAGTGAGCATTGAATGTTCCCTCGGGTTTAAAACTTCTGCCCGCGCTCGCCACCGGGTAGGTAGTGAGCGCGGGCAGATTCAAGATGCGTGGTTTAGGCCTGTGCTTTATGCCTGTGCGCGGCGGGCACGGCGGGCGGCGAGTTCGTCGCCTTCGAAGTTTTCGTGCATCTCTTCGCCGGGCTGGCCGTTGAGGTTCATTTCGATTTCGCGCCAGACGCGACCGATAGCGATGCCGAAGACGCCCTGACCTGCCTGAACCAGGTCAATGACCTCGCTCGGGGAGGTGCATTCGTAGACGGTGGTGCCGTCACTCATGAGGGTGATGTTCGCCAGGTCGTCAATGCCGCGGGTACGCAGATGCTCGATGGAGGTACGGATCTGCTGCAGGGACACGCCGGTGTCGAGCAGTCGCTTCACAATCTTGAGCACGAGCACGTCGCGGAAGCTATAGAGGCGCTGGGTACCGGATCCGGAGGCTCCACGCACGGTGGGTACGACCAGGTCGGTGCGTGCCCAGTAGTCGAGCTGGCGGTAGGTGATGCCGGCTGCCTTGCAGGCGATGGCGCCGCGGTAGCCGAGGTTTTCCTCGACGACAGAGACCGGGTCGGTAAAGAGTACGCCCTGTTCACCACGCGGAGGCGGCGCTACGGGGAAGAGGGTGTCGAAGCCATCCAGGGGCTGGTCGAAGCCCTGGGGTGCCTCATGGGTGCCTGCGGCCTCGCCTGCATTTTCGGCTACCTGCTGCTCTAGCACGGTCCCTCCTTTTCGTTAACCCGTTTAATGCGATTCACCGCGCCCTATCAAATGTGGTCGACTTCGTTCCGGTGTAGCCCCGATTTTCGGGGTGAGATTCTAGGGCTAGGCCTTAGAATCTGCATCTATGATTCGCGTGGCTTCCCTCTGCGAGGTTAGCTACGCGGTTTTCAATACTACACATTGGCTCGACTATTCGGTTCGTAGAACACGATTCGATAGTGCGACCGATGCGCGATAGGCGCGGTTGTTCAATCTATTTTAACTGATAGAGGGCTCTACTTAAAATTGAACCCACCGAAGCGAATGATCTTTTCAGATTCATTCGTACCTCTTTAACGCCCTGTGGGGGTGCTCCTCCCCCGCTATTCTCCTCGCTTTTTCTGGGTATCCATCCCACAGGGGAGTTTAAAAAGTAAATGCGTACGGAGCAGTCCGTACGCATTTACAGCTGAGTTGAGTGAACAGCCTTGGCAGGCCGGGAGCCCCCTGGTGAGAAAGCTCTTCGTGTTGGACGAAGGGGTAGAAATTCCGAGCGTGCCAGCGTCGGCTTCGTCCAAGTCTAGAGGCCGCTACCCGTTGGTAAGGGGTAGGGACTATAGAGGGAATCACCGTGGTCAGTGGTGTTTCCCGAGGGAAATCCCCGTTTGGGGTGTGGTAGAACCGCTGAGGGTTTACGAGCGGCAGACTGTCCGGTAGTCTGCGTCTTCGTGCGCCTACTCGTAGGTAGGCATCGCCGATTCGACCAGAGTTGCGTGCAGCTGCAAGCACAACTTGCGGATCTTGTCGGCTCGTTCCTGCGCCTGAGCCTGAGAGGCTGCGTCGCGGCGTGATGCCAGCGGAGCCACCGCAATTTCCACGAGGGAAATTTCGCGGTCTGCCGCTGACTTGAATGCGCGCAGGTGACGAGGCTGAATGCCGTGCTGGGTCAGTTCTGCACTAACGCGGGCAATCAGCACATCGTAATCGGTGTACTCCACATCCGACCCGTCTTCGAGCAGTCCAAAGTCAATCAGCTCGCGAATCAGTTCGGGGGTGGTGTTAGCGTATTCTGCCAGCTCGCGGAGAGTGTAGGTGCGACCTTCCTGCTCGTTCGGGCCAAGGACGGTGTCTAGCACGTCTTCGCTTACGGTGGCAGGCATGGAGTTCAGTACGCGACCGGCTTCCATGTCCTCCAGGTGCTGACGGATTACCTTGAGCGGCATGTAGTGGTCGCGCTGCATGGTGAGGATGTAGCGCAGGCGCTCAATATCCGTCTGGGAGTACTTGCGGTAACCGGTTTCGGTACGGCTGGGGTGCACGAGACCGCGCTCCTCCAGGAAGCGGATCTTGGATGCACTAATTCCGGGGAACTCCAGGTCAAGCTGGCTAAGAACCTGACCAATGGTCCGGCTCTTAACGTCACGCGGGTTACGGTCAGAGCCGCCGTTCTCCACGTCCTCTAGTTGAACCTCAGCGTTAGTGAGGTTCTCATCGATGCGTGAGGTCATCTATGTCTTTCGGGTACTTGTTCAGACGATGTCGATACGAGCCGAAATTTGAGTGAGTGGCTCGTTCCCCCGGTCGGGGGTCTCGCTCCGTGCCGAACATCTTTGCTTAGTGTTGAGAGTGTGATAGATAAGTTTAGTTGTTTATCACGAAATGATAAACCGCAAACCTTCGAGACAATCTTATAGCCTCACAAGGCATTTTGCTATTTAGTTCGCCCTTTTCAGGGGCTTTTTGAACCCAAAAATAGCCACACAATCAAACATTAATCAGTAGAGACAGTACCAATTTTAGCAAAATTCCAATACTTCGAACACATATATCTCATATTGGACTGCTTTACGAGGAAAATTTTATCTTCTCGCGATAGTTGAAGTTTTCATCACATTTAACTTGAAAGAGGCTCCCACTAGGGGTTTAGTCATCCTTCAAGCCCCTTTAGTGAATTCCTACACCTTCAAGACGAACCTTAAATGCGCCCAACTATTTGCGTTTGTGTGCATTTTAAAAGAAAAACGGCGAGACCAATCGGTCTCGCCGTTTCATCAGTACGTACCTCTTAACACGAGGGACGCCAGAGCTATAGAGTCTATCGAGCTAGACTATCGACTTAGAGCTTAGCCAGCTCAGCCTTGTACGCCTCTGCATCCAGCAGGTTAGCCAGGTCATCAGCGTTCTCGGGGCGAATCTCAATGATCCAGCCCTCGCCGTAGGGATCGGAGTTAACCAGTGCGGGGTCATCCTCCAGGCCCTCGTTCACTGCGACAATCTCGCCCGCAATGGGAGCGAAAAGATCAGAGACAGACTTGGTGGACTCAATCTCACCGAAGCTATCCTCAGCAGCTACAGAATCGCCGACAGAGGGAAGGTCGACGTAGACGACGTCACCCAGTGCATCCTGAGCGTGGTCGGTAATACCAACACGTACGGTGCCCTCGGCGGTGAGAGCGGAAACCCACTCGTGCTCAGAAGTGTACGAGAGTTCTGCGGGAACGTTGCTCATAGCAGCGGTGTCCTTTCAGTGTGTTCTTGCGTAGCGCGGACCGTCCCGCGCACGGTGTCGTTCCGTATGTGGGATGACGGAACGTCCTACACCAATTATCACATAAGAAGTAACGCGGGGCACGTCCAAACACCCCCGTACCACTTCTATGACACTATATTTTCCTTATCCTATCTAACCGCTCAACAAGCGCCCCTTCCCAAGGCCCTAGAAGCACCCCTATTACTCACCTCCAGCAGGGAGCCATCAGACACACCAAAAGGCTCAGGGCCCCACACCATGATGGTGCAGGGCCCTGAGCCTTAGGCTAGAGAGCTAAACTCTCACAGCGCCTTAGCGGGAAGAAATGACGCGCTCGGAGAAGCGGTTCGGGTTACCGAAACGGTGTGCGGTAATCGAAACAGCCTGCTCGCGGAGGAAGGGCAGCATCTCGATACGGCCAGCCTCGGTGACGGGTGCGAAGTACACTGCAACGTCCGGGCGACCACCCAGTGCGGTGTAGAGGGACTTCTCATCGTTACCGATGTAGCGGATACGGGTGCCTTCCAGCGGGGTACCAGCCAGTGCGCGAACCGGGGTCTTAGCGTTCGAAGCCAGGTACTCGCGGAACTGAGCGTCCGACTTGACTTCGTACTTGATGCCCTTGTTCTCGAGGACGCCACGGACGTCGACCGGCAGGTCCTTACCGACGGACAGAGCAACCGGTGCGTTAGCTGCCAGACCGGCGAGCACAACGCGCAGGGTCTCTGCTGCGGATGCGGACTCGTCTGCACGAACCAGAACCTGGGTGGGTACGTAGCGCAGGATGTTGCGCTCCACGCCCAGCTTCGAGGGATCGTGGCCGAAGCCGAACTCGGTGTCCCAAGCGTGTGCGTCAGAGGAGACACCGCGCTTGATGAATGCGAAGTCCTCGCGCTTGCCCAGCTCGGAGTTCTCGATGGTAGCCAGGGTCTCGCGGACGGTCACGGACTGGGTGACAGCGGTTGCGGTTGCCTGTGCGGGCTCCCAATCGGACAGAGCGATCAGGTAGCTGGGGCCACCAGCCTTGGTACCGGAGCCAACGGTGGACTTCTTCCAACCGCCGAAGGGCTGACGCTGAACGATTGCACCGGTAATTGCACGGTTGACGTACAGGTTACCTGCCTGGACCTTGGAGAGCCACAGCTCGAGCTCGTCAGCATCCAGCGAGTGCAGACCTGCGGTCAGGCCGTAATCGGGTGCGTTCTGCAGCTCGATTGCCTCTTCCAGGGTGTCAGCGGTCATGATGCCCAGGATGGGGCCGAAGTATTCGGTCATGTGGTACTCGGAACCGGGCTTGACGCCTTCGCGAACACCGGGGCTCCACAGGCGACCGGTCTCGTCCAGTTCCTTGGGCTGGATGAGCCAGCGCTCGCCCGGGCCGAGGGTGGTCAGACCGCGCAGCAGCTTCTCTTCCGGCTTCTGAACAACGGGGCCCATCTCGGACTCGATGTCCTGCGGGTGTGCCACGTGCAGGGAGCTGACAGAGTCAATCAGCTGACGACGGAAACGCTCGGACTGTGCAACGGAGCCAACCAGGATGACGGTCGAACCAGCGGAGCACTTCTGACCTGCGTGACCGAATGCCGAGTAGACGACGTCCTTGACGGCGAGGTCGATGTCAGCGTTCGGGGTGACGATGATGGAGTTCTTACCCGAGGTCTCACCGAACAGGGGCAGGTCATCACGCCAGGAGCGGAAGAGCTCAGCGGTCTCGTAACCACCGGTCAGGATCAGGCGGTCAACCTCGGGGTGCGAGATGAGCAGCTTACCTGCAGCGCGGTCAACAACCTTGACGAGCTTCAGAACTTCCTTGGGAACGCCTGCATCCCACATGATCTCTGCGATCAGGGCACCGGTGCGAGCGGTGATGGTTGCGGGCTTGAAGATGACAGCAGAACCTGCAGCCAGACCAGCCAGAACACCACCGGCGGGAATAGCGGTCGGGAAGTTCCACGGGGGAACAACCAGGGTCAGGTCAACAGACTTGGGCTTTGCGCCGTCGATCTTCTCGAGGTCCTCAGCCAGCATTGCGTAGTAGTATGCGAAGTCGATTGCCTCGGAGACCTCGGTGTCGCCCTGCTCCAGGGTCTTGCCAGCCTCAGCTGCCATAACCTCCAGCAGGTCACCGCGGCGCAGTGCGATAGCCTTACCGACCTTGCGCAGAATCTCTGCACGCTCGTGGCCGGAGAGCTTGCCCCATGCCTTACCAGCTTCCTCAGTTTCCTTGATCAGCTTCTCAGCGTCAGCTTCGCTGGTCAGCTCGTTAGCCTTGAGGGTTTCGATGCCCAGCTTGGTGGTCTTGGAACGCTCGAGGATTGCGCGGCCCCACTCGCGGTTACCGGAGAGTGCAGGGTCGGTGTCGGGGGTGTTCTCGAAGCGGCCTGCCGGTACGAAGACGTTGTCCTCGTTCTCGGTCAGACGGTTCTGGGTGCGCTTGGATGCGGGAACCTCGTCGGTGACGGAGTTCAGCGCACGCATGAAGCGGTCCTCTTCGCGCTTGAAGATGGACTCGTCGGTTGCCAGGTCGAAGATACCGGACATGAAGTTCTCGGAGGAAGCGTTCTCCTCGAGACGACGGATCAGGTATGCGATAGCAACGTCGAATTCCTTGGGGTTCACGACGGGCACGTACAGCAGCAGGTGGCCAACGCGACGGCGGATGATCTCTGCCTGCTGCTCAGCCATACCAATCAGCATCTCGAACTCGACGCGGTCCTTCACGCCGCGGTCCTCGGACAGCAGCAGTGCGAAAGCAACGTCGAAGAGGTTGTGACCTGCAATACCGAGGCGAACGTTCTTCACGTGCTCGGGGCGCAGTGCGTAGTCCAGAACGCGCTTGTAGTTGGTGTCAGCAGCCTGCTTGGTGTCCCAGGTGGTCAGCGGCCAGCCGTGCATAACAGCTTCCACGATTTCCATGGAGAGGTTTGCACCCTTAACCAGGCGAACCTTGATGCCTGCGCCGCCAGCAGCAACGCGCTTTGCGGACCACTCCTGCAGGTGCTGCATTGCAGCCAGGGTGTCGGGCAGGTATGCCTGGAGCACGATACCGGCTTCCAGGTCCTTCAGGTGGGGCTGGTCCAGAATCTTGGTGAACACCTCAATGGTGAGGTCCAGGTCCTTGTATTCCTCCATGTCCAGGTTGATGAACTTCTTGGGGGAGGTGGATGCAGCCAGCTCGTACAGCGGGGTCAGGCGGCGAACAGCGGTCTCAACGACCTCGTCGAATGCCCAGTGCTGGTGGGGGCCGGAAACAGCGGACACCTTGATGGAGACGTAGTCAACGTCGTCACGTGCCAGCAGGCGCTTGGTCTCAGCCAGGCGGTGCTCTGCTTCCTTGTCACCCAGAACTGCCTCACCGAGCAGGTTGACGTTCAGGCGGTTACCGGTCTTGGTCAGCTCTGCAATTGCGTCGCCCAGCTTCTCCTCGGAAGCGTCGACGATCAGGTGACCAACCATCTCGCGCAGCACGCGGCGTGCAACGGGAACGGTGGGCCATGCGACCTTGCCAGCCAGCTTGCCACCGAAGCCAACAGCGGACTTCATGTACCAGGGCAGGAAGGAAGGTGCCAGGCCGGAAATGCGGGAGAGGTTGCGGCCGGAGACGTTGTCGTCTTCGGGGCGAATAACGCCATCAACAAAGCCGACGGTGAAGGGAAGACCATTGGGGTCCTTCAGAACACCGGCGAGCTGCTCAGCTGCGAAGGTGGGCTTGATCGACTGGGACTCATTTACCCACTGGCGAACAAGCTGACGAGCTTCCAGAGCCATCTTCTGGTAGTGCTCAGATGCGAAAGGATGGGTCATCCTTGACTCCTAACTATCTTACTGTGTGCGGTACACACCACGTTTGGCGATGTCTCTATTTCACCACAAAAGGGTAATAAATACCTCATTAGAAAAACTGAATGTTTTTTCCAAAATTCATTTAGATTTTCTTAATGATTGTGCGGTGAGGTTTTCACCCCGCGCCCCCTCCGAACCTCCTGTTCGAAGAGACAAGGTGAAGTTTGTAGCGACATCGCTATCCATCTCTCTCAGGCTAGCACTTTCAGAGCGCAAATATCGAACCCACTTCGTAACAGACGAACACTTCAAAACCAGTCCCAAAAGCATCTTCAACCCCAAGAATCGTCACATTCAGCACGAAAATACTCGCTACACAAGCCAACATGCCGGCACCCCATTTCAGGCGTCTCAAAAAGAGCCGGCCGGAAGCCTGCGCGGTACCATATACAAGAGTCCACGATGAGAGACGCACCATGGAATACGGTGGCAGCCACAGCCAGCGCAATGCCGAGTGCACCAGGGAGGAAAATATGTCCATCTACGACATCCGACGTATGCAAATGCTCCTCGAAATCCAAGAACGCGGCACCGTCATCGCCGCAGCCGAAGCACTCAGCCTCACCCCCTCCGCCGTCTCCCAGCAGATTGCCACCCTCGAAAAAGAAACCGGCACCCCGCTTTTGCAGCGCATCGGCAGGCGTGTACAGCTCACCAGCGCCGGACTCATCATCGTCGACAGCGCCCGCAGCATCCTGCGCGAACTCGACCGCATGCAAACCTCCGTCGCCAACCTCACCGGCGAACCCGCAGGCATGGTCCGCCTCGCCATCTTCCAGTCCGCAGCCTTCGCACTGCTACCGGAAACCCTCAGCTACCTTACCGAACACGCACCCTCACTCACCCTGCAGGTACTGCAAATCGACCCCGAAACCGGAACCTCCCTGACTCGAAGCCGCGAATACGACATGGTGCTCTCCGAAGCCTACCCGCACCACCACATCCCCGAATACCCCGAACTGCACTCCGAACTACTCACCGAAGACCCGCTCAGCCTGATTGTGCCCAGCACCTCCACCATCACCTCAATCGAGGAGGCGCACGCACTGCCCTGGGTTCTCGAAATGGAACAGAACACCTCCCGCAGCTGGGCGCTCAACCAGTGCCGCACCGCAGGATTCGAGCCGGTCATCCGTTACAGCGCCAATGACATGATTACGAACTCCAACCTCGTCAAAGCAGGATTCGCCGTCACCATCGTGCCCGGCTTCATCCTCTCCTCCCTCTCCACCACCGAGGGGCTACGCATCGTCGAGCTACCCGGCAAGCCCTGCCGCAAAATCTTTACCGCCGTACGCCGAGAGTCCGCCGCCAACCCCGCCATCGCCATGGTGCGCGAAGCACTGCACCACGCGGTGCAGGTTGCATTCGGCGAACACGACAGGAGCGAAACCGCATAAGAAAAATTAACTGCCAGCCACGCCAGCAGACTAGACAATGCAAAGGTCGGGGCCGTTCCCAGGAACGACTCCGACCTTTCAACATACCTTTTTGAACAGGCGCCTATATATAAGGTATAAAAACACACAACGGAGCCATTCCCCCGCCGTGCCTATCCTTCACAGGGTCAGCCCAACTGCTAGTTCAGCGAAGCAACCACAGCCGAGCTCTGCACCTCGTAGAACGAAGATGACAAACCAGCTGCCGCCATATCCAGCACAGCGCTCACATGAACCTGCTTCAACGCAGAACCGGCAACATCCGAAGCCACCTGATAATTCAGCTGAACATCCAAGCGGTGACCGCGAGGAATAGCAGTACGCAACTCCAGAACGTTCTCGCTGCCGGCACCAGCTTGACCGGTCTGCTCGCTACGGCGCACCGCATCAAGATTCAGAGCATCCACAGGAGCCACCAGGGCTGAAGCACCCAGGCTACCCGAAGGTAGCACCGCCTGCCCCGAGGTAACACGAAGAGTCACCGCTGGATTCAACAACAAACCAGTCTTCGGGTCCTGCGCGCGAGCACGCACCATCAGGCGAGTACCCACCGGCAGCGTCGAATTGCCCTCATTAATAATGCTCAGGCGAGTCGGCAGATTCCGGAAAGCAACAGTACGCGCCGGCTGACTCTGCAAAGACACAGCCTGCACACCGTTAGCAGCCTTCAACTCTAGGCGGATGCACGACTCGTTATAGCGCATCGGCACCTGCACCAGCGCAGAACTCGCCGCGCCACCGTGCTGTCCACCACCGTGCTGACCGCGCTGCCCGCCACGCTGTCCACCAGGGCGCTGGGTCACAGGGGTCACGCGAGCGCGCTTACCGCCCGAACGAGTTGCCGCCTCCGCAGCGCTCACGCCGCCAGCCACCAGGGCAGCCGAAGCACCCGCAACCTTCAACGCGGTACGGCGAGAAGCATTCATCAGATTATTCTTAGTCATTTTCTACTCCCCTTATGCCTTCGCGATACGGTACACGCCGCTAATCGTGCCCTGCCACCAGGTGCCGTAACGGTCAATCGTGCCCACCATCTGCAGGGTGTCACCACCGCCAAGCAGCAGGCTCACATGCTGAGGCAGACGCTGCTCGTGCATCGTCTTACCGGTTTTCATGTCCAGCGCGACAGCCCAGGCGTAAGCGCCATTCGCCAAACCAGCCGGACCGCGGCGACGCTCACAGGTGTAAATTAGACCGTCAGCGGTGGAATAGCGAGGAACAGCCGAAGAGTACACGTCCTTACGGTCCCAAATCTTACGCAGACCGCGGTCGGTAATATCCCAACGCTCCATACCGGGAGCAAAAAGCGCGTTCGCAGGAACCGACGGGCCGGCACCCTCCGGGTACTTCGGGTAGGGGTAGCCGTAGGTGCTTGCACCGACCATCGTGTTACCCACACCAATCATAGAATTCTCAGTGCCAGAGGTACCGGCAGTAAACAGGCCGGCGCTACCGACCTTCGCACCGTTATCGGTGCGGTACACAATGACCGATTCCTGAATATCAGAGTTATCGGTCAGCATCACGTAATCCGAACCGTTCGGGCCAAAGAACGTCGGGGAGGCGCCGGAACCCCACGCGAGCTTACCGGGCTTGCGGGCGCTACCTCGATCGTACGCATGCCACCACTTGAGGGTGGGCGCACCGGTTGCGGTAGCGTTCAGCATATAAATAGCGTGGGAGGTCACCACACTCACGCCCTGCGGGCACGCCGAAATCGAGTTATCGATACGCTCACCCGCAATCGACGCCTTATTCAGGCGCATCGAGCGAATCGTGCCGCGGGCAGAATCAATCACCGCAATGTAGCCGTTCTTCGTCGCAACCCAAATGCGCCCGGACCAGTCGGGTACCAGGCCAACCACAGCATCGTTGGCACTCTGCGCGAGCATGCGGCTCAGGTCAATACGCTCATCAACTCGGATGCTGCGACCGTCAGCAGAGTGGGAGAGGCGCAACAGGCACTGAGAGCCATCCACCAGAACCATGCGGTCCTGCGCGTCAAGGTAGGCGTACACGCCACCGAGCAGTGCGCCCTTCGGGATGTCCAAGTGGGAGAGCTCGCGGCCGGTATGCGGGTCAAGGATAGAGAGCTTCGGGGTGATGAACTCGCCGTGGGCGAAGACCTGAGTGCAGAGCACCTGAATGAAGCCGTCGCGTCCGGCAAGGATCGTCGGGCAGGCGCCGCCGAGCTTCGTGCCGGTAATCTTCCAATTGCCTGCGCCGGGACCGGCAAGAGGAGTAGCATCGGAAGACTGGGCATCACCGTGCATGGTGGTAATGCCGGGTGCGCCCAGGTGCGGATTCACCTGGGCGTTATAGGTGGGGGTCATGGTTGGTTCTTTCTAACGGTGAGTGGCGCACACCTTCAATGGAGTGCACAAATATGCGCTTTCACATGCGCAAACGTTTCACATTGTAGGGTCAGAAAGCAGTTTTTGACGACACTAAAGGGCACCTTGAAACATTGTTCAGGCGGCGCTTGAGAGCTTCACCAGGAAACCCCTCAGCACTACCCTTTCAGAT
This sequence comes from Rothia sp. HMSC075F09, assembly GCF_001810515.1. Lineage (NCBI taxonomy): Bacteria > Bacillati > Actinomycetota > Actinomycetes > Micrococcales > Micrococcaceae > Rothia > Rothia sp. HMSC075F09. The sequence continues at coordinate 28,051 of NZ_KV801759.1, forward strand.
CAAGGTGCCCCTTTAACCCATCACCACGGACCTTCATACTCACGGGCCCTCATGCCCGCGGCGATTATTTTTAGCTATTTCTCCATGAGCGCCTTTGCCAGGGCATCATCAAGAACCAAGTCAGTAATCGCACCCGTACGCAACGCGCCGCGCAAAGCACGCACACGGTGAGTACCGGACGCAACGCAAATACGGCGCGGAATACGAGCCAGCTCCTTCGGAGTCGGACCGGACGCACGCTTATTCAACTCAAGATCAGCCCACGAGCCGTCCTCACGCAGAAGAATCGTGCACATATCCCCCACAACGCCCAGCTCACGCAGCTGACGCTGCTCCTGCACCTCAAAATAGCCACCCGAATACACGTGAGAAGGAATAGGTCCACCAAAAGCACCCACGCCAAAAATAGCGAGGTCAACATTCTGCTGGGCATGCAGATTCTTCTGCACGCTACGCTCACGCCACATGGCGGTCTTGGTGTCCGCATAGTCAAAGAACGCGGGAACCGGAAAATGGATAGTCTGCGCATCATAGGCATTCACCAACTGCCCCAGCAAGGAACCCAAGTACGGAATACCCGAATGGTGCGCATTACCGGCGCCGTTCATCTGCACGACAGTCACGCCTTTCAGAGGACGACGCGGCAGATGACGAGAAATCTCAGTCATCGTTGAACCCCACGCCACACCCAGGCTCGTTCCATTATCAATCAGGGAATCAAGGAGAGCCGCCGCGGTACGGGATACCTGACTCATACGGGCAATGGGGGTAGCATCCGAACGGACATTCACGAGAGTAACGCGCACCTTATAGCGCTCACCGATGCGGCGCTCAAGCTCGCTGCGGGCACGGAAGGAATCATCTAGACGGATCTGCACCATGCCGCTTTCACGAGCACTTTTAAGCAGACGTGACACAGTGGCTCGAGAGACCCCCAGACGGGCCGCGATAGCGTCCATCGTCATGTTGTGAATGTAGTAAAGCTGCGCTGCCTCGTAGGTATGGTTAGCGCGTTCGTTCATCTGCCACAGACCCCCAGTGAAAATCCGTTCATACTGCTTGGTTATTATTTCACCATTGGGTTTTACTAAATGCAAGATGAAACCCCCACGCCGCACAAGCGGCAATACAGGAAAGAGCAGTACATGAGCTCCCAGCACATTGCACAGCAGTCTCAGCTGACCGCCGAGTCCCGCGCCAAGGCGCTCAAGAGCATGGTCAACGAAGAACTCGACATCTTGGTCGTCGGCGGCGGCATCACCGGTGCAGGCATTGCCCTCGACGCAGCAACCCGCGGTCTGCGCACCGGTATCGTCGAAGCAGGCGACTGGGCTGCAGGCACCAGCGCATGGTCCTCCAAGCTCGTTCACGGCGGCCTGCGCTACCTCTACAACCTCGACTTCAAGCTCGTGACCGAAGCACTGACCGAGCGCGGCCTGCTGCTGAACAAGATCGCACCCCATCTGGTGCACGCACAGCCCTTCCTGTGGCCCCTGAAGATGCCCGTCATCGAGCGCGCATACTCCGCAATCGGCATCGGCATGTACGACACCCTCGCATTCCTCGGTTCCCGCGGCAACAAGGGCGTCCCCTCCCAGCGTCACTTCACCAAGACCGGCACCAAGACCGTCTTCCCCGACATCAAGGACTCCGCATTCAGCGGCGCAATCCAGTTCTACGACGCACGCGTTGACGACGCACGCCTCGTCATCGACGTCGTCCGCACCGCTGCAGGCTACGGCGCACTGGCTGCATCCCGCACCCAGGTTGTCGGCTTCACCAAGGACGCATCCGGCCGCGTCATCGGCGCAGAGCTGGCAGACCTGGAGACCGGTGAGCGCCTGAACGTACGCGCAAAGCACGTCATCAACGCAACCGGCGTGTGGACCGAAGAGTCCGAGTCCCTGGCTAACCCCGATGCAGGCCTGGAGGTTCTGGCATCCAAGGGTATCCACATCGTGGTTCCCCGCGACCGCATCAACGCAACCAGCGGTATCTTCACCAAGACCGAGAAGTCCGTTCTCTTCATCATCCCCTGGCAGCGTTACTGGATCATCGGCACCACCGACACCCCCTACTCCGAGGACCGCGAGCGCCCCGTCGCAACCAGCAAGGACATCGACTACGTGCTGATGCAGGCTAACAAGCTGATCGCTAACCCGCTGACCCGCGAGGATATCATCGGCACCTACACCGGCCTGCGCCCGCTGCTGCAGCCCAAGGTCAAGGACGGCGCAGCATCCACCAAGGTTTCCCGCGAGCACACCGTGACCGAGGTTGCCCCCGGCATGAGCGCAATCGCAGGCGGCAAGCTCACCACCTACCGTGTCATGGCTGCCGACGCTGTCGACTTCGCACTGGGCGAGCAGGCTAAGCAGAACCCCTCCGTGACCGCAACCATCGGCCTGGTCGGCGCAGACGGCTACCACGCAATCGCTGCTAACCGTGCACGCTACGCAGAGCGTTACGGCTGGGATGAGGACCGCATCACCCACCTGCTCGAGCGTTACGGCGCACAGATTGAGGACCTCGGCGCCCTCATCGACGCTGATCCTTCCCTCGGCGCTCCCCTGGCTAAGGCACCCCAGTTCCTGCGTGCAGACGTCGTCTTCGCTGTCCGCTACGAAGGTGCACTGCACCTGGAGGACGTGCTGGTCCGCCGCGTACGCCTCGACCTCGAGCAGCGCGACCGCGGCCTGGCAGCAGCAGAGGAAATCCTCGACATCATGCGTTCCGAGCTCGGCTGGGACGACAAGAAGGTCAAGGAAGAACTCGACCTCTACGCAGCACGCGTTGCAGCAATCCGCGAGGCAGAGTCCACCTCCACCGACGCTGAAGCATCGGCAAAGATTGAGGCTGTCACCCCCGTGGCACCCCGCGTGAAGCTCTAATCCTTAGAGCTTTCGCACACCTTTCGTAACCGATTATTTGGTACGAACCAACCGTTCGCCCCTCACCGAACATGGGCTATCTCATATTTCTCGGTGAGGGGTGGACGGACGGTTAAATAGCCGTTTACAATAAACCCCAGCACAAAGAAGCAGAGCGCTAAATACAGGGTTAGCTCACTGGTACGATCTGCTTCTCAACCAGAAACATCTATCAAATTTTCGTAGCAACCGCTACACATTTCAGCACAGCGTTGTGCCCCGATCCGCTCGTGCGGTGAGGACGCACGGGAATGCGCAAGCAAAGGTTCGCTTGCCTTCCAGACGCTTCGTCTTCAAGGAGCATCAATGTCTCTTCTTGCTTCCGCAGGAACTGTACTTGCAGCCGGCTCTTCCGCTCTCGTGGATGCATCCGGCGCCCCCACCACCCTCGGAATCTTCGCTTCCGAGTTCTTCGGCACCTTCATCATGATTCTGCTCGGTGCCGGCGTATGTGCCGCAGTGACCCTCAAGAAGTCCTACGCTAAGGACGCAGGCTGGGGTGTTATCACCTTCGGATGGGGTCTGGCAGTGTTCACCGCCGTGTACCTCTCCTTCCATTCCGGTGCACACATGAACCCCGCTGTGACCGTTGGCCTGGCAACCGCAGGCCGCGACCTGGCAACCGGCGTTCCCGCAACCCCCGGCAACATTGCCCTGTACATCGTCGCTCAGATGCTCGGCGCAATGGCCGGCGCAACCGGAGCGTACCTCACCTACAAGAAGCACTTCGATGAGGACCCGGGCGACCGCCTCGGCATCTTCGCAACCGGCCCCGCCATCAAGTCCTACGGCTGGAACTTGCTCACCGAGATTATCGGTACCTTCGTCCTGATTGGCTGGATCATCGCATCCGGTAAGACCCCCAGCGAGCTCGGCCCCCTGGCTGTTGCCCTGGTCGTTGTATCCATCAGTATGAACCTCGGTGGCGCAACCGGTTGCGCTATCAACCCCGCACGTGACCTCGGCCCCCGTATCGCCTACACCTTCCTGCCCATCCCCGGTAAGACCGGTTCCAACTGGTCTTACGCATGGGTTCCGGTTGTTGGCCCAATCATCGGCGCTATCCTCGCAGGCCTGATCGTTCCGGCAGTTCTGCCCCTCTAAACCTCTCTAATACCCCCCCCCGTTCTTTTGTTCTAAGGAAAAATCAATGACGACTTCTCTGCACTCCGCAACCCTCAACGTCGAGCGCAAGTACATCCTCTCCATCGACCAGGGCACCACCAGCTCCCGCGCGATCCTGTTCAACAAGGCGGGCGAGAACGTGGCTCAAGGCCAGCTCGAGCACGAGCAGATCTTCCCCAAGGCCGGCTGGGTCGAGCACAACGCAACCGAAATTTGGCAGAACGTCCGTAAGGTCGTAGCAATGGCTATGGCAAACGGCGAAGTCAACCACCACGAAATCGCTGCAGTCGGCATCACCAACCAGCGCGAAACCACCGTCGTGTGGGACAAGAACACCGGTGAGCCCGTCTACAACGCAATCGTCTGGCAGGACACCCGCACCCAGGAAATCGTTGAAGAGCTCGCAGGCGAAGAGGGCGTTGGCAAGTACCACGACATCGTCGGCCTGAACCTCTCTACCTACTTCTCCGGCCCCAAGATCAAGTGGATCCTGGACAACGTTGAAGGCGCACGCGAGCGCGCAGAACGCGGCGACCTGCTCTTCGGCAACACCGACACCTGGCTGGTCTGGAACCTGACCGGTGGTGTTGACGGCGGCGTGCACGTCACCGACGTAACCAACGCATCCCGCACCCTGCTGATGGACATCCGCACCCTCGAATGGGATCCGCAGATTGCTGCAGATATGGGTATCCCCATGAGCATGCTGCCCGAGATCAAGTCCTCCTCCGAGGTGTACGGCTTCGGTCGCGCAACCGGTCTGCTCAGCGGCACCCCCATCGCGGGTATCCTCGGCGACCAGCAGGCTGCAACCTTCGGTCAGGCTTGCTTCGAGAAGGGCATGGCGAAGAACACCTACGGTACCGGTAACTTCATGCTCATGAACACCGGCAACGAGCCCGTCTTCTCCAACAATGGTCTGCTGACCACCGTCGCATACAAGATTGGCGATGCAGCACCCGTCTACGCTCTGGAAGGCTCGGTCGCAATGAGCGGCTCCCTGATCCAGTGGCTGCGCGACAACCTGCGCATGATTGAGCACGCTGCAGAGTCTGAGGAACTGGCCACCTCCGTCAAGGACTCCGGCGGCTGCTACGTTGTTCCCGCATTCTCCGGCCTGTTCGCACCTCACTGGCGTTCCGACGCTCGCGGCGTCATCGTTGGTCTGACCCGCTACGTGAACCGTGCACACATCGTGCGTGCGGCGCTGGAAGCAACCGCATTCCAGACCCGCGAGGTTCTGGACGCAATGAACGCTGACTCCGGTGTTGAGCTCTCCGAGTTGCGCGTGGACGGCGGCATGACCGCTAACGAGTTCCTCATGCAGTTCCAGGCTGACATCCTCGGCGTTCCCGTAATCCGCCCGAAGGTTGTTGAGACCACCGCTCTGGGCGCAGCATACGCTGCAGGTATCGCTGTTGGTTTCTGGAGCGGCGAGCAGGACGTTGTGGACAACTGGGCTGAGGACAAGCGCTGGCTGCCCTCCATGGAGCCCGCAGAGGTTGACCGCCAGTACCGCCTGTGGAAGAAGGCTGTCTCCCGCACCCTCGAGTGGGTTGACGAGGACGTTCCGACCGCCTAATCACAGCACCCGTTGCCTAACGGCACGGCCCGCGTACTAGCGACGCCCCGGCTGCTTCTCCCCCGCTATGGGGTTGAAGCAGCCGGGGCTTTTCGCTGTTTTATGACGCTCAATTCAGCGTTTATTGCGGCGTAATTTCTACAAAAATTAGTGCTGGGGTACCGTTGGTTTTTGTAAATTCGGTATCTTCCGCCGGTCACCTGGCGCGGTGTTGTTCGTGAGGTGTCAGTACCGCACAGGACGCGTACGCGACATATTCATGCGCTGTCCTGACAGGAGTCGACGATTCGCGCTGATACTTTATTTACGTTCCCGTCCGCTGTGGTGCTTCACGTACCGCGGCGGACGGACTTTTATCTCTTGTTACTAGGTTCTCTGCATTAACGATGAGTGGGGTTCGCTTTTCGTGTTGCAGTTCTCGCTGTAAAAATCACTGGTTTTATGCCCCTTGTTGAGATACCCGTTTACATGTTGTGTGGGGTTGGTCTAACAGCGTTTGTTTGCCTTTGATGTCCACTTCAAGCGCCGTATCATAGATATATAGGCTTCTTGATTCTATTCTGGTCGCCGAAGATGGCGGTTAGTTAAGCATCTGGCACCTTCCGGTGGTCGTGAGAACGGAGAGAGGCTCCGTTGGAAGGAGGGAGCGGGTTTCCCGCACCGATTATGGTTGATGTCCGTCGCCGCAAGCTTGCAATTATTGCTATGAACGTTTCGGTTCTTGCAGCTGCTCTCTCCTGGCTGTTGGTGCTCTTCTCTGTCATGTATTCTCCCGCAGCTGTACCGTGGGCTCTGGGCGTTGCTATCGTACTGACTGTGATTGGCGCCTACGCACTGTACCGCTACTACTCCAAGTACTCGCACGTGCTCCCGAACGAGGACCCGGATGCGCACGATGTGCTCGGTCACGACCTGCATTCGACTCACCTGCCGCATCTGCACCACACGGAGGGCAACGCTGATGGAGTAGCCGCTAAGTAGCGAGCTTCTTATCCCCTAGACAGCATAAATGTGCCGCCTCACCAATACCGGTGAGGCGGCACATTTACGTTATGGTCAGGGGCAGAGGCCGGCCCTGCACTCAAGATTATTTCTCAGCGGTCGGGTCAGTACTTTGACGCGCTTCAGCTTCGGCTCTGGCTAGTTCTGCCTTTTTATTCTCCTGGACTATCAGAGCGTTATATTTCCAGCCGGGGATTCGTTCAACAAGCCACCCAACCCAGAGGAGCGCAGCGGTAATGAGAGCGACCGGAATCAGGTAAATGAGGAAGCTCGGGTTGCGGGTGTGGTCTGAGGTGCTCCCCGCGCTGAGTTCCCACAGCGCAATGATTGGTACCGCCATTATGGGCATCACTATAAAAAGGATGAGGGCATAGTAAATGCCCATCATGCTACCGGGCCTACCTCTATTTATACGAGCTTGGGTAACGGCTCTGTCCAGGCGTTTGTATTCCTCCAGAGTTTCGCCGTCTAGAAGCGAAGCGTCAGGGATTTTGGCCATGACGTACTGTACGGCTTCAAAATCTGAGGGCGAGCAAATAAAGATATGCCCCTGGGACATAACGGTGTATTCTTTCGCGATGTTGAGGCACGCCTGCGCGTAACGGTTATTGAGCTCTCGACTCTCCGGGTTTTCCTTGAGTTCCCGGCGGAGGTCTTTCAGGTCTTCCATGTTTCTCCTTGCAATTTCAGTCGTCGTTGAACCCAACGTTGGGGTACGAGAAACACAGGTCATCCCCCACCCGGTGCGGGGTGGAGAAGCCGGAGTATTGAATTGCGGTGTATCGGTGTGTACTTCACAGAATGCCAGCTCTTGGGGCTCAATCAAAATTGGCGGGACCTCGTGAGAGGCGTAACCGGCGATGTGTATATCTCGTAGCGGTTAGTTATAGACAAAACCCGCCGCGGGTACGGTACGGAGGCGCGCCTCCCCTATGATGGTTGAAAGGGGTATTTACCCCTATACATCATCTGCAGTACACGCCCACGAGCCTACGAGGAAGAGCATGACCAAAGCGACCGATTCGCCGCAGCCGCCGGAAGCGCTCTCGCGCTGGTACACGCGCTATGCAAGCCCCGTGGGCACGCTCTACATCGCCACCCGTGCGGATGCGCTTGTCGGCATTTGGTACGAGGACCAGGCGCATTTTCCGCTCCCCCATGAGCTCGGTGAACTAATCGAGAATCCCGTCACCTACCTACGGGAGCACGGCGCTGCAGAAGGTGAAGAGCCAGCCGATGAGTATGCTGCGGCGCAGCTGCTGTCCCGCGCTGAGGTGGAGCTCTCCGAGTACTTTGAGCGCAAGCGCACTTCTTTTACGTTGCCCCTAGATCCTGAGGGCACCGATTTTCAGCTGATTGTATGGGAGCATCTGAAGACTGTTCCTGCTGGGTACACCACGACCTACGGTGATATTTCGCGAGCGGTCGGCCCCGGTGCCCCCGCGCAGGCGGTGGGTCAGGCGGTTGGCCGTAACAAAATTTCCATTATGATTCCTTGTCACCGCGTTATTGGTGCCGATGGAAGCCTCACCGGTTATGCCGGCGGTGTTGAGCGTAAACAATTCCTCCTTGATTTGGAGGAGCCGGAAGAGGTGCGGGAGGCGCGGCTCTTCTAGCGCCTGCCGGCTAGTCTTCGAAGCTCATGACGGGATAGGGTATGCATCGGATGCGTATCCCGCCCTTTTTCGTACCTGTTTTCGGTTTCGATGCTCTGCAACACGACACAAAATCGAATATAGTTGCGACTCAATCATAGAAGAGCTACTGTTTAAGTAGAACATGATTCCGAAACACTCGGATCGGCTCAGCAATCTCAGAGAGGAGAAACCGTGACCTCGCAACCTAACATTCCCGCCAAGCCCCTCGAAAACACCCCGAACTACCCCACGTGGGTGACCGATGAGCTTCTGCGCGACTACTACGACACCGAATGGGGCATGCCCGTCACCGATGAGCGGGGACTCTTCGAAGCCCTGAGCCTCGAGTCTTTTCAGGTGGGACTCTCTTGGCGAACGATTCTTGCCCGCCGCGAGGCATTTCGTCACGCTTTTGAAGGCTTCGATCCCGAACGCGTGGCTGCGTTCACCGACCAGGATGTTGCGAGACTCCTCCAGAACGAAGACATTATCCGTAACGAGCGGAAGATTCGCGCGGTCATCTCCAACGCACGGCTGACCCTTCGGATGCGTGAGCTTGCCGCCACGCCGCGTGACGCCTCCGCGGAGGATATTCATCTTCCCCTTATCGCGCCCTCTTCTACCCCGGCCAAAGAGGATAGCAGCGAGGCGGCAGACACTCGCCGCCGTCGGGTTCGCACCCTGAGCTTCGAGGATCTGGAACGGATGCGCGAGCGCACCCTATCCGACGGCACGCATGTACCGGGTGGGCTGCCGGCGTGGCTGTGGTCCTTTGCGCCGAGCGAGACTATCGCACCGCTCACCCAGAACGATATTCCCACCGATACCCCTGAGTCCGCGCTTCTTGCCAAATCTTTTAAAACTCTAGGAGGCGTGTTCTTGGGGCCGGTGACCGCTTATGCGCTCATGTGCGCGGTCGGTATGGTGGATGCGCACCTGGTGGACTCGCATCGGCGAGGCTGTTCGGGGCTCTTTGCCTAACTCGCTTGGCGTGCTCGCCTCCAAGGGCGTAGAAAAGCCGCGTGTTACTTCGTTAAAGTAAGCACGCGGCTTCTATACGTTGAGAGGTTCCGCTCTGAATTAGATCGTCACAGGATTAGATCGTTACAAAGAGGAAAATCAGGGACAGCAGCGGCGGGGTCAGCTGGATTAGCGCGGGCTTGCGCTTTGCCGGGGAGGTGAGGAACAGGTAGATACCTGCGATTGCCATAGAGCCCAGGCCTGCGAACATGAGTGCCACGCCGACCTGCGGGGAGCCGAACCAGAAGGCAAGTAGACCGGTTGCGGCAATCCAGGCGAGCATCAGGTTGTACAGGCCCTGGTTTGCTGCCATCTCCTTGGTGGATTCGGCGAATTCTTCGGTCATGCCGAAGGTTTCGCGGCCCTTGGGCTTAGTCCAGAGGAAGGATTCGATGATCCAGATGTACACGTGAATAGCGATTGCTACGAAGGCAAAAACGGTGGTGACCGTTGCGAGTGCCTGCATTATTTCTCCTTAAGCAGTAGGTGTTCTATGAGGCACCTGCCCGTTCTTTATTCTGGAGCACAACCTGTGGTGATGTTCAGAATCATGCGGGAGCAAGCACAAGAAGTAATTCTACGCTTCTTCCGGGCTTATCGGAACTTCCCTGAATATGCGTAGAACCCCTCGATTCGTCGTCTGCAGAGAAAATTGCAGGGTTCTCATCGAGGGGTTTCTTACGCGGGGTTACGCCGAATCCGGTATTGGCCTTTAGCCCATCATGAGTGAGAGAGCAAAGGACCAGACGCAGACCAGGCCCAGCAGAATAGCGCTGTACTTAATGGACATGGAGGTAATCTTCGATTCCTCGCCGGCACTGTTCACAGCCGCCGCCGCAATCGCGATGGACTGCGGGGAGACGATCTTGCCCATCACGCCACCGGCGGTGTTTGCGGCCACGAGCAGGGTCGGGTCAACAGCAATCTGGGCTGCGGTGGTGGACTGCAGACCCGCGAAGAGCACGTTAGCGTTCGTCACGGAGCCGGTCACGAACACGCCAATCCAACCGATGATCGGGGACAGCAGAGGGAAGACCGGGCCGGCTGCCGCGAGCGCCAGAGCGATGGAGGTGGTCATACCGGCATAGTTCATGACGTTTGCGACGGACATGACCAGGCAGATCATGAGGATCGGCATCTTCAGCTGGTTCCAGGTACCGCCGAGTTCTTCAAAGGCTTCGCCCCAGCTGATCTTCGAGGTCAGGATGGTGATGAGTGCCGCCACCAGAATTGCGGTGCCGGATGCGCCCAGGGTGTTCCAGGAGAACATCGCGGTCACGGTCTTGCCGGCACCGGTGGTGATGGCTTCGTGAATGCCGGGGATGGGGAACGCCAGGGTTGCGGCACCAAGCGGACCGGTGGTTGCGAACACGGGCTTGAGCGCGGTGGACCAGAGCAGGATGGTTGCGGAGAGGAAGATGAAGGGGCTCCACGCCTTAACAATCTCAGCGCCGGTGTGCTTGACGCCCTGCTGCGCCTGAACTTCTTCGAGGCTGGGAGCGGTAGGTTCACGGTAAATGTGCTTGGGCTGCCAGGAACGCATGACGAGTGCCAGCGCTACCAGGGACAGCAGCGGCGGGATGATGTCGACCAGTTCGGGCGAGCCGAGCAGTATCAGGATAGCTGCCTGACCGCCGGAGAAGATCACGCCGGTCATGAGCGCTACGAGACCGACTTCGCGGATGCCGCGCATACCGTCCTGGATTGCGATCATCAGCACCGGCACGATTGCCACGAAAATCTGCAGTACCGGTACCATGCCTGCGGACAGGTGTGCGGTGTCCAGGCCGCCGACCTTAGCTGCGGTGGTCACGGGGATACCGATAGCACCGTATGCGCCGGACGCGGCGTTGGCTACCAGCGCCAGCATGGATGCCTTGAGGGGGTTGAAACCCAGAGATACCAGCAGTGCAGCAGAGATAGCGATCGGGATGCCGAAGCCTGCCGCGCCTTCGATGAAACCGCCGAAGCAGAAGGCAATCAGTAGCACCTGGATGCGCTGGTCGTTCGAGATGGAAGAGACGGAGGAGCGCACGATGTCGAAGTTACCGGCGCGTACGGCGATACGGTAGAGCCACACCGCCATGAGCACGATCCAGCCGATGGGCCATGCGCCCGAGAGGAAGCCGGAGAGGATGGAGCCGGCACCTGCGGTGATGGGCAGGCCGAAGACGGCGCAGCCGATGATGAGGGTGGTGCCGAGGGTCAGCAGTGCTGACTTGAGGCCGCTGAGTTTCAGGACGGTCAGGCCCAACAGGAAGAGGATGATGGGTACTGCTGCGACCAGTGCGGAGAGCACCGGTGAGTTCAGCGGGTCGTAGGTTTGCTGCCACATAGGGCGGGTGGTCCTTTCGGTCTGTGCGTTTTGTTGCGGTTGCTTCTTCCGATACGGCTCCTGTGCTGTATGGAAGCGCTAGGCCGCATAAAACCGATGGGTTCCTCCGCTATGTGGCGGAGTGACCCATCGGTGAAGCGTTATGGTCATCAGTTCCCAGGGGCTGAAGTTGTTCCCTGGTTTTAACTGAAAGAAAGCGGGATTATTCCCGCTAACTAGGTGCTCATGACTTTATCTGTCTAAGCTATCAGGTCTCCCTCATGAGTTCAGGATAGGATAACCTTAAGTGTGCACAAACGATACTTATGTGCATATTTACACTCCCCGGTATTTGCCCCTAACCACCCCCCTCGAGCCATCAGCTAGGAATCCCACCACATGCCCCCTAACAAGCCCAAATAACGTAAAAGCCCCCTCCTACAAAAGAAGGGGGCTTTTGCTAAACCGTGTCGCGGGTACCTCACCTTTCAGAGAAGGTAGGTTACACGCATCAGGTACTCACACTGTTTACAGGCCGACCAGGGACAGGACGTAAACCCAAACACAGGTGATAGCCAGCAGTGCTGCACTGTACTTGATCGCCATGGAGGTAATCTTGGATTCCTCGCCGGAGCTGTTCACAGCAGCCGCTGCAATTGCGATGGACTGCGGGGAAACAATCTTCGCCATCACACCACCGGCGGTGTTAGATGCAACCAGCAGGGTCTGGCTGACGCCAATCTGCTGTGCGGTGGTAGCCTGCAGGCCAGCGAAGAGGATGTTGTTGTTCACCACGGAGCCGGTCACGAACACGCCAATCCAACCGATGATCGGGGACAGCAGCGGGAAGATAGCACCCACAGCGGCAACAGCCAGTGCGATGGAGGTAATCATACCCGCGTAGTTCATGACGTTAGCAACGGACATGACCAGGCAGATCATGAGGATCGGGGTCTGCAGCTGCTTCCAGGTTGCGCCGAGTTCCTCGATAGCCTCGCCCCAGCTAATCTTGGAGGTCAGGATGGTGATGATGGTAGCCACCAGAATTGCGGTACCGGATGCGCCCACAATGTTCCAGGTGTAGGTCACGTCGATAGGCTTGGGAGTTGCAACAATCGGTGCTGCCTGCGAGATGCTCTGGTGCAGCCAGGGCAGGGAGAACGTAATGTTGGTGAAGCCGAGCGCGCCCTTAGCAGCGAAGACGGGCTTCAGAGCGGTGGACCAGAGCAGAATCACGACGGACAGGTAGACGAAGGGGCTCCATGCCTTGAGGATTTCACTACCGGTGTGCTTGACGCTCTGCTGAGCCTGAACTTCTTCCAGGGAGGGAGCGGTGGGCTCACGGAAGATGTGCTTGGGCTGCCACTTCTGCATAACCAGTGCCAGAGCGACCAGTGCCAGCAGCGGCGGGATGATGTCGACCAGCTCGGGGTTACCCAGGGCTGCGAGCAGAACGGACTGGCCGCCGGAGTAGATCAGGCCAACCATGAGAGCTACCAGACCGACCTCGCGGATACCGCGGATGCCATCCTGAATAGCAACGAGCAGTACGGGGATGAGCGCTGCCATGATCTGGATAACCAGGACCATTTCGATGGACAGTGCGTGCAAGTCCACGCCACCGCGGGTTGCAGCGGTGGTCACGGGGATGCCGATAGCGCCGTATGCGCCGGAGCTCACGTTAGCAATCAGTGCGAACATTGCGGCCTTGAGCGGGTTGAAGCCCAGGGACACGAGCAACGCAGCACAGATAGCGATCGGGATACCGAAGCCTGCAGCACCTTCGAGGAAGCCGCCGAAGCAGAACGCGATCAGCAGCATCTGGATGCGCTGGTCGGTAGAGATGGAGGAGATGGAAGAGCGAACGATCTCGAAGCCGCCGGAACGCACGGAAATGCGGTAGAGCCACACTGCCATGAGGACGATCCAGCCGATGGGCCACATGCCCGAGAGGAAACCGTAGAGGATGGAGCCTGCACCTGCGGTGACGGGCATGCCGAAGATAGCGCAACCGATAACGAGTGCGAGCGCCAGGGAGATGACGGCAGATTTAATACCGCTGAGCTTCAGGACGGTGAGGCCCAGAAGGAAGAAAATAATCGGGACTGCTGCCACGAGTGCGGAGAGTGCGCTCGAGTTCAGCGGGTCGTAGACTTGCTGCCACATAATGTACTGTGTTCCTTTCCGCGTCCATATAGAACGGGATCGAGTTGTGTCGTAAAGCCATCCCAATGGTGCGCGTGGCGGTGTGTGTGCCGTATGCATCAGGCGTGCATCCCGTTGCTTTGTGCGGTGGGGAGGCTACCCCGCGGGGATATTTGCCTTTGCTTGGGTTCGTGTTGGTTTTACGACTATGAAATTTAGTGTCGATGAAGCCGTGTTCTAGTCATAGAAACCTAATTAATCCTTGATTTGTCAAGGAAAAATCAGTATCGAAGTTGGAGTTTCTGGTTCCTAAAACGCGGTTCCTTGTTTACCAATGTACCACCCGTCACCCACAAAATCGGGCATATTCCAACATTTAGATTGAAGCTCATAATTGCACACTAACCTAAAGGTGCCGCTGTTCGAACGTCCAAACGCCGCTCTCCCCCGCTATTTCAAGGGAAAAGGCGCCCTGCACCTTCGCATCCCCGCCAGCACGCGCACCACAGCGCTATTCCATCCGCGTCGTAAAACGCAACAAACCCCTCAGAACGCACAAAAAAGCTCCGGAAGGAAAACCTTCCGGAGCTTTATCTGTCGGGTTGACAGGATTTGAACCTGCGACCCCTTGACCCCCAGTCAAGTGCGCTACCAAGCTGCGCCACAACCCGATTCGTTATTCACGATATTGTTTTCAAGGTTTCCCCTGAACACTCGAATAACTATACCGGGCTTTCAACCCCCGCGCAAGCCAGAATCCCCATTTTTAGAAAAAATCTTAAAAATCTTTTTTTGCAGATTTTCTGCACAGGATCCAGCGCGTGGGGGCCCAGCCCAGCAACACGGCATCAAGCAGACACCCCGCTACTAGCGGCGGCCGCCCTTACCCTTCTTAGCCTTCGCGCTCTGACGCTCACCCAGGGAGCGGCGCTCACGCACACGCATCGAAATCTCAATCGGAGTACCCGTGAAATCAAAAGTCTCACGCAGACGACGCATAATGAAGCGACGGTAACCCGGATCCAAGAAACCGGTAGTAAACAGCACGAACTTCGGCGGACGCGAAGACACCTGAGTACCGAAGAGAATACGCGGCTGCTTACCACCACGCAGCGGGTGCGGATGCGCGGCAACAATCTCGCCCAGGAACGCGTTCAGGCGACCGGTCGGAATACGCGAATCCCACGACTCCAGCGAGTGCTCCAGGGCGGGCACCAGCTTGTCCTTGTGCCAGCCGGTCTTCGCCGAAATGTTCACGCGAGGAGCCCACTGCACGTGCGCCAGGTCGCGCTCAATCTCGCGCTCAAGCATGTCGCGGCGATCCTCATCGAGGGTATCCCACTTATTGAATGCCAGGACCATCGCACGACCCGAATCAATCACAGTCTGCACGATACGCACATCCTGCTCAGAGATCGGCTCGGAAACATCCAACAGCACCACGGCAACCTCAGAGCGCTCCAGAGCAGTCTGAGTACGCAGCGAAGAGTAGAACTCCGCACCCTTAGCCATGTGCTGGCGACGGCGAATACCCGCGGTATCCACAAAACGCCAAGGGTAGCCGCCCAGCTCAATAATCTCGTCAATCGGGTCACGAGTCGTACCAGCCAGGTCATTCACCACGGCACGCTCAGAACCAGCCAGCTTATTCAGCAGCGACGACTTACCCACGTTCGGGCGACCCACCAGAGCCACACGACGCGGGCCACCCAGCGCCTCCGGCTGAGCAAACTGCGAGTGCTCCGGCATGACCTCAAGGATCTCGTCCAGAGCATCCGCCAGGCCACGACCGTGCAGACCCGACACCGGGAACGGCTGACCCATACCCAGCGACCAGAGGTTATAAATCTCCGGCTCCAGGTGAGCGTCGTCAATCTTGTTAGCAATCAGAATGATCGGCTTCTTCACGCGGCGTAGCATACGCACGATCTGCTCGTCCGAAGCGGTCACACCCACGCGGGCATCCACCACCAGGACCACAACATCGGCCTGCTCCACAGCAATCTCAGCCTGCTCAGCAACCTGAGCATCAATACCGCGAGCGTCAGACTCCCAACCACCGGTATCAACCAGGGTGAAGCTCTTACCCAGCCACTCAGCCTTATAGGACACGCGGTCACGAGTCACACCCGGCTTATCCTCAACCACCGCTTCACGGCGGCCCAGAATACGGTTAATGATGGTCGACTTACCCACGTTCGGGCGGCCAACAATCGCCACTACCGGATCAGCGAGCTGCTCTTCCTCATCCTCAATGTCGAAGCCCCAAGCACCCAGCAGGGCGCGGTCCTCTTCATCCAGGTCGTAGTCCTCAAGACCCTCAAGAAGAGCCTGAGCACGCTGATCAGCGGTCTCATCATCAATCTCAGCGAGGCGCTCGATAACGTCGTCCTCGCCACCGCCCAGGTACTTATCTTCGTAATCGTCGCGGATAGCGTCCTCAGCCATGCGCATTCCTTTCTCTACCCGCCCCACGCCCAACCCGAGGGTCAGCACGCGAGCGCGGCTCAACGTCTTCTCGGGAGCGGATGCACCACTCCCCCAGCGTTTCGGCGGGGCCTAGCCCGCGCGCTTCGCCTTCAACTGGTCATTCACAGCGTTAATCACTGCAGAGACCGTCGCATTAAAATCAAGATCCGAGCTGTCCACCAGGGTCACACCCTCGGCAGCTTCCATAAAGTTATTGACCTTCGAATCCTTCGCATCACGCTCAGCGATCTGCTTGCTCAAGTCACCCGAAGCGCCGGACTTCTCCGCGTTCTCCAGGCCGCGGCGCGCCATGCGCACCTCTTCAGAAGCAGTCAGCAGGATGCGCGCATCAGCGTCGGGAGCGACCACGGTGGTGATGTCGCGGCCCTCAGCGACCATGCCGTTAATAGCGTGGTTAATCATCCAACGCTGCAGGCCAATCAGGTGCTCACGAACCGCCGGAACCGAAGCCACCGCAGAAACGGCCGAAGAAATGCGCTCGTTACGAATCTCCTCACGGATATCGGTCGAGCCCATCAGAATCTCTTCTTCCTTAATGTTCGTACCGAACACCAGGGGCATCTCCTCGACAGCCTTCGCGATCGCCTCAGCGTCGTTCAGGTCAACGCCAAGTTCCAGCACACGGTAGGTTGCGGCACGGTACATTGCACCGGTGTCCAGGTACGCCAGGCCAAAGTGGCGTGCAACTTCCTTAGACACAGACGACTTACCGGAACCGGAGGGACCGTCAATAGCAATCGTCAGTTTAGGGTTCTCGTGCATCAGCACTCCTTAAAATTCGTCTCAAACTTTATGCCGGAAAATACAGCTTTAACTCTACTTCACAACACGCCAACCGCGAGCCGACAAATCGCGGACCAGCGCCTCATGAATAGACGGATTGACCGAGATTTCAGCCATACCCACCGGGGCACCCGTCGAGTGCTCCAGACGCAAATCCTCAAGGTTCGCACCCAACTCACCAATCTCGGCAAGCAAACGAGCCAGCGTGCCGGGGGTGTCGTCCACCAGCACCGTCATCTTTGCGAACGCGGCGGGGGCAGTACCGTGCTTACCCGGAATACGGCTCACGCCCGCGTTGCCTTCGCTCATCAGCTGCGCCAAATCCAGGCGAGCACCGGATGCCGTCGGGTTCTCCAGCGTCGCAATGAGGCGGTTCAGGTCATCACGCACCCCGTAGAGGGTCTGCACAATCGGGTCAGCGTTCGCCGCAAAAATCTGCACCCACAGCGTCGGGTCCGAAGCTGCGATACGCACCGTATCGCGCAAACCCTGACCCGCCAGGGACAGCGCATACAACGGAGTGTCCTGCAGACGCGAAGCCAACAGCGAACTCATCGCCTGCGGCACATGAGAGATCAGGGCAACCGTCTGATCATGCTCCTCAACGCTCAGAGAAGTCACAATCGCCCCCAGCTCCACCGCCACAGAACGCACCAGACGCACGCACTCGGGGCGAACCGAATCGTGCTCGCAGATAATCCACGGACGCGCCTGGAACAGCTCACCGCGAGCAGCCACCGGGCCCGACTTCTCACGCCCAGCCATCGGATGCGAACCCACGTAACGGGACGCATCCGCACCCGAAGCAAGCACATCAGCCAGCGGCTGCACCTTCACCGAGGCAACATCCGTCACCACGGCGCCGGGGTAGCCCGCCTCCGGTCGAGGCGCATAGGTGTTCAACGCGCGAGCGCACACGGCACCGGCACTATCCGGAGGCGCCGCCACCACCACCAGCTGCGGGGCGAAGGCGGCGCGCTCCTGCTCCGACAGGGTGGAGAAGCTTGTACCTGCACCAATATCCTGCGCCACAGCCTCGGCGGTGGGTGAAATATCTTGGACGTACACGTCCTCGCATCCTGCCGCACGCAACCCCAAACCAATGGAGGCACCCAGCAGACCCGAGCCGATAATGAGCACCGGTCCGGTCAGTGTTGAGTCGATGGGCAGCTCAGATGCGGAAAGCTCAGCGGGCGAGCTCATGACAACTCCTTAGCGTTATTACATGTCCACCGAAGCGAGCAGGTGACCGATCTCGACCTTGGAGAGGTTACGGACGGTACCCTGCTTCTGCGAACCGATACGGATCGGGCCCATTTCAACGCGGACCAAGCGCTCGACCGGGTAGCCGACGGCGTCGAAGAGGCGGCGCACGATACGGTTCTTACCGGAGTGGATGGTCACTTCAACGAGCACGTGGCCGGGGGTGGAGTCCACCAGCTTGAACTCGTCCACGCGGGTCACGCCGTCTTCCAGGCGAATACCCTTCTTCATGGCTGCGCCGACGCCGGGCTCCATGGGGCCGGGAACCTGCACCAGGTAGGTCTTGGGCACCTCGTAGGAGGGGTGGGTGAGGCGGTTCGCCAGTTCGCCGTCGTTGGTCAGCAGCAGCAGACCTTCGGTTTCGACGTCCAGGCGGCCCACGTGGAATACGCGCTCGCTCATGGAGGAACGCAGGAAGTCGGAGATGCAGGGGCGACCTTCGGGGTCTTCCATGGTGGAGACCACGCCGGCGGGCTTGTTGAATGCCATGTAGACGAGCTTGTCGTTGGTCTGAACGGTCATGCCGTCCACCTGCACGGTTACCTTGGAGGGGTCCACGCGCACACCCAGCTCGGTCACGACTTCACCGTTGACGGTAACGCGGCCTTCGGTAATCATTTCTTCGCAGACGCGGCGGGATGCCACACCGGCCTGAGCCAGCAGCTTCTGCAGGCGCACGCCGTCGTGGTCGTAGAACTCGTAGTGGTCTACCGGGGCGTTGCGGGGGCGGCGGGGGCGGTGCGGGCCAGCGTAGTTGCTGACGCGGTATTCGCCGCGCTCGTTTGCGAAGGCTTCGCCGGAGCGGTAGGGGCGGCCCGGTGCGCGGCGTTCGCGCTTGGGCAGTTCGGTGCCGCGGCCTCGGCCGGAACCTGCGCGGCCTGCGCCGAACTTCTTCTCGCCAAACTTCTTGTCACCGAACTTCTTCTCGCCGAAGCCCTTTGCGCCGCCCTTGCCTGCGCCACTCTTCGGTGCGCCGGGACGACCGCCGCGTGCGGATGCGCCCTTAGCGCCGGGCTTACCGCCCTGACCGGGACGAGCAGCGCCGGGACGGCCACCGCGGGAGTTCTGGGGGCGACCGGATGCAGAGCGGCCGCCGCGGGAGGAGTTTCCATATGCCATGGTGTTCTTCTCTTTTCTGTCGTATAGTGCGAACGTTTCAGGCTTTTCCCGAACGTTCCTTCGTCTTATTGATTCGTTGTCTTAGTCGTTGCCCTCGGCAAGCACTGCGGCTTCCGTGTCGTCGGGCAGGAAGGGCGCAAGCGCCGGCAGCTCCTCCAGGGAGTTCAACCCGAGCTTCACCAGTAGCAGCTCCGTGGTTTCGTAGAGGGTCGCGCCGCTTCCGGATTCACGACCAGCCTCACGAATCAGCTGCCGTTGCAGTAGCTGACGGATTGCCGCGTCCGCGTTTACGCCTCGAATGGAGGCTACCCTCGCCCTGGTCACCGGCTGCTGGTAGGCAATCACGGCGAGCGTCTCGTAGGCGGGCTTGCTCAGCGTCGCGCTCTTGGAGCGGGTCACGAAGCGTGCCACCCAGGGGGCGAAGTCGTCGCGGGCGTAGAGCTTCCAGCCTCCTGCGATGTTCCGCAGCTGGAATCCGCGCGGTTCGGGCGCCACCCGGTTTTCGTCTTCTCCGTAGCCGCTTTCTTCGCCGTTGTACTCGCGGTACAACTGGTCGAGCGCGTGCTCAACAGCGCGTTCGCTGACGATGAGAGCGGCGGAGAGTTCACGCACGCTCACGGGCGCTTCGGCAACGGCGAGGATTGCCTCGATGGCGCTTTTGACGCCACCGGGGATTGCCTCGACCTTGGAAAATTCGGCTTCGGCATCGACCGCCACACTGGGTGCGGTGGAGGGGCCTCCCGCCGGAATCTTTGCCGATTTCGCTACCGATTTCGCTTCCGGTTTCTTCGACTCGCGGGGCGCAGTTTCCTGCGATTCCTCAGGGATTTCGGAATTATCGGAGTCCTCTACCGTTTCAGCGTCCTCAGCTTTTTCGGCAACCTCAGTGCCCAGAGGGGCTGCTGCTACCTCGTAATCAGCAGGCTCAGCGTCCGCCTCAGCAGGCTTTGAGCTCTCAGTCTCTACCGTCTCTGCTACCTCTACCGGCGCCGAGTCAGCCTGTTCCGAATCCTCATCCGCGTTCGGATCCCAGTAGCCCATGTTCACGATGGCAAGGTCATCAGGGGTGAATTCACGGTCAAAGCGTGAGCCGTGAATACTCATAATCCTCCTCTACCGGTTCCGTGTTAGCTTCAGATTCGTTCACTTCGGGTGATTCAGACGCTTCACCGATTTCATGCGCATCCTGAGTGTCTGTTGCTTCGCGAATCACGAACTGTGCAGCGCTCGCGCTCGCACGTACCCGAATGGCTCCGAGCGGTGTGTCCTGTTCCACGTGCAGGGCGCCTTCTTTGTAGAGCTCGAGCAGGGCGAGAAAACGAACCACCGCGATTTCTAGTTCGCCGGATCCTTGAACCAGTTCGGCGAAGCTCAGCTCCCGCGCCGCGGTATCGAGCAGGCTGTGCAGAATGTAGTGTTCTTCAGCCGCGATGGTGGTTAGCGGAACGTGCAGGTGCTCGTTGAGTTCTTCAACGATTTCTTCGGGTTCCGGTTCGGGCTCTTTGGGGGTTCGACTCAGCGCTGTTGCGGCGATGCGGGCGAACTCTTCGGCGCCTCCGGTGAAAACCAGCTCGGGTAGCGCCTGGGCGAATCGTTCTTCGAGGGCTACCGCACGGGGAAAACGCTGTGATTCTTGCGCCCAGCGTTCAGCAAAAATATCGGCGACTTCGCGGTAGGCACGGTATTGCAACAGACGGGCGAAGAGCAGATCGCGCGCCTCCAGCAGTGCAACGTCCTCTTCGAGGGGTTCACGATGCTGCGGGAGCAGGCGTGCGGTTTTGAGTTCCAGCAGGGTTGCGGCGGTGACCAGAAATTCACTGGCTTCGTCGAGTGCGCGTTCGGTGCCTTCAGCGTAGAGGGCGTGCAGGTATGCGAGGAACTCGTCGGTAACCTCTGCGAGCGCCACCTCGGTAATGTCGAGTTTGCGGCGCGAAATCAGGGTCAGTAGAAGGTCAAAGGGACCCTCAAAATTACTGAGGGTGAGGGTGAAACCCGGGTTCTGCAGGCCGCGGCCCTCAGTCCGGGCGTTTGCGGCGGTGTCTGCGTTCGGTGTCGGTACCCTCACGGCAGCGACGTTCGTGGTCATAAACGACCTATTCTCCTTAGGTTTATTCTCCCCGGCTGTGTTGGTACCGTCTCAGATGCGGCTTTTACTTCGCCTACTTTTCGGCGTAAGCAGTGTGCGGGGGTCTTTAGAATCCACACAATTATACGCCCTCTGCCGGTGTGACTCAAGGGTGAGAGTCACCTCAGCAGAGGGCGTATAGGTGTGGGGGCTTTAGCGTGCGCCGCCCTTGTAGATCAGTTCGCGTGCCACCTGGCGGTATGCTTCCGCACCGGGGTGGCTGGAGGCGTAGCTGAGAATCGGCTCAGCGGACACCGATGCGTCCGGGAACTTTACGGTGCGCTTGATGACAGTGTCGAAAACCTTGTCGCCGAATGCGTCCACGATGCGTGCCAGAACTTCCTTGGAGTGGATGGTACGCGCATCGAACATGGTGGCAAGTACGCCGGAGATTTCGAGGTCGGGGTTCAGTCGATCCTGAACCTTCTCGATGGAGTCGACCAGCAGTGCGACGGCGCGTAGTGCGAAGAACTCACAAATCAGCGGAATAATGACGCCTTCGGAGGCGGTCAGTGCGTTGACGGTCAGCAGGCCCAGGGAGGGCTGGCAGTCGATGAGGATGACGTCGTATTCGTCACGGACCTTGCGCAGTGCCGAGGCGAGAACCTGCTCGCGAGCCACTTCGTTGACCAGCTGAACTTCAGCTGCGGAGAGGTCAATGTTGGCGGGCAGCAGGTCAATGTTCTCCACGCCGGTGGGCAGGATGACGTCCTTGATGTCGACCTTGCGGTCCATCATGACGTTGTAGACGGTCAGGTCCAGTTCGTGCGGGTTCGCACCGAAACCTGCGGAGAGAGCACCCTGCGGGTCGAAGTCGACCAGCAGCACCTTACGGCCGCATTCTGCCAGTGCCGCGCCCAGGTTAATGGTGGAGGTGGTCTTACCCACGCCGCCCTTCTGATTCACCATAGAGATAATGCGGGCGGGACCGTGGCTGCTCAGCGGAGCCGGGTCGGGGTATACGCGCAGGGGTCGACCGGTGGGGCCGAGTTCTTGAGCCTGAGCTTCAGTCAATGGTTCACCTTCATCAATGAATTCGAAGTTTTAAAGTTTAAGCGTTGTCTATAAGGTTACCTCAAGAGCGGCTGTTCCGCGGATTGACGGGGTTTTAT
Source organism: Rothia sp. HMSC075F09 (assembly GCF_001810515.1). NCBI lineage: Bacteria > Bacillati > Actinomycetota > Actinomycetes > Micrococcales > Micrococcaceae > Rothia > Rothia sp. HMSC075F09. The sequence goes on from NZ_KV801759.1 coordinate 50,698, forward strand.
CCCCTCTCGTGAGCACGCGGATGCGCCATGCGGTACACCTCCATGAGCCCCTCGGGCGTGACCTTCGTGTACACCTGCGTGGTCGCGATGGAGGCGTGCCCGAGCAGTTCCTGCACCACACGAATATCGGCTCCGCCCTGCAACAGGTGCGTTGCGAAACTGTGGCGCATGGAGTGCGGCGAGAAGTCGGAGCTGAGCCCGGCGGCTTCGGCGGCTTCTTTGAGGATGAGCCAGGCGCCTTGGCGTCCGAGTCTGCCGCCTCGTCCGTTGACGAAGAGCGCGGCGGTGCCTTTACCGTGAGCTACGAGGGAGGGGCGGGCACGCACCAGGTAGTCTTGGATTGCTTTTTGGGCGTAGCTACCAATGGGTACGAGTCGCTCTTTGTTTCCCTTACCGAAGAGTCGAACGTAGCCGGGCAGAGTGACCTGGTTGCCGTCTTCGTCGGTGAGGGTTCCCTCGAAGTGCACGTCGTCGATATCGACATTAAGCATTTCGCTCACACGCGCGCCGGTGGCGTAGAGGAATTCGAGGATGGCTCGATTGCGTAGCCCAGTGGCGGTTTCGCGGTCAGGTACGGCGAGTAGCCGCTGGATGTCTTCTACGCTGACTGCTTTGGGTAGGCGCTTAACGTTCTTGGGCGGGGTGACCGGTGCCGCCGGGTCGGTGGGCACGATGAGCGCGGAGACCCAGAAGGCGTGTGCTCCGCGGACTGCCGCCATGGTGCGGGCGATGGAGTTCGACCCCAAGGGCAGGGGCAGGCTCGGCGAACCTTCAACGGTTGGCGTTTCTTTTTCTGGTGCCCCGGCTTTCTCCGGCTGCCCGACACGACCTTTCTCAGCACGCCCGTTTCCTGTCCCTCGCCCCGATTCGGAGGCGATCATCAGCGCCAGCGATTCTGCGGCTTCTTCCTGCGCTTCCCGAGCTTCCCGGGCGTTCTGGTTGTCCTTCTCCCCCGCTTCGAATCCGGCAACGAATCCAGCAAGGGGCACGGTGGGGGCGGCGAGTTCCCGCATGAAGGAGCGCACCTGCGCGGTGGTGATGCGTTCGGGGTCGATGACGCCGAGGGTCGCCATGTAGGTGCTGTATCGTCGCAAATCGCGCGCGTAGGAGGCAATGGTGTGTTCGCTGCTTCCTCGTTCCACGCGCAGGTGGATGAGGTACTGGTCAACGGCTTTCTGGAGCGGGGTCTGTGCCTCCTGGTGGGAAGCACCCAGGCTAGAAGAATCCAGAGCAGAAGAACCCAGCACGGAGGAACCGGCAGAAGAGGTTACGCCGAGCAGACCCGCGCCGCGGGGCGCCTTGCTCACCGTGCTTTTAGCCTGCTTCACGCTATCTCCTCTGTCGGTTCTGTTGATGTTTGGGCCTCTTGATATTTGGGCTTGCCGTAGGCGAGGCTACTCCCCCGCCCCCCTGTTCCGTTCTTAGTGGTTGCGGAAGTTCTCCGGCTTTTCGCGGCGCTGTCCCATGTAGGGGTGGAACTCCCAGCCACCCTCGGCGGGGCGCAGGCCTTCAAAGTTGTTCTGCGCAGCCGCGTAGGTGGCGAGTACCGCCTGGATAGCGAGCGCGTTATGAACCTTTCCGCCCAGCACCAGCTGCACTGCCTCTGCGAGGGGCACCCAGCGGTAGGTCATTTCGGCTTCTTCTTCGGTGCGTTCGCTACGTTCTTCAGCGGGCAGTTCCGAGAGATTACGCGCCAGGTAGACGCGGCCTGCTTCGCTGGTTGCGCCGGGGCTGCTGAAGTAGTCGGTCAGAGCGTTCCAGGTGTCTGCCTGCAGGTCTGCCTCTTCGGCGAGTTCGCGCTGCGCGGCGACCAGGGGGTCTTCACCGTCGATGTCGAGCAGTCCGGCGGGTACTTCCCAGAGGTTCATGCGCACCGGGTGGCGGTACTGGTTAAGCATCAGCAGTTCGTTGTTGTCGTTGAGGACCGCCACAGCGACGGCGCCGGGCATTTCCACGACGTCGCGGGTCAGCACGGTGTTTTTGTTGAGTTCGTACTCTTCAACGGTCGTTTCGATCACGTAGCCGCTGTACTTCACGGTGCGGGTGCGGATGGTGCGTTCGGAGGGTGCATCAATAATCTGCTGGTTGTTGCTCATTCTTTCATTGTAGGCGGCTTCTTAGTCCCGCTACGTTTGGCGCGTCAGGTGCGGGCACGGTTTAAAGCACGTTCGGGTTTAAACGAAAGCATCCCGCTGACCCCTGTGCGGGGTGAGCGGGATGCTGAACGTTTGTACCTAGATGTTAGGTACCACGGATGTTAGGCGCCGCGGCGCTCCAGAGCAGCCTTAATCAGGCCGGAGAAGAGCGGGTGCGGGCGGGTCGGACGCGAGCGGTACTCGGGGTGCGCCTGAGTTGCCACGTAGTAGGGGTGTGCCTCTGCGGGCAGTTCCACGTACTCGACCAGCGAGGAGTCCGGGGAGGTACCGGAGATACGCAGGCCTGCTTCTTCAAGCTGCTCGCGGTACTCGTTGTTCACCTCGTAGCGGTGGCGGTGACGCTCTGCAACCTCGGTTGCACCGTACGCCTTAGCTACCTGAGAGCCGGGAACCAGGTTTGCCTTGTACAGGCCCAGACGCATGGTGCCGCCCAGGTCGCCTGCACCTTCGACGAACTGCTTCTGCTCTTCGATGGTTGCGATGACCGGTACGGAGGTTTCCGGATCGAATTCGGTGGAGGATGCTTCGGTCAGACCCAGTACGTTGCGTGCGTACTCGATGACCATGGACTGCAGGCCGAGGCAGATGCCCAGGGTCGGGATCTTGTGCTCGCGTGCGTACTTGAGGGCGCCGATCTTGCCGTCCAGGCCGCGGATGCCGAAGCCGCCGGGCACGAGGATTGCGTCCATGTTGCGCAGCTGGTGGTCTGCATCTTCGTCGGTTGCGCACAGGTCGGCTGCAACCCACTTGATGTTGACCTTCACGTTGTTTGCGAAGCCGCCGGCGCGCAGAGCCTCGGAGACGGACAGGTATGCGTCGGGCAGGTCGATGTACTTACCGACCAGGCCAACGTTGACCTCTGCTGCGGGGCGGTGCACTGCGTCGAGCAGGCGGTCCCACTGGGTGAAGTCCGGTGCGGGAGCCTCAATGCCGAAGTAGTCGAGGATGTAGTCGTCGAGCTTCTGGCTGTGCAGGGTCTTGGGGATGTCGTAGATGCTGGGTGCGTCGGCGCAGGAGATGACTGCGTCGGTGTCCACGTCGCATGCGTTACCGATCTTGGAGCGGTGCGATGCGGGGACCTCACGCTCACAGCGCAGAATCAGGCCGTCAGGCTGGATGCCCAGGCCGCGCAGTGCTGCGACGGAGTGCTGGGTCGGCTTGGTCTTGAGCTCGCCGGAGGGGCCGATGAAGGGCACCAGGGAAACGTGCAGGAAGAAGACGTTTTTGCGACCAACATCGCGGCGTACCTGGCGTGCTGCTTCCATGAAGGGCAGGGACTCGATATCGCCGACGGTACCACCGATTTCGGTGATGATGATGTCGGGTGCGTTGTCAATTTCCGCTGCGTGACGCATGCGGGCCTTGATTTCGTCGGTAATGTGAGGGATGACCTGGACGGTGTCGCCGAGGTATTCGCCGCGGCGTTCCTTTGCGATAACGGAGGAGTAGACCTGGCCGGTGGTCACGTTAGCGGACTGGTCGAGGTTTTCGTCCAGGAAGCGCTCGTAGTGTCCGATGTCGAGGTCGGTTTCAGCACCGTCGTCGGTGACAAAGACTTCACCGTGCTGGAAGGGGTTCATCGTACCGGGATCGACGTTCAGGTAGGGGTCGAACTTCTGCATGGTCACAGAGAGGCCACGTGCGCGAAGAAGCTGACCGAGGGAAGAGGCCGACAGGCCCTTACCGAGAGAAGATGCAACGCCGCCGGTCACGAAAATCTGGCGGGTTACCTTGTCGTTAGAGGACGCGTTCAGAGCGTTATTTTTTTCATTCACCACGGAATTTAAGCCTACCATTTTCTTGTCTGCTATCCAAGCAGAGGGTTTTGCCGCGAGAGGATTCTCTCAGGCGGTTTTCCCTCCCCTATTTGTCCTTATCACCACTGTAAACGGAGCGGGGGCTTTAATATTCCCGCCGCGCCGTGTAGACGCAGGTGTAGGAGTATGCACAGAGTATCTCACATCCTCCGCACTCCATGCACCACTGTTGGTCACCGGCTTGGGCTGTACTGACAACTTTCCGGGGCATGCTCGCGCACTTCAGTCCCTTTGATGGTCTTTAGTGCGAAAGATGCTATCTTTCGACGCTTTTGCCAGCACTTTCCCAATGTATTTCCCTGCAGGTTTGCCGTCAGTTTCAGCGCCCCTGCGGCACTTCTCGACCGGCTGCCAGCAGCTCGCGGGCGTGCTCTCGTGCCGATTCTGATTGATCGTGCCCGGAGAGCATTCGCGCCAGTTCCACCACGCGTTCCTCTTCGGAAAGTACCTTGACCTTCGAGAGGGACGCGTCATCATTTTTCAGCACAAGGATGTGCTGGTCCGCGAAGGCGGCAACCTGCGGCAGGTGGGTGACCACCAGAACCTGCACGTGTCGGGCGAGCATGGCAAGGCGGCGACCGATTTCGATAGCTGCCTTACCACCCACACCGGAGTCCACCTCATCGAAGATGAAGGTGGGCACGGGATCCACTTCGGCAAGCACTACCTCCAGGGCGAGCATCACGCGGGAAAGCTCACCACCGGAGGCGCCCTTACCGAGCGGGCGCGGCACGGCAGTTCGGTGCGGGGCCAGCATGAAGGTCACGGTGTCTCGACCGTGCACCGAGAACTTTTCAGCTTCGGCAACCTCCACGACCAGGGAGGCGTTCGGCATGGCAAGAGCAGTAAGCTCCTCACTGACGGCATCCGCCAGTTTCTGCGCGGCGGCACGGCGCCGGGCGGTCAGCTCTTCTGCCTGGGCGCCGAGCACCTTACGTAGCTGTACCAGTTCGGTTTCCAGGGTTTCCTGTCGCTGCGGGTCGTCTACCAGGGTCTCAAGGCGTGCACGGGATTCTTCGGCCCATTCGAGAACCTCGGCAATATCGGCACCGTACTTGCGGGTGAGGGTCGCCAGCTGGGCGCGGCGAGTCTGCACCTGTGCCAGACGTTCGGGACCTTCAACATCCAGGGAGGCCATGTAGGAGGACAAATCCGAGGAGATATCGGTGGCAAGAATCAACAATTCGTTGACGCGCGCCGCGAGGGAGGCAAGCTCTTCATCAGCGTCTGCCTGCGCCTGTAGCGCGGAGCGGCTTGCATCGAGCAGGCTCATGACGCTCTGCTCATCACCGGTAGAGTATTCGCTACCGCTGAGCGCTGCGGAGGCGGTTGCCGAGGCAATGCGTAGCGCTTCAACGTTCATGAGCTTCACCATTTCGGATTTGAGCTCTTCTTCTTCCCCGGCCTGAGGGTTGACGGCGCTGATTTCTTCGAGGGCGCCCTGCAGGGTCTGCGCTTCGAGGGCTCGTGCGCGCGAGTTTTCGCGTACTTCCTTCAGCTCTGCGGCGGCGGCGCGGTATCGCTCGTAGTTTTCGCGATACTTCTCCAGCAGGTTGGAGAGCTCTTCGCCGGCGTACAGGTCGAGGGACTGGCGCTGCTCTGCCGCTGATTTGAGGCGCAGCTGATCGGACTGGCCGTGGACTGCAACAAGAGTCTGACCAATCTGAGACAGGGTTCCGATGGGTGCAGAGCAACCGCCGACGTGGGCGCGGGAGCGTCCCGAGGCGTTGACGGTGCGTGCCAGAAGCAGCTCGGAGGTCTGTTCGTCGATGTCTTCGGCGGTGCCGCCGGCTTCTTCGGCAAGCTCGAGGGCGCGGTGCCCGTGGGGCAGGCGAATCACGGCTTCGGCGAGGGCGCTCTTGGCACCGTTGCGCACGCTGGAGGCGTCGGATCGGGCGCCCAGGAGCATGCCGAGGGCGGTGACGACCATGGTTTTACCTGCGCCGGTTTCACCGGTCAGCACGGAGAATCCGGGTTCGAGGGGGAGCCTCGCATCGGTGATGACGCCGAGGTCTCGAATATGGATTTCCTCAATCACGAACGTTCATTCCTTTTCTTTAGTGCTTCTCGGTGTCCTGCGGGCCACGCCAGCCACGGATCGGAAGCTCAAATTTACGCACCAGTCGCTCAGAGAAGGGAGCCGGGTGGATACGGGCGAGCAGCACCGACTTTTCGGAGCGTCGCACCTCAATACGGGAGCCGGGGTCCAGCTCTACGGTTCGGCGGCCATCGCACCAGAGCACGCCGGAGGCGCCGTTTCCGGGCATCATTTCTACCGCCAGGGTGGAGGTCGGCGCTGCTACCAGCGGGCGCGCGAAGAGCGCGTGAGCCGAGAGCGGCACCATGAGAATTGCTTCAACTTCGGGCCAGACGACCGGGCCGCCGCCGGAGAAAGCGTAGGCGGTCGAGCCGGTGGGGGTTCCCATGACCACGCCGTCGCAGCCAAAGCTGCTGAGCGGGCGGCAGTCCACCTCGATAATGACTTCAATCATTTTTTCGCGGTTGCCCTTTTCGACACTGGCTTCGTTCAGCGCCCAGTCGCTGTGCACGCGCTTGCCGTCGTTCCAGACTTCCACGTCGATTGCCATGCGTTCTTCAACGGTGTATTCGTTGTTGACGATGCAGCGAACGGTTTCGGTCAGGTCGCTCTCTTCGGATTCGGCGAGGAAGCCGACGTGTCCCAGGTTCACGCCGATGAGCGGAACACTGGTTCGGCGCACCATTTCTGCGGCGCGAAGAATCGAACCGTCACCACCGAGCACCACGCCGAGTTCAATATCGATGAGCGCCACGGATTCGTGGACGACCTGCACGGGGACGGGCTCGTCCCAGTTTTCACTCAGGGTCTCCAAATCGGAGCGAGTCATGACGGGTGCGAGTCCCTCTTCGTAGAGCTGGGTGCATGCCTGTCGGGCGGCATCTCGTGCTTCTTTGCGCCCCACGTGGGCGAAGACGAGAATCTTACGGTGACGTTGCCCCACCAAGTCTTCGGAACCATGGCGCGCGCTGATTGTGGGCAACTGCGAGAGGTCAAAATCTCGCGTTACACGACTTTCCTGTTTTGCCATAACGACTCTCTCCCATCGGGTGTTGAGATCGGGATGTTGAGATGGTATACCTACACCTATCATACCGAATATGTTCTCGAAGATTTTCTAAAGAGCTATATTTTTAGAAAATTATTTCGAATAGCGTACAGCTGGGGTATCTCTAAAATACCTGTAAAAAATACCTGCGAATAGCGCGGCAGCCTGAGAAAGCCCCGCCCTCAACGCGTCCTGCGTTACCGAGCGGTTTCTCTCAGACTGCCTTAGCACTATTTATTTTCGGCACTATATTTACTTTCGACACCGTTGAATAGGGAGTTGTAAAAAAGTTCCCTTAGCCTGCACAACAAGATAATTTCGAAATATCTTTATCGAACGTAAGTGCAACTAATTTTAGCCCTTCAGCCATTGTTAAATATGGTGCTAGGGTTTCTGTTAAATCTTCTATCGTTAAGCCAAATTTAACAGCTAATGATGCTGCATAGATGACATCTCCTGCATTTTCAGATACAATATGAACCCCTAATACTTTTAGTGTTTCTGCATCTGCTACTAGTTTAAATACACCGGTTGTTTCACGGTTTACAATTGCTCTTGGAACAGCATCTAAAGGTAATACAGATGTCTTCACATCATACCCTTTCTCTTTTGCTTGTTCTTCTGTTAAACCAACCGTTGCAACCGTCGGATTCGTAAACGTAACAGCAGGAACTACCGATAAATCTATTTTTTTGTTTAATCCACCAATAGCATTATCAGTAATAATTCCACCTTCATAGGCTGCTACATATACAAATTGTGGTCCTAAAGTCACATCTCCTGCTGCATAAATCTTTTCATTACTTGTTTGACCAAAATCATTGATCAGGATTTCATTATTTTTTCCAGTTTCAACACCTGCTGCACTTAAATTTAAAGAATCCGTATTTGGTTTTCTTCCAGTGGCAACAAGTAACTGATCTGATTCAATGACTTCTCTACTGCCATTTACTGTTACGTAAACCCTTTTTATCTCTCCACTTTGTTCAACACGCTCAAAAGTTGCCCCTTTGACAAGGTTTATACCCTGTTCAATTAACGCTTTTTCAACTGACTCTGAAATCTCAGGATCATACTCCTTTAAAAGTCGCTCACTTCTTTGCATAAGCGTTATTTCTGAACCTAAATGATGAAATAGTTGTCCAAGCTCCATTCCAATGTATCCTGAACCAATTACAGTTAATCGTTTTGGTATTTTCTTTAACTCAAGAAGTGTTGTACTAGTTAAATAGTCCATTTTTTCAAGTCCTGAAATTTGGGGCAACGAAGGCGATGCACCTGTTGCAATTAAAAAGCGTTTTGCAGATAACTTTGTCCCATTGACCTCAACCGTACTAGCATCAACGAATTTTGCTTCACCTTTAATTAAATCAAAATTATATTCATCAATTAAATCCATATATTTTTGATTCCGAAGTTCGCTCACCAATTTATCCTTTTGCGTGATTAAACTAGCTAAATCCACTTCTCCAGCGGATGTTTGTAAACCTATAAACGGATTGTCTTTTGATAAATGATTGATTTCCCCTGCCCTAAGAAGAGTTTTTGACGGAACACAGCCAATATTCACACAGGTTCCCCCAACCGTTCCACGCTCAATCATTCCAACTTTTGCACCGTATTCTATAGCTTTAATTGCCGAAGAAAAGGCAGCAGCACCAGAACCAATAATAAGAAGGTCATAATTGCCTTCATTAATTAACGCCACGTTTTCTAGTGATGATACTTCTTCAATTTCTCCGGCTTGGTAATTTGCTTCATCAATCGCCTTTATTGCACTTTCAACCTCAATATCATCGGGCAGTTCAAATACTGCTTCACCACGACGATAACTAGACTCAATATTTTTAGCACCTATCTTTTCAAGTGCTGATTCTACGTGTTTTTCACAACCCGTACAAGTCATTCCTGAAATGTTTACCTTAAATTTATTCATAAAAAAGCTCCTTTCGTTTGTTAATGTTTCTATTATAACATAGTTTCAATTCGTTTTAAATCCTCTATTTGTTTTTGCACTTCCTTTTGTTTTTTAGAAACAAATTCGAACATATCTTGACAACGAACTTCATCTTTATCTACAACACCAAGTAATTTATAAATCTCGCTTAAAGAGAAACCAAGTTCCTGTATTCGTTTAATAAACCCAACACGCTTAACGTCATCATATGAATATATCCGATAACCAGCTTCCGTTCGGTGAGGTTCTTGTAATAAATTTTTTCGCTCGTAATATCTGATCGTTTCTTTATTAACTCCACATTTATCTGCAAACTCACTAATGCGATAAATCATCTTATTTCACCCCCTGAATATTATAAACCATGTACCATAGTACACGGTCAAGTAAATTGGACTATTTTATTTTTTTCCCAAAGTATCACTCGTATGTGATTGATACTTTTATATAATACTATTGATTATCCTAACATCCCACCAGAAAATCCGATTTAAACACCAGTTGTTTTTAAACTATTAAGAAAGTAATTCCACTATATATTCCGAAGACCCTTTATTTTTTGCACCATAGGAAGTACTCTACGTTGCCGTCCTGTCCGGGGAGCGGGCTGGGTTCCATACCCATCACACGCAATCCGTGGCTGACCGCAGATGCCTGAACTTTTTCTACTGCTTCACGGCGGGCGGATTCTTCGTGCACCACCCCCCCACGTCCGATGCGGTGCTTGCCGACCTCGAACTGCGGCTTGACCATGAGCACCAGGTCGCCGCCGGTTTCGGTGGCGTTCGCTAGCGCCTCCATAACCAGGGTCAGCGAGATGAACGAGAGGTCAGAAACCGTCAGTTCGACCTGCCCGCCAATATCTTCGGGCTTCATGTAGCGGACGTTGAGTCCTTCGTACACGCCAACTCGCGGTTCTTCACGTAGCGCGTCTACAAGCTGTCCGTGTCCCACGTCCACGGCAGCCACATGGGCGGCGCCTCGGCGAAGCAGTACGTCGGTAAAGCCTCCGGTGGATGCTCCCGCGTCCAGGCAACGTTTGCCTTCCACCTCGATATCGGGGAATGCATCGAGGGCACCGGCGAGCTTGTGACCTGCGCGGCTGACGTATTCAGTCAGCTCGCTCTGGCGCACGTAGAGGGTGTCCTCCGGGCCCACGATCATAGATGCCTTGCGCGCGGCCTTGCCGTTGACCTGCACGTCCCCGGCGGCAATAAGCTTTGCGGCGAGGGTTCGGGAGCTCACGAATCCGGCTTCGACCAGGTATTTATCGAGGCGCACGTGTCCTTATCTTCTTTCTGTCGTTGTCTGGCGACGGGTTATCTAGTGCAGGTGAACCCTCAGAGCTTTGCTGTCTGAGGGTTCACCGCCGCGAGCTAGGAGAGGTTTTCGAGGTCCTTTTCCAGTTGCTCGCTCATCGTTTCGAGGCGCTTGACGCGCTCTACAGGGTCCATGGCGAGGGTCACCGCGAGTTGGCGCTCGAATTCTGCGTCAAGCTCAGCGGTTTCCTCCGCTTTGTTGTTAGTGTCCTGGTCCTTAGGCACCGGGAATCCCCTGAATGTTGGGGCGTGCTGCCTGCTCGGGGTTTGCTGCCCACCATGCTGCGCAGGCTACGCGCCATGCTTCGGCTTCACTCTCGCTGCCTGCGAATGCTTCGGCGTCTTCAACCTCGGGGCCGGTCAGGCTCAGGTTTTCACCGCGGACTCGTGCCTGCCAGGTGGGGCCGGTTGCGGTGACTTCGTAGCCTTCGTAGAGCACCTCAATTTCGGGGTAGGGTGCGAAGAAGTCCTCGAGGGTGCGCAGAATATAGGTCGGACGCTGATTCGGTACTGCCTCGATGACGTCCTGGTAGGTCTGTACGCCGGTGAGGACGAGGGCACCGTCCATCTTTGCGTTGTTGGCACCGAGAATGTCGGTGTCCAGGCGGTCACCCACAATGACGGGGCGGCTGGAGTTTACTGCCTGCGCTGCGGTGTGGAAGATGGGCGCTTCGGGCTTGCCCGCGACGAGCGGGGTGCGGCGGGTTGCGCTTGCTACGGCTGCTACGAGGGTTCCGTTGCCGGGTGCCTGGCCTCGTTCCTTGGGGATGCTCTGGTCGGTGTTGGTTGCAATCCAGAGGATGTCGGGGTTTGCGAGGGTGTAGGCGGCTTCCGCGAGGTCTTCCCAGCCGATCTTGGGGTCGAAACCCTGGATGACGGCTACGGGGCCTTCTTCTTCCTTGCGTACGGTTTCGAGGCCTGCGTCGCGCACACAGTCGGCGAGTGCTTCGGTGCCGGTGATGAGTACTTTGGAGCCTGCGGGTACGTGCTGTGCGAGCAGTGCGGCGCCTGCCTGTGCGGAGCTGACGACTCGTTCTGCTCGGGTGTGCACGCCCAGTTCACGCAGGTGCTCTGCTACGGATTCTACGGAGCGCGATGCGTTGTTGGTGACGAAGATGACCGGTACATTGAGTTCTTCTTCGGCGCGGTTGAGCGCTTCGGGTGCACCTTCGATGGCGAAGGGACCCGCGTAGACTACACCGTCCAGATCGGAGAGGAGGGCATCGTAGCGGGATAGGAGTGCGTTCGTGGTCATAGAGTGTTCCTCTCGGGGTCTCTGGCGGTTGTCGCTATTAATCGTACCTGTTAGACACTCTAGCGTTGTCGCCTTCGGGCGATTATATGGAAAACCGCTGGACGCTCTCCCCTGCTTGGGTGTGGCGTCCAGCGGTTTCACGCTGACACTTAGGTCACGTATTTAGAATTCTTAGATTCTCTGCAGTCTTATTCTGCGGAGGTTTCTTCTGCTTCTTCAGTCTTGGGAGCTTCGGTCTTCTCGTCCTCAGCTACTTCTTCTGCAGTTTCGATTGCTTCCTCTTCTGCGGAAGCTTCAGCGGTCTCTTCAGCTTCTTCTGCGGTCTCAGTGAGTTCTACGGACTTCTCTTCCTGCTCGAAGAGGCCAGCTTCACCGAACATGTCGAAGATTTCGGGTTCTGCGAAATTGCCCTGGCCCAGTGCTGCTTCTGCCATGAATGCGAGGCGTGCCCAGCGTTCTGCTTCCTGGTTACGGCCTGCGTTAGCCAGCGCGTCGGAGTATGCGCTGAACAGACGGGGGCTGTACTCGAAGGCGCGCTTGGGGTTCAGCTGAGGAATCTGCAGCGCTACGACGGCCTCGGACTTCTTGCCCTGATCGCTGAGGATACCGGATTCAACGATGGCGAGCTCTACGCGCACGTTAGCGGGCAGTTCTTCCTTCTTGAATTCTGCAATCATTTCCATTGCCTTGGGCAGGCGGCCGAGCGCGCGTTCGCAGTCCACCAGCAGTGCCAGGTGGTCTACGGAGCCGCTAATACGGCGGTGGGTGCGCAGTTCGCGCAGTGCCAGTTCGAAGTCTTCTGCAACGTATGCGGCGACGCCAACGGCTTCGCGTACTGCGGCAATACGGCCTGCACTGCGGGATGCAGCAACGGCGTGTTCCAGCGCGAATTCGGGATCGATGTCGAGGTAGCGACCAGCCATGGCGAGGTGCTTTGCGACGGTTTCTGCGTTGCGAGGTTCCAGGGCGCGCAGCTGACGGAAGGTCGCGCCGTCCAGCTCGCGACCGGTGATGTCATCGTCAATTTCCGGCGCCTTGGGCTTTGCGGGGCGATAGCCTGCACGGCCACCGATGCTGCGTACTTCTTCGCGAGGTGCTTCTGCCTCGGGACCGTTGGAGCGAGGTGCCTTGGATCGGGAGTCGGAGCGACGGCCGTCGAACTTCTTGCCTCCGCGGTCGTTACGCTTGAAACCGCCCTTGCCGCCAAAGTTCTTGCCGCCCTTCTTGGAGCGGAAGTCCTTTCCTCCGCTGTTCTTGCGGTGCTGGCGGGGGCCGGAGCCGTTAGACTCGTGACGGGGGGTCTCAGACATGAATCTCCTTGGGAGGTATCCGCCAGTGTGGGCGGGTAGGGTATGCAGTCGATTCGGGCGAACCGCTGCCTGAGGCATCAACTCTATGAGGGGTGCTTTAGATACACCCGCTAATGCCTAAACATAAGCCATACCATTCTAGTATAGAGAGCACCTTCCGTGCACCCGTACTGATGGGATGTTAAAGACAAATGGGGAGGCCTAACGGCCTCCCCAAACAAAAATAGCCCCGGCGAAGCCGGGGCTATTGAATAATAAAGCGGCAATAACCTACTCTCCCACACCCACAAAAGTGCAGTA
>NZ_KV801760.1:0-4181 GCF_001810515.1 Rothia sp. HMSC075F09
TGTAGCACAGCTGAACGCATATAAACAAGGTGTGGCGGCGAAATTATCACGAAAAATTCCGGGCTCCAGGCGCTGATGACCGGTCACCGCCGCCTGCTGCGGGCACTTAAAAAGCTTCGGCACTGAACCTATCAGGTTCAGTGCCGAAGCTTTAATGAAAGTCCCTTAACCCGTCACCAGGTCAAGGGAAATATTGGGAAAGTTCCGCTCCAATAGGGCTACAGTACATTCCTCAATGAAAGCCCCGCCGCTCTTGCGGGCGGCGGGGAATACCCATAGGGAAAAGAGGCTCCCACCCAAAAAATGTTCGCCCCTCAATGAAAGCCCCGCACCCCCTGCCTGTAGCACACAACCACAGAGCGGTAAGGTGGGGGAATGAGAATCAAACAGTCGGCTTCTTCCCACAAAATTTTAATTCCTCAATGAAAGCCCCGCAACCCGCAAGAGCGGCGGGGAATACACATAAAGAAGGGCCTCCCGCTAGATAATGTTGATTCCTCAATGAAAGTCCTTCCGCCCCACCAGCGGGGGCGAAGCGGAAGGAAAAGGGTGCAAGAGAAAAGCTCTTCCAGGACGAACTTTAATCCCTCAATGAAGACCCACCCCCTTGTGAGGGGTGAGAAAAGGAAGAAAGCAATGCTCCATCCGAGGTAAAGTACTACCCTCAATGAAAGCCCCGTTCACCGCAAACGCGGATTCCGGGGAAGGCTTAGAAACAGACGCTCCATATAGCAACAGGTCCAAACCTCAATGAAAGTCCCTTAACCCGTCACCGGGTTAAGAGAAAAGCAGGAAAGCAACGCTCCCAGAGACTTCTAGTGGAGTCCTCAATGAAAGCTCACCCCCTGCAAGGGGGGTGAGAAAAGGGATAGCCTCGCAAAACTTAGCCACTTCCACGTTCCCTATGCGGTTATGTTTTCAGTTTAACACTACCTCTGAAAGTGAGGCAAGCGTTTTCGTCACCGGCTAGTTTTTGCCTTATCCCTGATGGGAATTAGCGAATCCTGCGGTTCCGCGGCGGTTGCGCTGCGGCGCGAACTTCATTCACACAGGTTTCCAGGCTATCGCTCTGTGAATCGGCGTAGGCGTAGGCATCAAGTTCATTACCCATCATGGCCGACCAGCTGTTCATGATGTAGCCGTAGTATTTGGTGCAGTTAGGGACGTCGAGTTCATGAACCCACCCCAGCCCTTCACCGTCTTCATTGCAGACCATCCATGAGCCCGGCGGGCACGGGTTGACGTTGAGAGCGTAGAGATGTTCAGCTCGAAGAAGGCGAGTGTCGAACGGGTAGTCTCGCTCAATCTGGCGAGAAAGCCAGCGTAGCCACTGCGCAAAGCTTTTCAGGAAACCCGCTTGCTGCGTCCGGTGCTGATCTTTGCGAATTTCTTCGGCTTCTCGTTCGAAAAATTCGATGACCTTATCAGCGGCGAAGAAAACGTTCGGGGCCTGGTCTTTGCTGCGAAGGGTGATATGTTCTGCATTCTCACCCAATGCTTCGGCAATGGGGTTAGGCTCACGGTCCATGTTGAGCCAGAGCCTTCGCCCCCTGCTGCGGAAGTACCAGCGGTTATCGAATGGCCCGTTCCCAAAGGGTGAAGGCCCGCCAATGTGTGCCGAGTACGTGCGGCCCTTTTCCTTCCGGGGGTACTTGATGCTGTGTGACATGTTATTTCTCCTTCTCTGATTTGCTGTCGGCTGCGCCGGATTCGGTGCCGCCGGTAAGGGTTTCGGGGTTTCCCTCCCCGTGTTTTCCTTACACTTATATTGTATCACAAGAAAAGGAATATAAGTAGGTTTCACCCCACAATTTCCCCAAAAAAATAAGCCCCCCACTCGCACAATGCGAGAGAGGGGCTGCACCTTCTAACTGTCACCCTTGATGTGCCAGGTCACATGCTCCTCAGAGCTAATGAGCCTGCACCGTCCACCGTGGCGGTGACGGTGCCCGTCATTGCGGAAATGACGACGCGGACAGAATCGAGAGTGCCAAATCTCAGCGGAAATGTAGGAATAATCCCGGTCAGACGGGACAATATGAACAGCGGTGCGGTAGTTCTTTTTCAGACCTGCGGGGTCACCATCCCACCCCCCATCACGCGGCCACCAGTTCCCGTGCCGCTTATCGAACACAAAAGTAGATTTCTTAACCTCTTCGCTGCCGGACACTCGCGTGCGAAGTAGCACAAAGGGCTTCTCAAAGTTGATGTCTTCGACGGTCGGGCTCTTGATGTTGGATTCACGGTTGATGAACTGGTTGAACTTGACGATTTCCTCGACTTCAACCTCTAGTTCATCGTTGAGGTGTTCAACCTCCACGATCTTTTTGCACGTGATGCGAGGCCAAATAAAATCATCCCACAGCCAACACCACAGAGGGAGCACAAACAAAGCAACGGCAATACAGCTAACCAATAACACCTCTGGCTGAGTAACTACTTCTTTATCTAAAAGTGCAAGCACTGTTTTTCCTCCTAACTGATTTGCTGACAGCGGTCACGGTCGGCTGCGCCGTGACTAATTCAGAGCAACCATGAGCGCCAGATAACCGGTGTCCACCGCCAAGCCCGCCCACAGAAGCCAATACCACGCCCCGCGGCGGAGCCCCCAACCACGGGCAAAGAGAAGATACGGCGGGGCAAGCAAGAACGTCAGAGCGAGGACGGATAGCCCAATGACCGCTAAAACTTTCATTTTTGCCTATTGCTCCCACTTAGAGGCCAAAAAAGCCCAGTAGCAAAAGCCGACAAACAGCACCGCCGCAAAAAGCAGCCATATCGGATTAATAGAGCTTTTCTCCCTGTCTTCCCCATCGGAGAGCCTTCCGAGTAGGACGGCGACTATAGCGAGCACAAGCACGATAGCCGCCAGCAGCAAGAAGAAGCCGGTCATTTCTTCTCGCTCTTGACTGCCACACCATGCGGGCGGGGCTGACCGGAACCGTTCCAACCCCAACGGCGCGACTCCGGGGGGTACTTCTCGCGCCATTCCATCCAGCGGCGCACTTCGGGCTCCAGGTATCCCCAGTTGTTGCCAATAGAAGAGGCGGGGTGCAAATGACCTTTCGTGCGGGCGGCGGTCACAGTCGAAACTTTCACCCCGGCCATTTTTGCCACATCCGAACTCGTCATGTACGCGATGAACTCTTGTTCCTTCTTCTTTTTCTTTGCCATTATTTCCTGTATCCTTTCTTCTGCGTGTTTACATGATTTTCACGCACCTTCTGTCCCCCGCGTGTGGTGGGGGTTTCCCCCGGTGCCTTTTCCCACGCCCGTTTTTGGGCGGTGGCACCGGGGGTTTTAATTTAAAGAATCCTCTGAATGGTAGTAGTGATATACAGAATGGTAGCTACTCCAAAAATCCAGGCCCCAAATACCCCGGTAAGTCCGTCAAAATCGTCGGTTTCCGAACATATCCAGAGGGACACGAACGCCAACCCCAGCGAGTAGAGAATGGCGACAGCGACTCCGGCAACGCCGATTACGCCATACAGGGTGGAGTTTTCTGCAAGAAATAGCACCGCCGCCCCCTAGTCCTGTTCGGTCTGCTGCGCGAAGTGCTCGATAAGGTCATCTAGAATCTCATTCGCCGGGATCAGCTCGATTCGCTCCGGCACGTTCACCCTGAACACCTCAGCGTGAGCGTAAGCGAGAACATTCCCAACCGTGACCGGAAGCGGTTCTGAATGGACATTCAGGCGCTCCATGTCCTCCCACGCTTCGGCGTTCGGGTCGGCCAAGTCGTCCTCGTCGGCGTAACCGCAATCCATGAGGACGGTTCGAGTGCCCGGCGCTTGCTCTACTTCTTCGTGGTTCCACCACACGTAAACGTCATCCTGCACAGGGACACAAGGCGCGGTGTACAGCTGCTCTCCAGAGTCACGGTGCCCGCCGCTGATAGTTTCACAGAAGGGCTTCTGAATCTGCCCAGGGTCGGATTCGAGCCATTCAAGAATATCTTCCAGGGTGCCGAACTTCTCACCTGCCAGCTCCTTTTTCAACCCATTAAAGGTGAAGGGAATACTGTTGGTCAGGACGAGGCCGTAAACCTTCTTCCCCGCGTTCTCCATCTGTTCAACGTTGAAAATCAGGTCGGGCATATCCTTAAACGTTACGTTCCAGGTGTTAGCACTCATTGTCAGCTCCTTGTCTGATTTGCTGGTCGGTGCCGCCGGGATTGG
>NZ_KV801761.1:0-264 GCF_001810515.1 Rothia sp. HMSC075F09
CCCAAGGAAATTGGCATCCGAATAGAAAGTAACACCCGCATGTGCCGGAGGTGCTACCGCACCGAAAGTCACCGCAGCCACACAGGCCGCAACAGCAAGAGACTTATTAAAGATCCTCATCAGAATCTCCTTTCAAAAGAATGACGCCGCGGTCATTCATATCCACAACCCGCAACCATTGGCGAGCCGAAGTCAGGAAATCCATCGCATGCCCCAAACCGAAATTGAGAGTGCGACTCTCGTATTCCCTGTGACTTGAATTAA
>NZ_KV801762.1:0-4463 GCF_001810515.1 Rothia sp. HMSC075F09
TTTGTGGTCTACTTCACCCATTTTCGGGTTGCAGGGGCGTTTAGGGGTCTGTATAGTTGTATGAGTCGCCGCGGCGAGGAGGAAAAAACGAAGAGTTTTCTTCGGTGTTTCTCCTAGTCAGAAGCGGTTTGACTGTCTTTCAATTGTATAGTGTTTTGGTTTCTTGCTTAGAAGAATCTCAGGTCATCTGATGGTGATGTTGGAGGAGTTTAGGAAAGAAACTTTGTGGTGTGAATCACGGAAAACGGATTTGCATGGCAAACGAAACGCTGGTATAGTTGATTGAGTTGCCGCGGGAACGCGGTAACAATGAAAATAACATGAATGACCGTTCAACGGTAAGACTTCTCGAAAGAGTAAGTTGAGGTGTTGAATCGGTGTGTTGCTTGAGAACTCAATAGTGTGCTTTGTTCAATAAAATCACCATTATGGTGATGGAAACTGAAACTAATACCAAATATTTATTGATATTTGATAATCATCAAATGGTTTCAAATTTAGTCAGCTTGAGTCACGCACCCCCGTGTGTGATTCGCTGTTTGAGATCAGATTATCAAGCTTTTCTATTTTTTCAACGGAGAGTTTGATTCTGGCTCAGGACGAACGCTGGCGGCGTGCTTAACACATGCAAGTCGAACGATGAAGCCTAGCTTGCTAGGTGGATTAGTGGCGAACGGGTGAGTAATACGTGAGTAACCTACCTTTAACTCTGGGATAAGCCCGGGAAACTGGGTCTAATACCGGATACGACCAATCTCCGCATGGGGTGTTGGTGGAAAGCGTTATGTAGTGGTTATAGATGGGCTCACGGCCTATCAGCTTGTTGGTGAGGTAACGGCTCACCAAGGCGACGACGGGTAGCCGGCCTGAGAGGGTGACCGGCCACACTGGGACTGAGACACGGCCCAGACTCCTACGGGAGGCAGCAGTGGGGAATATTGCACAATGGGCGCAAGCCTGATGCAGCGACGCCGCGTGAGGGATGACGGCCTTCGGGTTGTAAACCTCTGTTAGCAGGGAAGAAGAGAGATTGACGGTACCTGCAGAGAAAGCGCCGGCTAACTACGTGCCAGCAGCCGCGGTAATACGTAGGGCGCGAGCGTTGTCCGGAATTATTGGGCGTAAAGAGCTTGTAGGCGGTTTGTCGCGTCTGCTGTGAAAGGCCGGGGCTTAACCCCGTGTATTGCAGTGGGTACGGGCAGACTAGAGTGCAGTAGGGGAGACTGGAATTCCTGGTGTAGCGGTGGAATGCGCAGATATCAGGAGGAACACCGATGGCGAAGGCAGGTCTCTGGGCTGTAACTGACGCTGAGAAGCGAAAGCATGGGGAGCGAACAGGATTAGATACCCTGGTAGTCCATGCCGTAAACGTTGGGCACTAGGTGTGGGGGACATTCCACGTTTTCCGCGCCGTAGCTAACGCATTAAGTGCCCCGCCTGGGGAGTACGGCCGCAAGGCTAAAACTCAAAGAAATTGACGGGGGCCCGCACAAGCGGCGGAGCATGCGGATTAATTCGATGCAACGCGAAGAACCTTACCAAGGCTTGACATATACTGGACCGCATCAGAGATGGTGTTTCCCTTCGGGGCTGGTATACAGGTGGTGCATGGTTGTCGTCAGCTCGTGTCGTGAGATGTTGGGTTAAGTCCCGCAACGAGCGCAACCCTCGTTCTATGTTGCCAGCACGTTATGGTGGGGACTCATAGGAGACTGCCGGGGTCAACTCGGAGGAAGGTGGGGATGACGTCAAATCATCATGCCCCTTATGTCTTGGGCTTCACGCATGCTACAATGGCCGGTACAGAGGGTTGCGATACTGTGAGGTGGAGCTAATCCCTAAAAGCCGGTCTCAGTTCGGATTGGGGTCTGCAACTCGACCCCATGAAGTCGGAGTCGCTAGTAATCGCAGATCAGCAACGCTGCGGTGAATACGTTCCCGGGCCTTGTACACACCGCCCGTCAAGTCACGAAAGTTGGTAACACCCAAAGCCGGTGGCCTAACCTTTTGGAGGGAGCCGTCTAAGGTGGGATTGGCGATTGGGACTAAGTCGTAACAAGGTAGCCGTACCGGAAGGTGCGGCTGGATCACCTCCTTTCTAAGGAGCACATTTAGTTGGCCATGCTACCCGCGAGTGTCGGGTGGGTGGTTTTGCTCATGGGTGGAATGTTGGTTTTGGGTTGGATGAGGCGCATTGTTGGGTTTTGGGGTAACACGTGTGTGTTGTTCCTTTGTTTGCCTGGCATGGTGATGATGCAAGTGTTTTTGTTTGTGTTGTTGTTGTGTTGTGGGTTGTTGTTTGAGAACTATATAGTGGACGCGAGCATCTTCTGGAATTTGCGTTGAATCAATGCTTTGGTGTTGGTTTGATTGTTGATTTTAGATTCTTATTTTTCTTGATTGTGTGTAAGTTATTAAGGGCACACGGTGGATGCCTTGGCATTAAGAGCCGATGAAGGACGTGTGAATCTGCGATAAGCCTCGGGGAGCCGATAACTGGGCTGTGATCCGAGGATTTCCGAATGGGGAAACCTGGCTCATCTTCATGGTGAGTTACCGCCAGCTGAATGTATAGGCTGGTTGGGGGGAACGCGGGGAAGTGAAACATCTCAGTACCCGCAGGAAGAGAAAATAAAGTAATGATTCTGTGAGTAGTGGCGAGCGAAAGCGGAAGAGACTAAACCTGTGGTGTGTGATAGCGGTTAGGCGTTGCATCATGGGGGTTGTGGGAGTCACAGTGGCAGTTCTAACTGGCTGCCGGCATGATGTTCAGGATGGTAGGTGAACGACTTGGAATGGTCGGCCGTAGAGGGTGAGAGTCCCGTAATCGAAATTGTTCTGTCCGTGGTGTGGCCACCCGAGTAGCACGGGGCTCGTGGAATCTCGTGTGAATCTGCCAGGACCACCTGGTAAGTCTAAATACTTCTTAGTGACCGATAGTGAATCAGTACCGTGAGGGAATGGTGAAAAGTACCCCGGGAGGGGAGTGAAATAGTACCTGAAACCGTGTGCTTACAAGCCGTTGGAGCCTTTTGGGGTGACAGCGTGCCTTTTGAAGAATGAGCCTGCGAGTTAGTGTTATGTCGCGAGGTTAACCCGTGTGGGGTATCCGTAGCGAAAGCGAGTCTGAATAGGGCGTTTGAGTGGCATGACCTAGACCCGAAGCGGAGTGATCTATCCATGGCCAGGTTGAAGCGACGGTAAGACGTCGTGGAGGACCGAACCCACTTCAGTTGAAAATGGAGGGGATGAGCTGTGGATAGGGGTGAAAGGCCAATCAAACTCTGTGATAGCTGGTTCTCCCCGAAATGCATTTAGGTGCAGCGTTACGTGTTTCTTGCCGGAGGTAGAGCTACTGGATGGCCGATGGGCCTTCACGGGTTACTGACGTCAGCTAAACTCCGAATGCCGGTAAGTGAGAGCGTAGCAGTGAGACAGTGGGGGATAAGCTTCATTGTCGAGAGGGAAACAGCCCAGACCACCAACTAAGGCCCCTAAGCGTGTGCTAAGTGGGAAAGGATGTGGAGTTGCTTAGACAACCAGGAGGTTGGCTTAGAAGCAGCCATCCTTGAAAGAGTGCGTAACAGCTCACTGGTCAAGTGATTCTGCGCCGATAATGTAGCGGGGCTCAAGTACACCGCCGAAGTTGTGGCAATGATCTTTTTTGGATTGTTGGGTAGGGGAGCGTCGTGTAGCCGGTGAAGCTGCGGTGTAAACCAGTGGTGGAGGCTATGCGAGTGAGAATGCAGGCATGAGTAGCGAAAGATGAGTGAGAAACTCATCCGCCGGATGATCAAGGGTTCCAGGGTCAAGTTAATCTGCCCTGGGTTAGTCGGGGCCTAAGGCGAGGCCGACAGGCGTAGTCGATGGATAACGGGTTGATATTCCCGTACCGGTGAAAAACCGCCCATACTGATATTGTGATGCTAACCATGCGAAGCATGATGTGCAGGCTTTTGTTTGTGTGTTGTGTGGGTTGTGGGACCCGATCTTTGGAGGTAAACGTGTTAACAGGTGTGACGCAGGAAGGTAGCCAAGCCACGCGATGGTTGTCGTGGTCTAAGCGTGTAGGGTTGTCGGTTGTTAAATGCGCCGGCTGTGTGCCTGAGACGTGATGGGACCCTGTTTTTGGGGGATTTGGTGATCCTATGCTGCCGAGAAAAGCATCGGCGTGAGGTTTTAGCCGCCCGTACCCTAAACCGACACAGGTGATCAGGTAGAGAATACTAAGGCGATCGAGAGAATCATGGTTAAGGAACTCGGCAAAATGCCCCCGTAACTTCGGGAGAAGGGGGACCTTGAGCGTGATGGGCACTTGCTGCCTGGAGCGTGTATGGGTCGCAGAGACCAGGGGGAAGCGACTGTTTATCAAAAACACAGGTCCGTGCGAAGTCGTAAGACGATGTATACGGACTGACTCCTGCCCGGTGCTGGAAGGTTAAGAGGATTGGTTAGCCTTTTTT
>NZ_KV801763.1:0-38312 GCF_001810515.1 Rothia sp. HMSC075F09
TTTAATGCGTCCAAGTTTCGGGGCGCAGTTCAAACCGGGGTGAGGGGCTTTAGCTATATCAGAGATATTTCAGAAGAATTACTGGTTGTGAACCTCAGCCAGCATGTTCTTCAGGTGACCCAGAATGGTCAGCGAGTCAGAACCGAAACCGTCGTGGTGGTGGGTCTTCGAGGTCCACACCTGAGTGTTGCCGACCCAGCGAGCGGTCTCCATGGAGTGCTCAAAGTCCACGTACACGTCCGGGTTGTACGCCGCAGCCACCACGGGAACCTCGTTCTTGTGCAGCTGTGCGTGGTCGTACAGGCGGCCCCAGTCCTTCTTCTCAGCCAGCAGGTTTGCAACCTCAGCCAGCGGACGCAGCGAGGGATCCTCCTCGTAGTACCAGGGGAAGATGTGCTCGCCGGTGAAGAGCAGACGGTCCGCATCCGGTGCGAACTCGGGGCGGGAAGCCGCCACGCGAGCAGCAGACCAGTTGGTCGGCGCGGGGGAGGGGGACAGCTCGTAGCCGGGGATGCCGGGCAGAACGCCGTCAGCGGGGCCGTCAGCGTAAATGGTCTCGTGCATCAGGGCGTACAGCGGGTTCGCCTGGAAGGTCACCTCGGCACCCATAGCGGTCAGGAACTGATCGGACAGGTGGTCGTTACCCTCAGCGAAAGCAGTCTCCAGGAAGTAGTGCAGACCGCGCTCGCGCCAGCGGCCACCCAGGAAATGGCCGGCCATCTGGAAGCGGTGATCGGTCAGACGCTCACCGGTGGGCAGGTACTCCTTGTGGGTGCGCAGGTGCTCAGCAATGCGGGTAGCGAGCTCAGCGTCCTCGGGGAACCAGCTGTAGTACTCCTCAACACGTTCCTTCATGCGGTCGAAGGTGTGCTGGTAGACGTTGTCCACGGAGGTGCGAATCGGCGCCAGGCCCGCGGTGATGCGGCAGTCACGCAGCGACTGCGGTGCGAACGACAGGTAGGACAGGGTCAGGAAGCCACCGAAGGACTGACCAATGGTGGACCAGCGCTTGTCGGCACGGTCAGCCAGCAGCACCTCGCGGACAGCCTCCGCGTCAGCAATGATGGAGTCCGCACGGAACAGCTCAGTGTACTCAGCCTGAACCTGCGCGTCACCCACAGCGGTGATGTTGCGAGCAGACAGCGGGGAAGACATGCCGGTACCGCGCTGATCCAGAAGAACCACGCGGTGAGACTTCGCCAGCTCAGCAATCCAGCCGCCAATGGAGCCGGTCTTCGGCGAACCGAAACCGGGGCCGCCCTGCAGGTACACAATGTAAGGACGCTTATCAGCCGAAACGGTCAGAGTCTCGTTGGTGCTCACAACCTCGCGGGCGAACACGGTGATGGTCTGGTCCGCGAAACGGGAGGAGAGAGCGGCATCCTTGCCCTTGGAGAAAATCAGACCGTGGGTCAGGGGAACCTGGAACCAGTGGTCGGTAATCTCGTAGCCGTCGTGCTTGACGACCGAACCCTTGCGGTACTCAACCTTGGGAAGCGAAGAAACGGTCAACGGTGAACCTTCTTTCATTCAAATAGATAGATACTCTGTATTCTAGCCCACTATGGGCAACATCGTGGCAGAGCCTCAGGCGGAGTCTTAGAACTCGCCCACGCTCAGAATCTTCAGCACCGGGTAACCCGCCTCATCGGATGCCGCCAAATCGACCTCGGCACGAATACCGAAGTCAAAGTTATCTTCGGGGTCGGCGAAGCTCTGCTGAACCTTCCATACGCCCGGGTGAGCGGCGGTGTCTTCGTCCATGCTGACCAGGCGAGGCGAACGTGCGTCGGCGTCCGTGTAGATGTCGTCGTAGGTGTCGAAGTAGTCGTCCATGGCGTCCGCCCAGCGGTCGGCATCCCAGCCGCACCATTCGTCCAGGGCGCCCAGGGCGCGGTCACGCTCGTCAGCGAAGAGCTCCACACGGCGGAAGAGGGCGTTGCGCACCATCACGCGGAAGGCACGCAGGTTCTTCGTCACGGCGGGAGGCTCTTCCTCCTCGATGGAGGCGTGCTCGGCGGCAATGGTCGCGGTGTCTTCGCCGGCAGCCAGCTTCTCCCACTCGTCCACCAGGGAGGAGTCGGTCTGGCGCACGAGCTCGCCGAGCCACTCGATAATGTCGTCAAGCTCGTCGGTCACGGCAGAATCGGGGATGGTGTGGCGCAGCGCCTTGTACGCGTCAGAGAGGTAACGCAGAAGCACGCCCTCGGCACGTTCGAGCGAGTAGTACTGCACGAAGTCGTTGAAGCCCATCGCGCGTTCGTACATGTTACGCACAATCGACTTGGGGCGCGGCTCAAAACGTGCAACCCACGGCGCGGACTGCTTGTAGGTCGTGTACGCCTGATCAATGAGCTCCGCCAGAGGCTGCGGGTAGGTGACCTTGTCCAGCTCGTTCATGCGTTCGGTGTAGTCCACACCGTCCGCCTTCAACTGTGCCGACAGTTCGTTCTTCGCCTTGCGTTCCTGCGCGTACAGCACCTGGTTCGGCGAATCCAGGGTCGCCTCAATGAGGGAGAGCGCGTCCAGTGCGTAGCTGGGGGATTCGGGGTCGAGCAGTTCCAGCGCGGCGACCGCAAAAGCGGACAGTGGCTGGTTCAGGGCAAAGTTATCCTGCAGGTCCTCGGTCAGGCGCAGGTAGGAGCCGTGCTCGTCCGGGGTGTTGGTTCGCTCAATCACGCCGCCGGTCAGCAGCTCCTTGTAGATGCCGATTGCCTTGCGCAGCAGCTCGCGGCGGCGCGCGGGGCTCTCGTGGTTCTCCTGAATGATGCGGTACGCGGCAATGACCGGGTTCTCCGGGCGGTGCATCAGGTTCAGTAGCATCGAATGGGTGATGTCGAAGGAGGAGGTCAGCGGCTCCGGGGCGGCTTCTACCAGTTGCTTGAAGGTCTTCTCGGACCAGCCAACGAACCCTTCCGGCGCCTTCTTACGCTTGGAGGACAGCGACTGGTTAATGCGCTTGGTGTCGTCACCGAACTTCGCCTGAGCCTTAGCCAGCAGGCGAGCGTTCTCAATATCGTGCTCGGGTGCCTGAACCACCACGGTGCCGGCGGTATCAAAACCGGCGCGGCCGGCGCGTCCAGCGATCTGGTGGAACTCGCGGGCACGCAGACGGCGGCTACGGGCACCGTCAAACTTCGACAGCGCCGTAATCAGCACGGTACGGATCGGCACGTTAATACCCACACCCAGGGTGTCGGTACCGCAAATCACCTTGAGCAGACCCTCCTGAGCCAGCTGCTCCACGAGGCGGCGGTACTTGGGCAGCATACCCGCGTGGTGAATACCGATACCGGCACGCACCAGCTTATTCAGCGCCTTACCGAAGCCCGGACCGAAACGGAACTTCGCAATCAGCTCCGCGATGCGTTCCTTATCTTCCTTCGAAGCAATAGCCACCGACAGCAGCGCGTTCGCCTGCTCCAGCGCCGCCTTCTGCGAGAAGTGCACAATGTAGACCGGAGTCTGCTTGGTCTGCACGAGCTCCTGCACCGTCTCCTGAACCGGGGTGGTGGAGTAGTAGAAATGCAGCGGAATGGGACGCTCAGAATGCGCCACCAGGTCGCTCTCGCGGCCGGTCAGCGCCGTCATCTCCTCCTGGAAGCGAGTCGTATCGCCCAGGGTTGCGCTCATCAGCAGGAACTGCGCCTGCGGAAGCTCCAGCAGGGGAAGCTGCCACGCCCAGCCGCGCTGCGGGTCAGAGTAGAAGTGGAACTCGTCCATGATGACCTGGCACAGGTCCGCATCCTTACCCTCGCGCAGGGCAATATTGGCGAGAATTTCCGCGGTGCAGCAGATAATGGGCGCCTCCGTATTAATGGCGGAGTCGCCGGTAATCATGCCCACGTTCTCGGCGCCAAAAATATTGATTAGGTCAAAGAACTTCTCAGATACCAGCGCCTTAATGGGGGCGGTGTAGTAGGAGCGCTGACCGGTCGCCAGGCCCGTAAAATGCGCGGCAACAGCCACCGTGGACTTACCGGAACCGGTCGGGGTTGCCAGCACCACGTTATGTCCGGCGGCAATGCTCAGAACGGCCTCGTCCTGGGCGGGGTACAGGGTCATACCGCGGGTCGAAATCCACTCGGTGAACGCCTCATAGATTTCTTCGGCGGTGAGGGGGTTGCTCTTAAAATCGCGTCGATTGTAGTCGCCGGGATTCTCACCCAGCGAGGGAGAAAGAAAATTCAAAATACTCATGAGGATTCCAGTCTATCGGGAATAGCGCGGGCGCGGGGGCGTTATCGTTACGAGGGAACAACTCGGCATAGGTGCAAAGTCGCGTGCTCTAATGCGGGAAAACCTAAAGTTCAGGTAGGGTGGAATAAAGCGTTTTAGATGCAGTGATGCACAACCTGGCGCTCAGAAGGTCAAAGGCACAGGGCTCCACACTGCAGAGCCTCACACCGCAGGGTTCCATGCCGCATAAATTACCGCCTAGGTTCAAGTCCGCCGATTGATGCCGGACCATACTGTGCGGTCGATACACGCCCCAAAATACGTTGCATAAATGACGACACGCCCATCTATTGCGTAAATAGTGTTGCGTGCCACATTGATAAAGGAATAGGGTAAGAGAAAGGAGAGACGTTGAATGACTGAATACAACGCTGACAAGGCACAAGAAAACGCCGCGCGTGAAGAAGCTACGCATGAAGAATCCATGCATAACAAAACCACGCAGGAAAAAGCCGCTCAGAAAAAATCTGCACCGGAAATAACCGGCAGCGAACTGCGCAAGGCCGAAGAAGAAGCCCTCAAAAAGCGCCTCGCCCTGCGCGTCACCGCGCCCGGACACAAATACCCCTGGCACCGCTGGGCAATCCCCATCGTGGGTGAAACTACCGCAGGTATTGGCGCAATCCTGATCCCCGTCATGGTGGGTCAATTCATCAACCAGCACATCGCTGGCAAAGCACCCGACGCCTGGCCCATGTTCTGGGTCGTCATCGCATCTATCACCTTCATCGTGATTAACGAGTTCTTTGGCTGGGGTACCTCCATGACCCTCAGTGCAGAACTCGGCCGCGACTGGCGCATCTACATCAACCGACTCATGGGCAAAACCCGCACCGGCGTAGACTCCGGCGAAGCAGTCACCGTCATGAACAAAGACGTACGCCGCATCACGGACGTCTACTTCTCACTGCCGCTATTCGTCAACGCCATGATTATCGCGACCCTCGGTGCCGTGCAGCTCTGGCTCATCAACCCCGTCACCGCGGTCGTCACCCTTATCGGCACGCTCATTGTGGTCGGCGTCATCGCCTGGTACTCGACCTTCCTCGAATCCAAAATCGGCGAATACCGTGAAAAGGACGGCGAAGCCTCCTCACGCGCCTCCGACATCGCCACCGGTCTGCGCACCATCGCCGGCCTCGGCGCCGAAGAGCAGATGCGTGAACGCTACCACCGCGGCACCGACGAAGTTTTCGACAGCTACATGCGCTACGAAAAGACGCACCGCTGGATGTTCCTCATCCGCGCGCTGCTCGGCGGTGCCGTGACCCTGCTCGGCATCGGCTTTGCCCTCACCGGCCACGTCGAAAACGGCCGCTGGGTATCCGACACACCCGCCGCGTCCCTGGTGACCGTCGCCTCCATTATCGCGATGATGGGCGGCCCCATCTGGATTACCCAGAACTTCCTCACCGCATGGCGATACGCCAAGATTGCGCTCGCCAAGGTCGCCCGTCTCGAAGGTCACGCGGGCGTACGCCAGGGCGTGCTGAAGAGCCCGCGCACCGACGAAGAAATGGCGCAGCTGGCACGCGCCGAACAGGCAGTCGAGGCGAGCACCCTGAAGGTGCCCGTACCCGTTGCCCCCGCCGGTGCAAGCAACCCGCGCATCGTGTACGTCAATCCGCGCGACTACAACCTCACCGCGCAAGACTACGCCGAGGCGCTCGCCCGCACCCTACGCCGCGGGGGAGAGGACCTCAAGGACGCCTCCGGCCGCCGCGTGCTGCTGAGCGAACCCAACCCCATGATTTTTGCGGGAACCCTGCAGGAGCACCTGCGCCTGGGCACCGTGCCGAACCCCGACGAGGAGCTGGCACAGGCGAAGGATGAGGAACTGCTGAAGATTACCGACTCCCGCGAAATCGCCTACCGGCTGGGCGGACGCAACCCCGAAGACTACTTCGCCGCCCGCATCACCAGCGAAGGCGCGAACCTCTCCGGTGGTCAGCGTCAGCGTCTGGCGCTCGCCCGCGCACTCGCACAGGACGCGCAGGTGCTCATCCTGACCGAGCCGCTGAACTCCGTGGACGAACCCAGCCAGCGCTACATCTACGATGCGATGGAAACCCAGATCGGTAGCGACCGCCTGCCCGTCGGCTACCCCGGCCTGCTACAGGATTTGGAGCAGGTCTACGTTGTCTCCACGACCGCGGAGACGACCCGCCGCATGGAACGCGACGGCTACCCGGAAACCGCTCAGTCTGAAACTGCTCAGACCGAAACCACTCAGAATCAGGAGGTGAACTAGCATGGCAAAGCAGCTCCCCATCGAAACCCCCGCCTACGTGGCACGCCGCATGTGGAACTACCTCGCAGTGCATAAGGGACGAGCCCTCTACACCTTCGTCATTTACATGGTCAGCACCCTCATGGGTGCGGTGGTGCCCCTGCAGATTGGTGCCACCGTGGACGACGTGGTGGCGGGCAAGTTTTCCAGCTACCCGTGGCAGCCGATTCTGATTATCCTGGCGGCGTTCATCGTGCAGGCGATAACCCTCATGGTCTCCTCGTACAGTGCGGCCCGACTGGGTGCGCTCGTCACCCGTGATGCCAACCAGGACACCCTCGACGGCACCCTCGACCTGGATGCACGCACCGTGGAAGAAGCCGGCAGCGGCGACCTGCTCACCCGCGTGACCGACGACCTGTCCTCGGCAGCAAACGCTGTCAGCACAGACCTTCTCGGTGCAATCTACGTGGTCCTGTACTTCCTGGTTTCCACGATCTCCCTGGCGTTTGTGAGCCCCGCAATGGGTCTGATTATGCTGCCCATGATTGCCGGTCTTGCCCTCATCATGTCGAAGATGCTACCGCTCATGGCGGCACGCAACCAGACCGCCCAGGAGCGCGTGAGCGACCTCAACAGCGTGCTGACCGAGAACATTCGCGGCACCTCCACGATCCGTGAGCTGGGCGTTCACACCGCCCGCGAAGACGCCTTCGCCGGTGAGAACAAGCGCCAGTTTGCCGCGCAGTTGGGCATGGTGCGCATCCGCCAGCTGTACTTCACCGTGGACGCTATTAACGCCTGGATCCCGACGGTTCTGTGCATGCTCTGGGGCGCCGCCTGCGTGGCTCTCGGCTGGGCTTCCTGGGGCGCCGTAGCGACCGCCTCGGTCATGGTTTTCAGCCTGCGAATCCTCGCCGACATGCTGAACCACCACGTCAGCAGCCTGCGCATCATGCTCGTGAACATGGGCCGCGTGTTCGGTGTGGTCTCCCTGGCGAAGAAGCAGCGTGAGGCGCGTGCACAGCACCGTGCCGAAGCGTTCGCCGCCGTCTCGGATGAAGCCGTGAAGGACCCGCAGTACGCCATTGACTGCACCGACGTCTCCTACGGCTACTCGCCCGACGCCCTCGTTCTGGAAGGTATCAACCTGAAGATTCGCCGCGGTGAGGCGCTCGCCCTGGTGGGCCGTTCCGGTTCGGGTAAGACCACCCTGGCTCGTCTGATTGGTGGTTCGCTGACCGCCCTGGACGGCACCATCACCGTGATGGGTCGCCCGGTCGGTCACGGCGACTTCCCGACCGATGCCGCCGCCGACGGCCGCCCGCGCCTGCTGGTCTGCACCCAGGAAGCGCACGTCTTCTTCGGTACTCTCGCCGATAACTTTACGGTGGTCGTGCCGGATGCAACCGTCGAGCAGATGGGCGAGGCACTGGACGCTATCGGTGCCCGCTGGTGGCGCGACCTGCCGCAGGGCATGGATACTGTCGTGAGCGGCGCGGATTCGCCGCTGACCCGCGACCAGATTCAGCAGCTGGCGCTGGCACGTATTGTGCTTGCTGACCCGCACGCCGTGATTCTGGACGAGTCCACCACCCAGCTGGAGCTCGCGGACGCAACCGAGTCCCTGAGCGCCGTGCTGGCGAACCGTGCGGTGCTGATCATTTCGCACGATGCGCGTATCGCCTCGCTGGCTGACCGCGCGGTCCTGCTGCACGAGGGTAGGATCATTGCGGAGGGTTCACCGGCAGAGATTTTCGCCCTGACCTAAACCCGGCTGATAGTGCCCGGCTGATAGTGCCCGGTACCGTGTGAAGCGGTGCCGGGCACTACGTGTTTAACGGGTGGTTTCCGTACAAGGGTGCACTGAAATCGGCGGCGGGAGCACTCGCAAGAGTGCAAGACTCAAACGAAAATTTCGGAGAGATTCACTTGTTACCCGCAGAACTTTTAGCTACGGAGAATCATTGTGATAACCTGGCAGAGCGATATGGGGTGCCTTGAGACGCCCGCGACCCGCTAACCCGCCCAACTGACCGCCCAACGAAGGGCTACGGCACAGCGAAGAGCTACAGCACAGCGGGCGCACGAAACGGCGTAATAACACTCAAGGCTGAGAGAATCACCCATTGAACCTGCTCTAGTTCGAACTAGCGAAGGGATTATCGATCATGGCAGAGCAGCCTACCGCGCCCTCGTGCGCACCCACCTCCAACCCCTCGACCCTCTCCAACCCTGCACCCGGCGCGAGCGCCTCCGGAGCATCCGGGGTACCCCAGACAGCTCGGGTGCCGAGGGTTCTCTCCATTGCGGGAACCGACCCCTCCGGCGGTGCAGGTATCCAGGCGGACCTCAAGTCCATTGCCGCATCCGGCGGTTACGGCATGTGTGTGACCACCTCACTGGTCGCCCAAAACACGTGCGGGGTTCGTGAAGTATTCACCCCGCCCCTGGAATTTTTGACCGCGCAGCTTGCCGCCGTTTTTGATGACGTCACGGTTGACGCCGTGAAAATCGGCATGCTCGGCGACGCAGACACGATTCGCACCGTCCGCACCTGGCTGAGCGAGCATCCCGTGCCCGTGGTCGTGCTCGACCCGGTCATGATTGCTTCCAGCGGTGACCGCCTGCTGCAGGCGGAAGCGGAGCAGGCGCTGCGCGACCTCGTGCCGCTCGTGAATGTGATTACCCCGAACATTCCGGAGCTCGCCGTGCTCTGTGAGAAGGAGCCCGCTCAGACTTTCGATGAGGCGCATGAGCAGGCGGCGAACCTTGCGGCGGCGACCGGAACCACCGTGATTGTGAAGGGCGGCCACCTGTGCGGTCAGGACGCCGGTAACACCGCGGTCTTCCCGGACGGCACCTGCGCGCACGTGCGCACCCCGCGCCTGGACAGCCGCAATACGCACGGCACCGGATGCTCCCTGTCCTCATCGCTGGCAACCCGCCTGGGAGTGGAGCTGCTCCAGCACGCCGAAGTCGCAGAACACACCGCAGGCCAGCAGAGCGTTCTGACCAGCGAAGACACCCACCGCGCCCTGCAGTGGAGCACCCGCTGGCTCCACGAATCCATTGCCGCAGGTGCCGGTCTGCAGGTCGGCTCCGGTGAGGGCCACGGCCCGGTGGACCACGCCGCCCGTGCCCGCCGTCTGGAGGCTGCCGCCTCCGCGTACCCGTGGCATCACCTGCTCGCCACCACCGACTCTGAGGGCAATACTCTGGACGGCACCAGCCCGGAGCGTCTGCTGCCGGTCAGCCCCGTACCCGCCGGTGAAGCCGTCGTAAAGCCCGCCGGTCCCTGGACCGCCGCCCTCTGGGCAGCCGGTGGCGAAACCTGGCACCAGATCCTGGACCTGCCTTTCGTACGCGCCCTCGGTGACGGCACCCTCGACGAGGACCTGTTCGCCTTCTACCTGGACCAGGACGCCCTCTACCTGCGTGATTATTCGCGTGCGCTCGCGACTCTCTCGGCGCGTGCTGACACCGCTGAGGCGCAGGTGCACTGGGCAGCTGGCGCGCATGAGGCGATTGCCGCCGAATCGCAGCTGCACGAGGGCTGGCTGGCTAACCGTGCGCGTCTGGGTGGGCCCTCGCCGATTACGATGGGGTACACGAATTTCCTGCGTGCCTCCGCTGCCGGTGATGATTACGTGGTCGGTGCCGCGGCAATCCTGCCCTGCTACTGGCTGTACGAAGAGGTGGGCGCTGTGCTCTCCTCGCAGAATCACGCGGACCACCCGTACGCGGAGTGGCTGAGCATGTACGGTGGCGAAGAGTTCGCCGCGGATGTGGCACGTAGCCTCGCGGAGGTGGAGCGTGCGTTCGAGGCGGCTTCACCGGCTCAGCGTGTGCGTGCGGCGCAGGCGTACCTGTCGGCGTGCGTGTACGAGCGTGAGTTCTTTGACCAGGCACACCGAGCATTGCGTTAGTTTGCCGGGCGCTGCGCTAGATGATAGGCGCCGATTTTTGGGCTGAATACCGCCCCGGCATGGCGTGAGATGGGTGATTGATGCTTCACTCAAGCTACCGCAGGTTCGGGAGCCTTGCCGGTTATGCTTAAGGCGTCGGTGAAAACCGTTAGCGGCAGGATTCCGGCCCTCACCCAACTGGCTGATGTACCTGCCGCGCCCGCACCTCTACGGCGT
Organism: Rothia sp. HMSC075F09; assembly: GCF_001810515.1. Lineage (NCBI taxonomy): Bacteria > Bacillati > Actinomycetota > Actinomycetes > Micrococcales > Micrococcaceae > Rothia > Rothia sp. HMSC075F09. Next base: position 10,615 of record NZ_KV801763.1, read on the forward strand.
GTAACCGACCAGTTTGGCCCGTCGCAACCACCTCATCCAACCCCCGCGGCGGGCCAAACGCCTTCCTTCTCGCTTTCGCGAAGAATGTTCGGCATAGAAATATCCCGTGCAGATACTCTCATCTGCACGGGATATTTCTATATGTCTAACCATTGCGAATCAGCCGCCGCGGCTAGTGCATCAGGCTAGTACATCAGGGAAGGGGAGCTGGATTAGCTCTGAGCCTCAGCTTCGTTATCCGCATCTTCATTTTTCTCGGCCCGGAACCCCACCCAGAACGCTCCAACTGCCAAACACCCGACAAACCACAGAGAGATACTACCTACCAGATGATCTAGGAGAGCCATCGCAATCACACCGGCGACAAATCCCCCGACCACCAGGGAGTAATCTAAAGCCGTCATCAGAGCACGTCTGCGGGTGCGGCGTCCTTCGTCCTCAGGCAGGGCGGGGGAGGTATCCGCTGACGGGTGACGAGCCTCAACACGCCTTCTAACAACACGCTCCCTCCGGGTGCTGCAAGCATTAGCTATAGCACGGGTATAGAGGGCACCGGCCGTGTACCAGGCGCTTAACATTTTGCGCCAATTTCCGCTGGTCATAAACAGGGAAAACGGTTCTCACCAATACGGGTGTCTGCAAGTGCATGAATGAGCAGGCCAATAGTGAACGCTAACGCCCCCACCTGAACCCCGTGCTCGCTCACCCGGTGAATCAGAGGAGTCACAAAACAGACGAGGAGGAAGGGCACCAGAGTAAAAATACGCCAGTGTTTCAGGTGTGCCCTCTGCCCCAAAAGATCGTGCAGAAGATGACCGCCCAGGTACCCCAGGCTAAAGAAAATCACTGAGAGCCAACGCAGGTGAATAGCGTGCTGCGAACTGTGACTCATATCAGCAATGAGAAGGATAAAATTACCGGTCTGCGTGGCAACCAAAGCTTTGTAATGAATATGAGAGAAAACATCTACCGCTCCACCCAGGGATGCTAAGAGAAGCGCCATAATCCGCCCGTAGCGGCGCGGAGTTGGAATCCTGGAAAGAAAAAGTGCAAAGCGGGCAGTCATCGTGGTCCTCGGTGGTGAAAAAAGATCCGGGCATGCAAAAACCTCGAGCACCTATGGTACTCGAGGTTTTTGCGATAGGCACGTAGGTGCCTCAGAAGATGCAAGGTCTACAGTCTACTTGCTTTCACCCTTGAGCGCACCCACAAGCGGACCGATCACGTCCATGGGCAGCGGGAAGACCACGGTCGAGTTCTGGTCGGCACCCAGCTCCAGCAGGGTCTGCAGGTAACGCAGCTGCAGGGAGGCGGGGGACTGGCTCAGAATGTCGGATGCTTCCTTCAGCTCGCTGGAGGCCTCCAGCTCACCGCGTGCCGAAATGATCTTTGCGCGGCGCTCACGCTCAGCCTCAGCCTCGCGAGCCATGGCGCGCTGCATAGCCTCGGGAATCTCAACGTCCTTAATTTCGACGAGCTCCACCTGAATACCCCACGGCTCGGTGCGGGAGCCGATGATGGAGCGCAGGTCCTCGTTCAGGTCTTCGCGGTGTGCGAGCAGGGTGTCCAGGTCAACGCGGCCGAGCAGAGAACGCAGGGTGGTCTGCGCAATCTGGCTGGTGGCAATGGGGTAGTTCTCGACCTCAAGCACGGCATTCTTGGCGTTGGTCACGCGGAAGAGGACCACGGCGTTCACGCGGGCGGGAACGTTGTCCTTAGTGATGACTTCCTGCGGGGGAATGGTCAGGGTGATAACACGCATGTCAACGCGCTGCAGGGAATCAACCAGGGGGAATACGACGTTCAGGCCGGGCTTCAGCTCCGAACGCAGGTGGCCGAAACGGAAGGAGATGCCACGCTCGTATTCGGGGATGACGCGGAACATACGAATCAGAATAAAAAGAACAATGACGGCAACTGGGATGAGGATAGTTGCCAGAGTGACGGGATCCATGGTTTTCCTTCACAAGTATTGGGGGAGGACGGTATGTGTGCCCACCTGCCCGCGCCTCGTACGGTGCAGGTAGTAAGGGTGTAGGTAGTGGGTGTTGCCCGGTACCGGGCTGTGTGGGGAGTTTGGGAGGGGAATTTTCCGTCCCGGCGCACGTCGCGGCGGGTCGGCGCCTCGGCGGTACCCCGCATGGAAACCTCACAAGAGGAATAAAAGAGAATTCCACGCAGGGTAGCCGCCGAAGCTAACAGACGGGACCAGCCAGCCGGTCAGCCGCCGGAACGGAAAAACTTGTGCAGCGCTACTTCTTCGCCATCTGCTCTGCCAGCTTTTCAGCCGCCTCAACCTCAGCCAGGTTCTGCTCCTGCAGGACCTCGTTCGTGGTCTTGTGCAGTCGCTTCACCGAGGTGCCGGTACCGCTCCATGCGGGGCGGTCCGGGTCGAGGACAGAGGTACGAACCGGCAGGGTTGCATCCGCAATCATCTGCTTGCGGGTCTGCTCGGTACGGCGCTTACGCTCATTCGACACGCCACCCCACTTTGCCGCGAAACGGTCCATCTTCACGTTCACCGATTCGTCAGCGGTGGATGCGTGAATATGCTTCGGATCGTTCTCGAAGTTCGCGGGGGAACGCATGAGCTTCACAGCCAGCGGGTAGGTCAGCGACAGGCAGACCACCGCGGCGGCACCCTCCACCAGAAGCTCCAGCGGGGAGTGCCAGACGATGGCGGCACCAATCAGGATGACCACGCCCAGCAGCGAGACAGCAACCGCCAGCCCGCGGTGGAAACGACCCGACTCGGAGTAGGGCCATTCATCCACTTCGCGGGTGAGCTCGCGGCCGTTCGCAGAGACGGTGCAACTGTCCTTAATCGGGCAGGTGTTGCACACGCTGGGCGTGGCGCGGTAACGCATCACTCGGTTATCCGAGTCGAATGCGGTCGCCCACAGCCACTGGTCTTCGGGGCAGAGCCACGCGTCGCTCTCTTGGTGGTAGGTGAACCCGAAGGTTCGCGCCGCCACCATGCGCTGGCTGGTGCGCTTGGCGAGAATATCGAAGCCCCAACCCACGGCGACCAGGCCGAGCGCGTACACGCAGGCCAGCCACACGAGGAAAGAAACTCCAGCAATCTGCTCAGGCATGGTTAGCCTCGACGATCGCTACGGTAGGGGCTGGTCTGCTCGGGCAGCTCCTCGGCAGCCTTAGCGCCGGCGAACTCTGCGATGCGAGCGTCCTCAACCACCTCGTACAGCGGCGGTTCGGGCAGCTCCAGGACGGTTTCCTTAGCGTTCTTGGAGAAGATCTCCTTGATACCCAGCAGCGCCAGCTTAATCAGCGGGATAATGCCGACCAGGAAGATCACGTCACCGGGCATACGCATCCAACCCATCACGGCGGAAGCACCGTCGTGAATGAACGCGAAGGAACGAGCCTCGTAGTAGCCTTCACCCACGGACTTGTACAGCTGAGCAATACCCAGCGGCAGCAGCGAGATGAAGGACATCCACAGCAGACCAATGTTCAGGGTCCAGAAGGAGAACTTCAGACCCTTCTCAGGCCACTTGTCCTCAGGGATCAGGTAGCGCAGACCAAACACCGCGAACGCGATTGCGAGCATACCGTACACACCCATCATGGATGCGTGTGCGTGGTTTGCGGTCAGCGCGGTACCAATCTCGAAGTAGGACACGATCGGCAGGTTAATCAGGAAGCCGAACACACCCGCGCCGAGGAAGTTCCAGAAGCCCACAGCAATCAGGAACATAACAGCCCAACGGTGCGGGAAAGGCTTGGTGCGGTTGGAGTACTGGCGAGCACCCAGCTGCATGAAACCCCACGCCTCAACGGTCAGGAAGGTCAGCGGGATAACCTCAGCAGCCGAGAAGAACGCACCGAATGCCATCTGCTCGGAGGGGGTACCGACGAAGTAGGTGTGGTGCAGAGTACCGATCACACCACCGGCGGAGTAGAGCACGGCGTCCATCATGATGATGGAGATCGCGATGCGCTCGCGGACCACGCCGAGCAGCACGAAGATGTACGCCACCATGACGGTGGTGAACAGTTCGAGGAAGTCCTCCACCCAGAGGTGAACCACCCAGAATCGCCAGAATTCGGCGACGGTCACGTGAGTACGCTGACCTGCGAGCAGGCCGACCGCGTAGAACATGGGGATGGCGAGGCCGGAGAAGAGGAACAGCCACGGCAGGGAGGTCTTCTTCGAGCCCTTCAGGCGAGCGGAGAGGGTACGCCAGACGATGACAATCCAGATGAACATACCCGCGGTGAGCAGGATCTGGAAGAATCGCGGCAGGTCCAGGAACTCCCACTGCTGCGAGAAGAAGCCGGTGAATTCCTTGGGGATGAGGCCCTTCTGAGAGAACCATTCGTTCAGCAGCGAGCCGAGGACCACGAAGACCACGGCGCCGATGAGAACATAGGTGAGCAGACCCTGCTTCTTGGGTTCGCGGCGGGTAATCAGCGGGGCGATGAAGATACCGCCCGCCAGGAACGCGCCTGCGGTCCAGAAGAGGGAGAGCTGAAGGTGCCAGGTTCGGGATACCGTGTAGGGCAGCAACTGGCCCATGTCGATACCGAAGAATCCGGTGAGTTCTTCACGGTAGTGCTCGGTGAGCGCACCCACCAGAGCCTGCAGCAGGAACAGCACCAGAATCGTTGCGAAGAGCAGGCAGGCTGCCTTCTGCGAGGGGGTCAGGCGAACTTCGTCGGGCTGACGGAAGTCGAGGACGGGTGCCTCTTCCGCGTGCCAGCCGATAGCGCGGGACCAGCGGCCGTAGATAGCGAACATCAGACCGGTACCACCGATGAGGGCAATCAGGGAGAGTGCCGACCAGACCATCAGATCCGCGGTGGGCTTGTTGTCCACGTTGGGTTCGGAGGGCCAGTTGTTGGTGTAGGAGTAGGGCTGGTCGGGGCGGTCTGCCGCCGATGCCCATGCGGTCCAGCCGAAGAATGCGACGATGTCGTGCAGTTCTTCGTCGTTCTTAATGGCGTTGGGGAACAGGCCCTGCGAGGTGTCACCCTTCATGAGGGTTTCACGGTAGTGCTTGAGCATGAGCTGGTAGCCCTTGGTCTCACCAGCGGACCAGGTGATGGTCTTAGTCTGCTCGTCGTACTTGTTCTCCTTGCGCCACTCGTTCTTGACGAGTTCGCGGGGGTCCTGCTTGCCCTGTTCACGGTACTCCTTGACGGCAGCATCGGTGGTCAGGCGCAGGTATTCTGCAGTGTAGTCGGGGCCGAGGTAGGCACCGTGACCGAGCACGGATCCGTACTGCTGCAGGCCGCGTCCCTGGAACAGTTCCTGACCGTGCAGGATCTGTTCTTGGGTTGCGATAGTTTTGCCGTCGTTGCCGACGATTTTATCGGGGAGCGGCATGGAGAGTGCGTAGGTGCGCATTGCAAGGACTGCCATAATGGTGAAGCCCAGGAGCATCACAAACGCAACAGCCTGTACCCAGCCTTTTCCGGCATAGGCACCGACCGTGTCTGAGCGGCGGGCAATCTTTGCTGCCTGCGCACGCGAGACGGGTTTTGTAGCCATAGTGTATGTCTCCAGTGTGCGTGGAATTTGTAGGTGGAGTGGTCCCGACGCACATCCGCTGGAGGGGCGGCTCACTATGTTCAGGGTGAATCGTCCTTGAGGGAGGTGCGACAGCCCACCCTGCTCTCATTTTTGCATATTAAATGCGCATTTACGAAACTTTGCTGACGTAGCGTCATAATGTGACACGGCTATTTGGCGGGGAAATCAGTAATCATCAGGCGGAAAACCTGAAATATTACGTTGAGGTTGAACCCTTAGCTTCCGTGCCACCTCCCCGCCGGTAATGGGGGAGGATGCGCCGGGCTGGAAGCCGCGCAGACTCCCTCAATCGGGGCTTTTACTCAGGCTCCTACTCGAGCTCCCGCCGGGGCACTTACAGGAACCTGGGTGGGAGGCGCATCCCAGCATGTGGAAGGGGAGCGCGGCACCCCTCACGTGCCTACACTCGGGTGTGGAATAATAAAACCCGACGCTACTAAACACAGTACAAATTTTTTGCGGCACAGGTTACCGCAGTACAGATTTTGTGCTCTTTGGCGGCGTATATTCAGAAGGGGCCACTCACCCCGCATCCACGGCGGACCGCCGCCACAGCCCGCAATCTATCGGCACCTCAGGAGAGTTCACGTGCTTCTCTACAAATCCACCCAGAAAGCAGTCACCGGAATCCTGCGCACCGTCTTCCGCGCCCGCGTGACCGGACTCGAAAACTTCCCCGCCACCGGCCCGGTGATTGTCGCCTCCAACCACCTGTCCTTCCTGGACTCCATCATTATTTCCGCCATGATGCCGCGCCGCGTGGCGTTCCTCGCCAAGGCTGAGTACGTGAACACCCCCGGCCCGCGCGGCAAGATGATGAAGGCATTCTTCGAAGCCGTGGATATTATTCCCGTGAACCGCTCCGACCGTTCCGAATCGCTCAAGGCGCTCGACATTGCCCTGGAGAAGCTACAGGAGGGTAAGGTCTTCGGCATTTACCCCGAGGGCACCCGCTCCCGCGACGGCTACCTGTACCGTGGCAAGATTGGTGTGGCGTGGCTGGCGCACATGACCGGCGCGCCCGTGGTTCCGGTCGGCCTGATCGGTACCGACCGCCTGCAGAAGCCCGGCTCGAACATGATTTACCCGCGCCGCTTCACGATTCGTGTGGGCAAGCCGCTCTACTTTGAGAAGACCGGCGAGAAGATGACCGGCAAGCAGCGTCGCGTCACCACCGACACGATCATGGATGAGATTGCTCAGCTGTCCGGTCAGGCGCGAAAGCATGAGTACAACGTTTCGCCCTCAGCCGCACGTGACGCAGGCTAGGGCACTCGCCGCCTATACCGCGTAGACTTAAACCGCGCATTCACACACCGACCCCGCGCTTTGGGGGAGATGGGTGCAGGATGCGCGGTTTGTCGTATGCGTGAGCCTGGGATGTCCCCGGTAGCCCAGTAGAGCGAGGAGAAAGTACCCATGGCAGAGCCTTCCAGCTACCGCCCCGCCCCCGGCGAAATCCCCACCGACCCGGGCGTTTACCGTTTCCGCGATGCCGACGGCCGCGTCATCTACGTGGGCAAGGCGAAGAACCTGCGCAACCGCCTCAACAGCTATTTTGCGTCCCCGCAGACGCTGAGCCCGAAGACCTACGCGATGGTGCATACAGCGGCGAGCGTGGAGTGGACCGTGGTGGCGAGCGAGATGGAATCGCTGCAGCTTGAATACACCTGGATTAAGGAGTTTTCGCCGCGCTTCAACATTGCGTTCCGCGACGATAAGTCGTACCCGTACCTGGCGATTACCGTCAATGACGTGTACCCGCGCGCGATGGTCACTCGCGGCGAGCGCCGTAAGGGCGTGCGCTATTTTGGGCCGTACTCGCAGGCGTGGGCGATTCGTGAAACCCTGGATGCGCTACTGCGCGTTTTCCCGGTGCGTACCTGCACGAACGGCGTGTTTAACCGCGCGAAGAATAGTGGCCGGCCCTGCCTGCTCGGCTATATCGATAAGTGCGCGGCGCCGTGCGTGGGCAAGATTAGCGCCGAGGAGCATCGCGAGTTGGCGCGCGGGCTGACCCGGTTTATGGGTGGTGGCGCTGAGAAGCATATCGCCCAGTTGACCGCAGAAATGAAGGCCGCCGCCGCTGATATGGACTTTGAGCGCGCCGCGATTCTTCGTGACGATATTGCCGCGCTGACTAAGGCGTTTGAGCGTAACGCCGTGGTGCTCGGCGCGACCGTGGATGCCGACCTGTTCGCCTACGCTGAGGACGACCTGGAGGCGTCCGTTCAGGTGTTCTTCGTGCGCGGCGGCAGGATCCGCGGCCAGCGCGGCTGGATCGTGGAGAAGGTCAACGACAGCACCGACGCACAGCTCATCGAGCAGCTCATCGCGCAGGTGTACAGCGATATTGCGGCGAGCCTCGCCTCCCAGAAGGACGCCGAGAAGAGCCTGAACAGCTACGATATTCCGCGTTCCGTGCTCGTGCCGGTGGAGCCCGAGAATAAGGAGCAACTGGCGTCTTGGCTGGCGGAGGTGCGCGGTGGCCCCGTGGAGATTAGCGTCCCGCAGCGCGGCGACAAGGCAGAGCTCATGAAGACGGTCGCCGAGAACGCGCGCCAGTCGCTGACCCTGCACAAGAGCCGCCGTGCCGGCGATTTGACCACCCGCAGCGCCTCCCTCGTGGAGCTGCAGGAAGCGCTGGAACTACCGGACCCGCTGCTGCGCATCGAGTGCTACGACATTTCGCATGTGCAGGGCACGAACGTGGTCGCCTCCATGGTTGTCTTTGAGGACGGCATGCCCGCAAAGAACGCCTACCGCACCTACAGCATTACCGGCGACGCCGCGCGTGACGATACCGCCAGTATGTACGACGTCATCACCCGCCGATTCAAGAGGCATCTGGCGCAGCAGGCGGAGCGCGAAGCAGCCCCCGTGCACTCCGGCGAGATTGACGCCTCCACGCCCGAGCCGGCGAAGTTCGCCTACCCGCCGAACCTGGTGCTCGTGGACGGCGGCCCGCCTCAGGTGGCTGCCGCCTCCGCCGCGTTGAGCGATTTGGGCATTACGGATGTGTACGTTGCCGGCATCGCTAAGCGCCTGGAGGAACTGTGGCTACCGGACGACGACTACCCGGTCGTACTACCGCGTACTTCGCAGGCGCTGTACCTGGTGCAGCGCATCCGCGATGAGGCGCACCGTTTCGCTATCACCTTCCACCGTTCCAAGCGCGGTAAGGCGATGGTCGCCTCCGCCCTGGATGAGGTGCCCGGTTTGGGCGAGGTGAAGCGTGCCGCGCTGATTAAGCACTTCGGGTCGGTGGCTCAGATTAAGCAGGCGAGCGCCGAGGAGCTGACGGCGGTGCCGGGTATTGGTCCGGCGTTGGCTCAGAAGATTCTGGCGGCGCTGACCTAATCCTCTGGCTGGCGCTGAGTGAAGGCCCGCCCGGGGTGTGAACGCAGCACCCCGCCTCGTAATGGCGCTTAACAAACGTGTCATAATTGAAGGAAACCGTCATCATTACGAGCGCGCTATCTTCGCGCGCCCTCAACCAGTAGAGTGGAAACCGTGAGTAATAACCATCTGCGCCTATTCACCAGCGAGTCGGTGACTGAAGGCCACCCCGATAAGATTTGTGACCAGATTTCTGACGCCATCCTTGACGGCATTATTGCCCAGGATCCCGCAGCGAACGTTGCTGTGGAGACCATGGTAACCACCGGTCAGGTGCATGTTGCTGGTGAGGTGACCACCTCCAGCTACGTCGAAATCCCCTCCATCGTGCGCGAGACCATTCTGGGTATCGGCTACGATTCCTCTACCCGCGGCTTCGACGGTGAGTTCTGCGGCGTGTCCGTGTCCATTGGCGAGCAGTCCCCGGACATTAACGCCGGCGTGTACGAGTCCCTCGAGGTTCGTCAGGGCATTGCTGCTGACGAGTACGACCGCCAGGGTGCGGGCGACCAGGGCATCATGTTCGGTTACGCATCCAACGAGACCAACGTGCTGATGCCCGCCCCGATTTGGCTGGCGCACCGCCTCTCTGAGCGTCTGACCAAGGTCCGTAAGGACGGCCTGCTGACCGAGCTGCGCCCCGACGGCAAGACTCAGGTGACCCTCGGCTACGATTCGAACAACGTGCCTGTCTCCGTGGATACCGTGGTTGTTTCGAGCCAGCACACCGCAAGCTACGACCTGGCTGACCTGCGTGCAGACATTGAGAAGCACGTTATCGCGCCGGTTCTGGGTAGCGTCGAGCTGGATTCCTCCAACGCCAAGTTCATTGTGAACCCCGCTGGCCGCTTCGTTCAGGGTGGCCCCGTGGGTGACGCGGGCCTGACCGGCCGCAAGATCATTGTGGACACCTACGGCGGTTCGGCTCGTCACGGTGGTGGCGCGTTCTCCGGTAAGGACCCGTCGAAGGTGGACCGTTCCGCAGCGTACGCAATGCGTTGGGTTGCGAAGAACATTGTGGGTGCCGGTCTTGCTGACCGCGCCGAGGTTCAGGTTGCGTACGCTATCGGCCAGGCAGCGCCGGTCGGTCTGTACGTTGAAACCTTCGGCACCGAGAAGGTCGACCCGATCAAGATTGAGAAGGCTGTGCGTGAGGTCTTCGACCTGCGCCCGCTGGCAATCATTAACGAACTGGATCTGCGCCGCCCGATTTACAAGAAGACCGCAGCTCACGGCCACTTCGGTCGTACCGAGCCGGAATTCACCTGGGAGCGCCTGAACCGAGTGGATGCACTGCGTTCGGCAGTGTCCTCCTCCTAATATCTGTCAGGGTAGAGGAGCACGCTGATTCGGGTGACTCAGAGCAGTTCTGAATCGAACTCTTCGGCACCGTTGGGTGCTCAGCAGGAATCCCTGCAACAGCTTGACCTGTTGCAGGGATTTCCTGCTCTTCGTGATGCCCTGATTCCGGCTGCCCCGGAGCCGGTGAACGTTGCCGCTGAGTTGGAGGCGAGCGGCGTGCCGAACCCTGTGGCGCGTGTGCGCGTGGATAGCACCCTGCCGCAGGTGGACCGCACGTTTGATTACCGTGTGCCCGCCGAGCTGAGTGAGGATGCGGTGCCCGGCGCCCGCGTGCGCGTGCTGTTCAACGGCCACGAGCTGACCGGTTACATTGAGGAGCGCGCCGCTACGACTGATTGGACGCGCACTTCGCTGCTGCCGCTCAAGTCGGTGCTGTCGCGTGTGCCCTCTGTTGCGCCCGAAATTTTTGCGCTTGCCGAGGCGCTTGCCGACCGTTACGCCTCCACGGTGGCGAACGTACTGCGCCTGGCGGTGCCGCCGCGCATTGCCGCGCTGGATAAGAGGTACGCGCCTCTTCTGCCGGGTTACGAGTCGGCGTATTTGGGTGATTCTGCTCCGGTAAGCACTTCCGATGCTCCCGAGAGCGCGGCTTCCGAGCATGTGGCTTCCGAGAGCACGGAATCTGGGCCTTCTACCGCCTCCGCTGCCTCCAGCGCCGCTACTTCCATCGCTACCGACCCGTACGCGTGGCTTGCCACCCCCGGCGCTCCCGCACCCTTCGTGCTGGACTCGCCGGCGCTGAACCCGGACGCGCCGGATGCCGCCTCCGTCTTCTCTGATTACGAGAACGGCGCGGAGTTCATTGAAGATGTTGCCGCCGGTGCCGCGACCCGCGCCGTGATGACGGTTCTTCCCGGCCACCTGGAGCACACGTGGGCGGATGTTTTGGCGACCGCACTCGCGGCTGCTGCTACCAGTGGTCGCGGCGCTATTGCGGTGGTTCCGACCGCTAAGAACCTGGATCTTCTGGAGGCGGCGCTCGCCGAGCGTCTGCCCGCTGACTCGTTTGTGCGTTTGAGTTCTGATTCGACTCCGCATACTCGCTATCACGGTTTTGTGAAGGCTCGCCTGGGGCAGGTGCCGGTGGTGATTGGTACCCGCGCGGCGGCCTACGCGCCGGTGGCGAACCTGGGCCTGGTGGTGTGCTGGGATGACGGCGATTCTTCGCTGGTGGAGCAGCGCGCCCCGTATTGTCATGCCCGCGATGTGTTGCTTCTGCGTGCTTCTGCTGAGAATACTGCGGCGCTGTTTGCCGGGTTCAGTATGAGTAGTGAGGCGGCGCGTCTGGTGCGTACCCGTTGGGCATCTCATGTGCGTGCGCCGCGTGCGTTGGTGCGTGATTATTCGCCGCGTATTTTTTCGACGGGTTCGGAGTTTGAGTTGGCGCGTGACCCGTTGGCGGCGATGGCGCGTATTCCTCACCTGGCGTTTGAGCATGCTCGTCGGGCGTTGGCGCGTGGTCCCGTGTTGGTGCAGGTGGCGCGTAGCGGTTATATTCCGTCGTTTTCGTGTGAGCGTTGCCGCATGCCGGCGCGTTGTGGCGAGTGTAGCGGACCTTTGTCGGTGGCTTCGGGTTCGTCGGTTCCGTCGTGTTCGTGGTGCGGCCATTTGGCGCAGCAGTGGCGTTGTTCTGAGTGCGGTTTTACGCATTGGCGTTATTCGGCGGCGGGTGCGACTCGTACTGCTGAGGAGTTGGGTCGTGCGTTCCCGAATGTTCCGGTGATTTCTTCGGCGGGTGACCATGTGCGGGCGTCGGTTGGTCCTGAGCCTGCGTTGGTGGTGGCGACTCCGGGTGCTGAGCCGGTGGCTTTTGGCGGCTATGCGGCGGCGCTTCTTTTGGACGCTGATAAGATGCTTCGTTTTGATTCGTTGCGTGCCCCGGAGGCGGCGTTGCGTCGCTGGTTGAACGCGGCGGCGTTGGTTCGTCCGGCGGCTCTTGAGGGCACGGTGGTGACGACTGCTTCGCCGTCGCCGGTGGAGCAGGCGCTGGTGCGTTGGGATCCGGCGTGGTTTGCTCGCCGGGAGCTGGAGGAGCGCGCTCAGACGGGTCTGCCTCCGGCGGTTCGTACGGCTGCGGTGACCGGTGCGGAGGCGGACGTTCGCGCCTTCATGGAGGAGTTCTTGGGCTCTTCTGCGTTGCCGGAGCGGGTGCGTGAGCAGTTGCGTATTGTGGGTCCGGTTCCTCTGGATCAGGGGTATTTTGCCTGGTCGGAGTCTCTTGAGGAGGATTCTGAGGAGGCGCCGGTTCAGGGCGATTGGCGTACCCTGATGTTCTTTTCGTACGGCATTGCGCAGCAGGTGACCCGTGAGTTGCGTGCTACGCGTGCAACGATTGCGGCGTTGAAGAAGAACGTGGGGGAGCGGCCGGTTCAGATTCGCTGTGACGGCCTGGACGTGCTGTGATTTTCTAGTCGTGCTGTAGTGTTCTGGTGAGGGGCGGTTTTTGCCCCGGGTTGGGCGTTGAGCACGCGGGTTTGCGGGCGCGCTGTGCGCAGAGGCGAGGAGGTGAGAGGCATGTCGAAGGTGCCTCATCTGCTGAAGGGTAGTGCGCTGCCTGATGGTGAGCAACGGCGGCTGGCTGAGTATGCTTCTGCGCATCCGAAGAGCGCCCTGCACCGTAAGGGCCAGCATCACGATGCGGCGGTCTGCTGGTTCACGGTATCGGCTACCAGAATCACGGCGAGACGCTCGCGTATTTTGGCAAGCCGGTGGCGCATAGTGTGCAGACTCTGCTGGCGCTGAACACGGATTCTGTCGCCGCCTCCGAAGAGAACCCTGCTGCAGAGGCTTCTGCGCGGGTTCGTGTTGAGGTGATTCCTGACGGTGATACCCTCCCGCCTGCCGCTGAGGTGAACCCGCTGAGCCACCACAGCGAGTTGACGTATTCGTTGACGATTGAGCGCACGGAGTACCCAGCCGACCCGGTTGAGGAAAGCCCGCAGATTGAGGAGAACTCCGCGCAGGAAGAACTCGCCGAAGCCTCCGAGCCCAAAGAATCTACAAGAATCAGTCTGCCGAAAATTGAACTTCCGAAGGTTGAGTTGCCCAAAGTGGAGTTACCCAAGGTGGAACTGCCTAAAGTGGAGCTCCCTAAGATTGAGCTGCCGAAAATTGAGCTTCCCAAGGTAGAGTTCCCAAACATCGATTTCCCGAATATCGAGCTGCCGAACCTTGAGCTTCCGCACCTGCCTCAGCCGAAGCCGCGCCCGGTTCGCACGGTCACTCGCCGCAGCCTCCTTTTTCAGGAGGGCTTCTGGCGGCCCAGACATTACCGCCCGTTGAAGGAGCATTTGCCCTGGTTGGCGTCGGTTTTGCCGCTGTTTTTGATGTTCTGCTTCTACTATGAGCGCCCCGGCGCGACCTGGCGTGAGCGTGCCGGGCACCTGTTGCGTTCTACGGCGCGGTTTGTGAACGTAGCGCTGTGGCTGGTGCTGGCGGCTATGGCGCTCATGACGTTCCGCGATGCTTTTGTGGCGTCCCTGGGCACTCCACAGGGTGCATTTACGGGTCTGGCGGCGGCGCTCGGCCTGGGTATTGTGGGCTGGGTTTTGGCTCGTCGTGCCCGCGAACTGTGGGAGCTGATGAAGGCTATTTCGACTCAGCTGATTCAGACGGCGACCAGCCCGGACTCGCGCGATTTGGAGCGTATTTATGCGCGTCTGGATCGTCAGCTGGACGATTTGAGTTCCCGTAGCGACGCGGTGGGTATTATTGCCCATTCGCAGGGCGGCTATTTGAGCTATGAGCTTCTGCGTCGTCGTGCGGCGGCGGGTAAGAAGCCGATTCGTTTCTTCTACGGCCTGGGTAGTGGCGTGGTCCCGATTAGCATTATCGCTAGTGACCGCAACGACATTCCGGGGCACCTGGATGCTGCGGGCGGCTACCGTAACCGCTCCATGCTGCTGTGGGTGAGCGCGGTCGCGGCGTTTTCCTGGCTGGTGGAGGCGTCCCTGCTGTTTGGTCCGTACCGTTCGCTGCTGCACTATACGATGCTGGTGCCCCTAGCGTTGAGCGTGGTGCCGCTGGTTGTGAGCGTGCCGGGTGCCTTCAAGGGTAGGGCGCGTATTGGCCGCAAGAGTGCCCGGGAAAGCGCCTCCGCAAAAACTTCTGCAACTACCTCGGTAAACACCCCGGCGGATGTGCGCCTGGTCAACCCGTACGGCACGCGCGCCTACGTGAAGTGGCTGATTCCGTTGCTTTTCGTGCACGGCGTTTTCATGCTGTACGCGGTATTCATGCTGCTGCTGGTTCAGCTACGTGTTGAGGGCTCGGTCCCTGAGCTGACCGCCGCCTCCGTGGCGTTTTGGGGTGCGCTAATTCTGGTGCTCATGATGTCGGTGCGTAGCGCCTGCCACCTGTATGTGCGCGCCTACGCGCCGATGTTGCAGGATCTTGATGTGGCTGACCGGTGCGAGATTTCCGCTCGTGGTGACAGTATTGGCAGGTCGAATATTACTCAGCCCGCCGATGTAGACGTCAGCTTTGTGACCCTGCCGGGCCCGTCGGTGAATAGCCACATGCAGTATTTTGATGCGTGTTCGCCGGTGCCGTTGATGCTTGCGCACCGCCTGGTGCCGCACATGATGCCGGCGGGTGAGCAGGCGCAGAAGGCGGCGGCTTTCACCGATATTGGTACGGAACTGAACCACGGTTTTGCGCGCGTGAAGAAGTGGATGCGCACCATGCATTACGGGCTGTATGCGGTGCTTCTGCTGATGCTGTCGGTGCTACTGAATGTGACGTCGCCGGTGAGCCTGTCCGCGTTGACGGGGCTTGATACGTCGCACCTACATTCGGAGGGCTTTGACCGTCTGGTGGCGGATGCTCAGCAGCTGCGTGAGCAGGCGGGTTCTTCGGATCTGTTGCTGTGGATTCTGGTCGGCATTTTTGTGGTGGAGGCGCTGCTGATGATGGTGCTTTCGCCGTGGACTCAGCGGCGTTTGCAGCGTGCGTTCATGATGCGCAAGGTGGACCGCACGGGTCAGCTGAGCGAGTTCAATCCTTTGCCGATGGTGACGGCTCTTCTGGGTCTTGACGGTGAGGATGAAGACGCTGAGGATGCAGAGGAACATAACCTCGCAGGGGAGAAAAAGCAGGAGAGTAAAGCAGGGCAGAGCGCTGTAGTTTAGGGTGCTTAGGCGGTGCCGTTGGAAGGGCACCCCAGAATTTTTATGCATTCGTGTGCACCTAAGATTTGTTGGGGTTTGGCTGATTCTAATTGGCGTAGTCTCCGTATCCACGGTAATATATTCAGCACTGCGGATACTATTTCGGCGCTTGTCGAGGTGGTGTTGGCAGTATCTATCACTCAACTTCGCGTACGCTTCACAACCGTGCGCACCAACGAAAGATGAATACTGGTGACTCAGACTATGATCGCCCCCGCATACGAACCTGCATGCGGCGGGTCTGCTTCTGTACACAATTACGGCGTCATGCACCCGGACCCCGTGTTGCTTTCCGACATGACCAGCGCAGAACGAGGAGCTGTTTACCGCTACTTGGCGCGCTTCGCTGAGCTGGATGACGCAAAGATTTTCTACGCGTACGGTCACGCTTACGAGCTGGCTCGTAAGGATGCCGAGCGCGGTCTCTACGCAACTATGGCGTAGCCTGCACAATTAGTTTTTAGAAATGCTGCTGCACTCTTTATGGGTGCGGCAGCATTTCTGCTTTTCGGGCTGGCTTTCACGCTGGCTTTCGGGCAGGTTTCAGTTCGGTTGGAGACTCGGCGGTCCCATGCCGCTATGATGCCCCTGATTTCTTCCTGACAACCGGGAACATGTCCACTATGGGGGCGTTCCCTGATGGTTCTTGAACATTGATTAGCTCTTGGGTAGTTTAGAGGTATCACAACCACTACTGCGAAGAGACTTCCGATGATCTCCGTAGGTTCTTTTCGCGGTGTTGCCTCCGGTAGCGTCTGCATTGTTGCGGCGCTGCCCTAAGAAACGCCCTAAGGAAAGGTACTCACCGATGAGTTTCACCAATATCACCTCTGATTACGAGCCCGAGTTCGGTAGTTCGGCACCGAGCCGCGACAACGGTATTACCCACCCGGACCCTGTTCTGCTGTCCTCGATGACGAAGGCTCAGCGTGGCGCGGTGTGCCGCTACCTGGCTCGATTTGCTGAGCTGGATGACGCGAAGATTTTCTACGCGTACGGTCACGCGGATGAGCTGGCTGCGAAGGAAGCAGCTCGTACCGGTAGCTTTACTGCGGTCTAAGGATCTCTGCTCCGGTGCGATGCGGTGAGGCTGCACCTTCCGGATGCGCCCTCAGGGTGCCCGAGCTCTGCGAGGGCGGGTTCCCTGCGTCGGCGCGGAGGAAGTGTGTAGCGAACCGCCGCTGTAAACCTTTACCGCAAGCTGCCCTTGCGAATCGCCGCTGTAAGCCACATATGCTACCCGGCGACCATGAATTGAATATGTAGAATGCCGCCGCACCCTCCCGAGTTTCGGGGGAGTGCGGCGGCATTTCTTTGCCCAACGCAGGCTCTAGAGCCCGCGCACGACCTCCAGCAGTTTGAGTGCCGAATTGCGCCAGGAGTAGCGGCGCACATCCGACAGGCCGTCAATGATGACGCGCTCGCGAACGGCGGTGTCCTCCAGGGAACGGATTGCCTTGACCCAGTTGGCGGCATGCGCCTCCGGGGCGCCGTCAACCGGTGCGAACACGGCGTGCGGCGCAATCTCACGGAAAATCGGGATGTCACTAATCACCGCGGGGCAACCGGCAGCCTGAGCCTCGACCACGGGCAGGCCGTAACCCTCTTCGCGGGAGGCAGTCACCAGGGCGTGCGCCTGGCGGAGCAGCTGCTGGTACTCCTCGTCGCTCACGCCGTTGTGCACCTCCACGTTCTCACCGATGAGGCGTTCGTCGGTGAGCTGCACCAGGCGCTGCGGCGGCATCTTCGACAGCAGGTGCAGGCGGTAATCAGGCAGGGAACGCATCGCCAGCAGTAGGGTTTCTACGTTCTTGTACGGCATAAACGAACCCATGTACACCAGGTGCTTGACGGGCTGCTCTTCGCGGGTGGTGGCGCGCTCCAGCGCGGTCTGGCGGGAGACGACGCTACCGGGCTGCGGGGCGTTGGGCACCACGAACAGCGGCTTGGTGGTCAGCTCGTGCTCACGAATCAGCGAGGCGGTCGACTCAGAAACCGTCACGACCGCGTCGCCGTGATTGAGCAGGAAACGCTGCGGGGTGTAGGTCTTGTGGAAGAGTCGCCAGCCCACGCGCACCGGTGCGGGCAGGAACCCCGGCGGGGTCGGGTGCGAGTAGTAAATCAGGTCGTGCAGGGTGAGGATCAGCTTGAACTTGCGTCCGGTGGAGCCGATAGTCTGCATGGGGGAGAACACCACGTCCGGCGCGTACTTGTTCAGCTGCAGCGAGGCGGTCGGTTCGAGCGGGCCGGTGGGCGAGCAGATTTTCACGTGCGGCAGGTCAGGCAGCATGTCCAGCTGACGCTCGTCGCTGATGATCATGGTGAGGTCGAGGTCGGCGGCGGCTTCGTCACCGGTGTCGATGAGGGTTTTGAGCGCGCCCAGTAGGGAGGCGGTGTAGCGGCTGATGCCGTCGTGGAAGCCGATACGGGTGTATCGGGCGTCAACCATGAGTTTCATGTTGGTTCCTTACTTCTCGTTCCCTGAGTGGCCGGCGGCGAAATCGGCGATGAGTTCCGCGGCGCGGCGAGGGGTTTCGTAGTGGATGAGGTGCCCGACTTCGGGGATCATGTCCAGGCGCTCGCGGGCACCGGTCGAAGTAGCGGGCAGGCGGCGGGAGGTCAGCGCCGCGTACATGGCGCGAGCTGTTTCGGGGGTGCCCAGGTCGTCGTCTTCGGCAACGAGCATTTGCACCGGCACCCGGATGGCGGCGGCGTATTCGGCGGCGGTGTGCGTAATGGACGCTTCGTAGGCGCTGAGCACTCCGCGGCGGGAGCCGAAGGAGCCGAAGTAGGCGGCGTGCTGGCCGTTGATGAAGCGGCGCATTGCCTTGTCTTTGGTGCGCATCATGACTTCGCTGGAGGCGCGGGTAATCAGTTGCGAACGCAGTAGCGGGTAGCCGATTTTTTCGGGCAGTGCCGCGCCGGCGCGGTAGTAGAGGGAGGCAAGACGCGAGGCGACGCGCTGGCTACCTTCAAGGGCGGGTTCGCTAATGGGGTTGATAAGGGAAAGCAACGCGAGCGAGTTCGGGTGTGCGGCGGCGAAGGCGCTGGTGACGATGGAACCGAAGGAGTGGCCGACCACGTGCAGCGGCAGGGGGCGTGCATCCTCGCGGGCGGGGTTGATATGTTCCACGAAGTCGTTCAGCCACGCCACGTACGCGTCGATGCTGTCCTCACCCAGGGTGCTTTCGGGCAGGTCTGCGGAGCGGCCGAAGCCGGGCAGATCGGGGCTGATGATGCTGACGTTCGGGATGAGCTTCAGCAGGTAGTTCGCGATGATTTCGAGACCGTGGTGGTCGCCGCGGAAGCCGTGCACGAGCAGTACGGGGTAGGAGCCTTCGGGAAAGACTCCGTCGTTCATGCCTTTGCCGTACTGCCAGTAGCGGGTCATGACCACCTGCGCACCGTCACCGATGAGGGTGTCGTGGCGGGTGCCGGGAATGAGCGGGCCGGGCACACCCTCAAGAACTGAGGTGTTGGGGGAGTCCGGGGTAACGGTGGAGGTCATGGGTACCTTTCGGGGGTTGGGTACTGGGACGGCAAAGTCCCGTTCTTAATTCTAGGGGAGAAGCCTGAAAGGGCTCTGAAACCTGCCTGACGCATCGGTGTCTGGCCGGGTGGTCGGGTGGGTGGTGCCGTCCATTTGGTAGTCGAGGCGGCCTCAACTCTGGCGCGGTGCGGGTTTCGCGTTACACTTGGAGGGTTAAGTTTTTATCAACCTGTCTTTATTTAAGGAATCGCTGTGTCTGCTCAGGTAGAGACCGAACGCAACGAAAATGCGTACGACTTCCGCGCTATGGAAGCCAAGTGGCGCCCCTACTGGGACGAAACGAAGGTTTTCCAGCCCACCGGTGACGCCCCCAAGGGCCGCAAGTATGTGCTGGATATGTTCCCGTACCCCTCCGGTGACCTTCACATGGGTCACGCGGAGGCATTCGCTATTGGTGACATGAACGCCCGCTACTTCAAGCAGTGCGGCTACGATGTTCTGCACCCGATTGGCTGGGACTCCTTCGGCCTGCCCGCTGAGAACGCAGCCATTAAGAACGACACTCACCCCAAGGAGTGGACGTACAAGAACATTGAGACTCAGGCTGAGTCCTTCAAGCGTTACGCTATTGCCGCTGACTGGAGCCGCCGCTTGCACACCTCGGACCCCGAGTACTACAAGTGGACTCAGTGGCTGTTCGAGCAGTTCTACAAGAAGGGCCTGGCGTACCGTAAGGACTCCATGGTCAACTGGTGTCCCAAGGACCAGACCGTGCTCGCGAACGAGCAGGTTGTGAACGGTGCGTGTGAGCGTTGCGGTACTACCGTGACTAAGAAGTCCCTGAACCAGTGGTACTTCAAGATCACTGATTACGCACAGCAGCTGCTGGATGACATGGAGCAGCTGGAGGGCAAGTGGCCTGAGCGTGTTCTGCTCATGCAGCGCAACTGGATTGGTCGTTCTGAGGGTGCTGAGGTGCGCTTCGAGATTGAGGCGACCGAGGACCAGCCTGCTGAGTCCTTCACCGTGTTCACCACCCGCCCGGACACCCTGTACGGTGCAACCTTCATCGTGGTTGCTGCGGATGCGGCGTTCGCCGAGCAGATTGTGGCACCCGAGCACAAGGCTGCCCTGGAGCAGTACCGCGAAGACATTAAGGCACTGAGCGATATTGACCGCCAGTCCTCCGACCGTGAGAAGACCGGCGTGTTCACCGGCCGCTACGCGATTAACCCGCTGACCGGCGCGAAGCTGCCCGTCTGGGCTTCTGACTACGTGCTCGCTGACTACGGTACCGGCGCGATTATGGCTGTGCCCGCGCACGATCAGCGCGACCTTGAGTTCGCCCTGAAGTTCGACCTGCCCATCGTGAAGGTCCTGGACGTTGAGGGTGCTGAGGACCCGGCTACCAGCGGTGTTGCCGCAGCTGGTGACGGCGTGCTCATCAACTCTGGTGAGCTGACTGGCCTGCCGAAGGCTGAGGCGCTCGCTAAGGCTATTGAGCTGGTTGAGGCTGCCGGCACCGGTGAGGGTAAGGTCATTTACCGTCTGCGTGACTGGCTGCTGTCCCGCCAGCGTTTCTGGGGTACCCCCATCCCCGTGATTCACTGTGAGGATTGTGGCGAGGTTCTGGTTCCTGAGGATCAGCTGCCGGTGCTGCTGCCCGATAACCTGCGCGGTGAGCAGCTGGCTCCTAAGGGCCAGTCGCCTCTTGCCGCTGCTGATGACTGGGCTATCGTGCCCTGCCCGAAGTGTGGCAAGCAGGCTCGCCGTGACTCGGACACCATGGACACCTTCGTGGATTCCTCCTGGTACTTCCTGCGTTACGTTTCCCCGAACTACGACAAGGCTCCTTTCGACCCGCAGGCTATGAGCGAGTGGGGTGCCGTCGACATGTACGTTGGCGGTGTGGAGCACGCTATTCTGCACCTGCTGTACGCACGCTTCTTCACCAAGGTTGTTCGCGACCTGGGCCTGATCAAGCACGATGAGCCGTTCAAGGCGCTCATGAACCAGGGTCAGGTGCTCAACGGCGGTAAGGCTATGTCCAAGTCGCTGGGTAACGGCGTGAACCTGGGTGAGCAGCTCGACAAGTTCGGTGTGGACGCTATCCGCACCACCATGATTTTCGCGTCCCCGCCCGAGGATGACGTGGACTGGGCGGATGTTTCCCCGTCCGGTTCGCAGAAGTTCCTGGCTCGCGCATGGCGTGTGGCTCAGGACGTCACCAGCGAACCCGGCGTTGACGCAACCACCGGTGACCTGGAGCTGCAGAAGCTGATTGCTCGCACCGTGCACGAGGTTCAGGGCCTGCTGGATAACGGCAAGTTCAACGTGGTTGTTGCTAAGACCATGGAGCTTGTGAACGCTACCCGTAAGGCTATTGACTCCGGTGCTGGTGCGGCTGACCCGGCTGTCCGTAAGGCTGCTGAGACTGTTGCTATTCTGCTGTCTCTGTACGCACCGTACACCGCTGAGGACATGTGGCACGCTCTCGGCCACGACACCCCGGTTCTGACCGCGGGCTTCCCCGAGGTTGACCCGGCCCTGCTGGTGGATGACACCATCACCGCTATCGTTCAGATTAAGGGTAAGGTCAAGGCTCGCCTGGAGGTTGCGAAGGATATTTCCGAGCAGGAGCTTCAGGAGCTGGCTCTGGCGGATGCCGCTGTCCAGCGTTCGATTGGTGACGCCGAGATCCGCAAGGTGATTGTGCGTGCGCCTAAGCTCGTGAACATCGTGATCTAAGCTTCTTAGATAAAGAAGTTTCTTAGATAAAGTACAAGCCCCGCTGTGGCTTCGGTTCGTTCAACGGAACGAATCCGGAGGTGCGGCGGGGCTTTGCTGTACTGCGGTAGTGATGAGTGCCATAATGTTCAGGGAACGCTAGGAGAGGGTTCGTCATCGAATCACGCACTGACGAACCGGAAGAAGGGTCGGAATATGGAGCGAGAGAACAAAGCAGAGAACCGCATTGCCGTGGTAACCGATAGCGCTGCCGCCCTCGACCCGGAGCTCGTGCAGCGCCTGAGCGCTCGCGGCAATTTTATGCTGGTTCCGATGCCGGTGACCATTCGCACGCCCGGTGAGCCGGATCGTCAGCTGCAGGATTTGACCGCCGCCGAGGTGGATGAGGCGATTATGCTTGCGCACGTGATGGGTCAGACGGTGAGCACTTCCGGGCCCGCACCGGGCGTGTTTGCTGATGTGTATGACGAGCTGGCGTCGCGAGGTTTTACGCATGTGGTGTCTGTGCATCTGTCCGGTGAGCTCTCGGGCACGGTGGAGGCGGCACGCACAGGTGCCCGCCTGAGTCGCCTGGG
Organism: Rothia sp. HMSC075F09; assembly: GCF_001810515.1. Lineage (NCBI taxonomy): Bacteria > Bacillati > Actinomycetota > Actinomycetes > Micrococcales > Micrococcaceae > Rothia > Rothia sp. HMSC075F09. Next base: position 32,914 of record NZ_KV801763.1, read on the forward strand.
TTCTAAGGGCGTGAGCGTGGTGGATAGCCGCACGGTCGCCGGTGCCTACGGTCATGCGGTGGTGCGCGCCCTGGAGGTACTGAACTCTGCATCCGCAGGCGCGAGTGTTGAATGTCCGAGTCCCGCGCAGCTGGTGGACTACATTCAGTCCGTCTGCGAGCAGTCCACGCTCTACTTCTATATCCCGACCCTGGATGCGTTGCGCCGCGGTGGCCGTGTTTCCCCGGCGTTGGCGATGGTGGGTCAGATGTTCCAGATTAAGCCGATTGGCACGATCACCGAGGGCAAGCTGGCGTATGTGGAACGCCCCCGCACTGCGGCGCGCGCCCTGGAGCGCCTGGTGGAGGTGACGGTGCAGACTTGCCGTGAGCATCAGCATGCGGCGGCGCTCAGCTCTGCTTCAGTGGGCTCTGCCGCTGCCGACCCCGCTAGTTCTTCGCTTGCCGCATCCCCGCGCGGTGAGGTGGTTGCGGTGCATCATGTGGGCAATGCGGCGCAGGCGGTGCAGCTGTACGAGCAGGTTCAGCAGATGCTGGGGGAGAGCTCCCTCGTTCATGATGCCGCTGCTTCTTCGGCGCCGGAGTTTTTGGTGAGTGCGTTGCCGCCGGTGCTGTCGGCTCATTCGGGGCTGGGTGCTGTGGCGCTGGTCGTTTATTAGGATCGTGTACTAGCCGCCTTTCTGGTGTGCCCGTGTTGACCCTGTGCTGTGTGCTCGTGCTGTGTGTCCGCGCGGTGTTCCCGTGCGATGCGCCGCGGGCGACACGCAACACGACACGAAAACTGTGTGCCGGGAGCGTATTTAACCCGTTTTGAGGCTGTGGTGTGTCTTACGTTGGGCTCGTCTGTTTTCGCGTGAGAAATTGCACTGCGTGCGAGCGCATGGGACGTCATTGAAACCCATTCGCAGGTGAAAGGGTATTTTTTACCCTCAGATTTTGCCTTGATATGGCGCGGTTTTTAGTAAATGTGCGTTTCATGTGTGTTTATGTTGCCGTGACCGTATCGCAACATTTTCTAAGCATGAACACAACGCAAACCAACAGAAAACAACGGGTTTTTGCCGGTTTTTATGGCGCAACTCACAAAAATTTCTCGATATAACACACCAAAACACACACAAACTAGGGTAGGATTATTACCAACAACGGCGGAACGCACCGGGCAACATAGAGCACGGACGAATCCGACTAAACCAGAGCCTACAAGGCATCGGATTTGTACACCGCCACCAACGCACTGACAAGGAGATACTCCAGTGACTGTACGCGTAGCAATCAACGGCTTCGGCCGCATCGGCCGCACCTTCTTCCGCGCAGCTCAGACCGAGGGCGTCGGCTTCGAGATCGTCGCAATCAACGACCTCACCGATGTTGAGACCCTGGCACACCTGCTCAAGTACGACTCCATCATGGGTCGCTTCAACGCAGAGGTTGAGGTCAAGGAAGGCGCACTGGTTGTTGACGGCAAGGAAATCAAGATCCTCGCTGAGCGTGACCCCCAGAACCTCCCCTGGAAGGACCTGGGCGTTGACGTAGTCCTCGAGTCCACCGGTTTCTTCACCGAAGGCAGCAAGGCAAAGGCACACATCGAGGCTGGCGCTAAGAAGGTTATCCTCTCCGCTCCCGGTAAGAACATCGACGGCACCTTCGTCATGGGCGTGAACGACGACCAGTACGATGCAGCTAACCACCACATCGTCTCCAACGCATCCTGCACCACCAACTGCCTCGCTCCGATGGCTAAGGTCCTGAACGACGCATTCGGCATCAAGCAGGGTCTGATGACCACCATCCACGCATACACCGCTGACCAGCGTCTGCAGGATGCTCCCCACCGCGACCTGCGCCGTGCACGCGCAGCAGCTGTGAACATGGTCCCCACCTCCACCGGTGCAGCAGCAGCTGTTGGCCTGGTTCTGCCCGACCTGAAGGGTAAGCTGGACGGCTTCGCAGTCCGCGTTCCCACCATCACCGGCTCCATCACCGACCTGACCTTCACCGCTGAGCGCGAGGTCACCGTTGAGGAAGTCAACGCAGCAGTCAAGGCAGCAGCTGAGGGCCCCATGAAGGGCATCATCAAGTACAACGAGGATCCCATCGTGTCCAAGGACATCGAGGGTGAGCCCATCTCCACCGTCTTCGACGCACCGCTGACCAAGGTCATCGGCGACCAGGTGAAGGTTATCGCTTGGTACGACAACGAGTACGGCTACGTTGCACGCCTCGTGATGTTCACCAACAAGGTTGTGGCATCCCTCTAAGCCCCAATAGGCTTGCGACGCTCATCAAGTGTAAGCGTCACCCCGCGTAACTAACGCATAGTGAACCCCGGCACCACCGCATCAAGCGGGGGAGTCGGGGTTTGCTGTACCAAGACCCTGTGTAAGGGTCTTAATAAAACCCCAAAAACGTATAAACATACTATTTTCCGTCGCCCTTTTTGAGTCAAAAATACCGTAAGAAAATAGCTGATAGAGAGTGCGAATATCCGCGATATTCTGCGGAAAAACACAATATAAAAGCTATTTACTAGGCTGTCAATCACCCTAATGTTCGGTATGATGGAAACGGTATATAAACCCACCTATCCAGGAGGAATTCCTATGGCTAAGGCACTGTCCGAACTGCTCGAAGAAGGCGTCGCAGGCCGCCACGTTCTCGTTCGTTCCGACCTGAACGTACCCCTGAAGGACGGCGTTGTCACCGACGACGGCCGCGTCCGCGCATCCCTGCCCGTCATTGAGAAGCTTGCCAAGGCTGGCGCACGCGTTATCGTGACCGCACACCTGGGCCGCCCCAAGGGCAAGGTTGACCCCCAGTACTCCATCGCACCGGCAGCTGCACGCCTGGCTGAGCTGGCATCCGTGCCCGTGAAGGTTGCAACCGACCTGGTAGGCGAGGACGCAAAGGCTAAGGCAGCAGCCCTGGCTGACGGCGAAGTTCTGGTCGTTGAGAACGTTCGCTACGACGCACGTGAGACCTCCAAGGATGACGCAGAGCGCGGCGAATTCGCTGACGAGCTGGTCGCACTGACCGGCGAGAACGGCGCATACGTGAACGACGCATTCGGTGCAGTTCACCGCAAGCACGCTTCCGTCTACGACGTTGCTAAGCGCCTGCCCGCATACCTGGGTGACCTGGTGAAGAAGGAAGTTGACGTTCTGGCTAAGACCCTGAACGACCCCGAGCGTCCCTTCGTCGTGGTCATGGGTGGCGCTAAGGTTTCCGATAAGCTCGCCGTGATTGACAACCTGATTGGTAAGGCTGACACCATCCTCATTGGTGGCGGTATGGGCTACACCTTCGCATACGCACAGGGCTACGAGGTTGGCCAGTCGCTGCTGGAGAAGGACCAGGTCGACAACGTTCTGCGTTACCTGAAGGAAGCTCCCGAGAAGGGCACCGAGATCATCACCGCAGTGGACGTTGTCTGGTCTGACGCATTCTCCGCTGACGCTAACACCGAGATTCGCCCGATTGAGGACCTGACCGGCGGCAAGCTGGGCGCAGAGGCTGAGGGCCTGGACATTGGCCCCAAGACCCGCGAGATTTTCGCTGAGAAGATCAAGGGTGCAAAGACCATCTTCTGGAACGGCCCCGTTGGCGTGTTCGAGATTGCTCCCTTCGCTGAGGGTACCCGCGCAGTGGCTCAGGCTATCGTCGAGTCTGACTCGTTCTCCATCATTGGTGGTGGCGACTCCGCATCTGCAGTCCGTAACCTGGGCTTCAAGGATGAGCAGTTCGGCCACATCTCCACCGGTGGTGGCGCTTCCCTCGAGTACATTGAGGGTAAGACCCTGCCCGGCCTGGAGGCACTGGGCGCCTAATCTGGGTGCACAGATTTAGTACACGGTTTTAGTGTAAGGAACCCCCGCTGGGGCGGTATTTCGGTACCGTTCCGGCGGGGGTTTCTGCATGCCCGCTCATGCCCGGATAATCCTGCGCGGGCAGATGGGCGGGGCTGTTTCCTGGCTATATGCTGTGGATTCCCTGGGTGTGCGGCTTGTGCTGGGGAGGGTTAGAGGTGCCTCTAATAGACTGGAAATGTAGAGGTTCCCGGCGCTCCCCCACGGTACCCATATGGTTACCGCGGGGGAGCGAAGCAGGGGACGCACGCACCTCCACAGGCAAACAAATACAGACAAGCGAATACAGGCGGGCGAAGACGCCCAGCCGTTGAACCCAACCGCCCCGAGCAGCCCAGAACCACCTCGGCAGCTCGTGAAAACGGCAACTAGTGAACATCGAATCCAAGGAGGCAAAGAATGACCGTAAACGCTCAAATGCTCTTTGACGAAAAAGACTACACCGGAACATACCCGTACGTTGCCGATGGCGTGATCGGGCCCTACACACCCGCAAACCGGGCCCACCCCGCCTACTCGGCACCCGCCCCGGGCGTGAGGTACACGCCGAATGCTTACAAGGTGTCAAACCTGCGCCCCTACCTGGGCTACTACTACGCCTGCCAAAACTACATGATTCTCGCCTCCGAACCGGCAGTTCTGAGGATCGACAATATCAGCGAAGAAATGTTCTTCCCCGCCATTCAGGACCTCTACGAAGAGGGTAAAGGCTGGGTCATCACGCCTGCCTCTAAGGTTCTGACCATGAACCTGCTGGAAGGGCAACCGCGCCTCATTGACGAGACGCTAAAAATTGTGGAATGGAACGTGCGGTTCGATATTCTTCCCGAAGTTCAGGTGTACCGCAAAGACACAAACCAGGTGTACCCCATCACCGACTTTGATACGCGCGGCCTGATCCGAGACGGTGCAATACACGGGACTCTACGCACACAATTCACGAATGAGTGGAGGCCCGTCCAATTCATCCCAGAAAATAGTTTGAGCTAGGGGAGGGGAGAGCAACATGACGAATAACTTTGGTGGACCCGGATACGGCGGACCCGGATACAACGAGCAACGAGCGCTCATGAGGTCTATGATTTCTCGCGCCAAGTTTATACGAGCTGGCGTGTTCGCCGGCGCCGCCCTCGTCGCGATAGCGTTTGGCTGGGGCACTCAACTGCTCAACGGGACAGGCTCGGAGTCCCAGGCCGATAAGAAGCGTGACCAGGAATTTGTGCGCCTGGAACCCACGGAGAAGTACGATGAGCTCCGTACCTTGGGACCTTCCTCCGGGCCTCTCGTCTATACGGCGTTTGAGCGTAAGGGGCGCTTCATTCCTGCCACCGAGGTGCAGGCGGCGCAGAACGTGCCGTACCCTATTCAGCAACCCGGAATGGATAACTACGACCGCGCCGGCTTGTACGCGTTCTTGGCGTACTTCTTTGCGTCGATGAATTACTTCTACCACACGGGCGATACTGAGCCTCTTTCCAAGGTCACGGACCCCGAAAAGGTGCTGCACCCCGAAATTCTTCGCCTGTACAGGGAG
>NZ_KV801763.1:38412-38700 GCF_001810515.1 Rothia sp. HMSC075F09
CGTGCCCGCGCAGGCTAGCACCATGCAGGGCAACCCCTTGCCGGGCGATACTGAGCCTCTTTCTAAGGTCACGGACCCGGAAAAGGTGTTGCACCCCGAAATTCTTCGCCTGTACAGGGAGAAGCGCGGTTGGGTTATTTCGGCTGATAAGAATGTGCTGAGCGCCAACGTTGTTGATGATCTTATTGCGGGTGAGAAACCTAAAAATACGAGCCGTAATATCCTGGTGAGCACCCTGTACACGACCAAGGCTAAAGACCTTGCGTTTTATGTTAAGGAGACGGGGGA
>NZ_KV801763.1:38800-39051 GCF_001810515.1 Rothia sp. HMSC075F09
ATTTCGGCTGATAAGAATGTGCTGAGCGCCAATGTTGCTGATGATCTTATCGCGGGTGAAAAGGCTAAAAATACGAGCCGAAATATTCTGGTGAGCACCCTGTACACGACTAAGGCTAAGGACCTTGCGTTTTATGTTAAGGAGACGGGGGAGAAGCAGGATATTCGCAAATATTTGAAGTATCTGGGGCGTTTCTCGCTGGCTGTGGAGCATCTGCGTGGGCAGTGGGTGATTGTGGTTGACCGCGACGG
>NZ_KV801763.1:39151-41705 GCF_001810515.1 Rothia sp. HMSC075F09
GCTGGCGGGGGTTTCTTGCTGGGCTTTTGAGGTGGGCTCTTCGCGGTTGGCTGGGGGAGGTGGGAGCAATGGGAGGTGGAATCCGTCCTGCTGAGTTCGTGTGCAGAACGTGCGTGTGTTACCTTGAGGTGTGGGCGAGGAAGCTCGTTCACCGTCACATCAACTTCAACTTCCGGAAGCTAAATATATGGTTACTTTTCAGGCTTATGCCGTCCCTGTATCTTTTCAAGGTGAGTGCGCTGAGGTTCTCACGATGCGGTTCAAGCATCTAACTCAGACAAGTCAGATGTTTACTCGCTAAAGGTATTTATTCGTTTAATGATCTCATTTGTTGTCTGAACAATGAGTGTTCTTCTTAAGTTGATGTATTAGATATTTCAACTCACAACAAATGTAGAAAATTTATGTATCCCCAAGGATTATTGCCGTGACTATGATTTTTCGTAGCTCTCGTAGAGGTTTTATGAAGGGCGTGCTAGGCGTTGGTAGCGTCTTAGCTTTGAGCGCCTGCTCATCCACGCCAAAAACCAAAGATAATAACTCAAAAGAAACCCCTTCGGCAACAGCTAGCGCCTCCCCGAAGCATAATGCCTACGCAAAACCATTCCATGACGATTATGATTACCGCGAGGCAATCAACGATCCGAAAAATGTATTTAATATCGGCATATATGAACCAGCAACGGAAGCACATCCCGCATACGCTGCGCCGCCGCCATACTACAACAGCACATACGAGCGTAATATGACGGCTTCTTCCATGAATATCGCGGTCACTTATTATGCAAATTATCAGAACTATATGCTTCTATCCGGAGACTCGCGACGACTTCATCTTGAAAATATGTTAGGCGGATTGTTCTTCCCCACCATTCAAGAACTCTACGACAACGCTAGTGGCTGGGTCATTACCCCGAACCAGCGAATTCTTAATTTCAAGATTCTTGAACCTCAGCCCCGTATTGTGGATGAAGCAAATCACCTATGCGAAATTAACGTTCGATACGACCTGAAACCAGAGGCGAAAGTCTTTATCACGGCAGAGAAAAAGCTCTACCCGATTACTGATTTTGACACCCGCAACCTTGTTACAGGCGGTTCCATCTACGGAACTATGGTGTGCCGATTCTTAGATCCAAAGTGGGAAGTGAACTTTACCCCCACATATGGTCCTGTACAGGGGAACTAGAGGAAAGGAAGACCAATGAAGGAAAACAATAACACCCCTGCTCCCCAGGAATCCTCAACCGGTAATAACCCATCAGAGCCGAAGAAGAACCCCAAAATCTCTCGTCGTGCCCTGCTGTTGGGATCTGCTGTGGTAGGTACCGCTGCGGCATCAGGTCTGTACGTAGCTGGCTCGAACTGGAGAGCTTCGCTAAAAGAGCGAATCGCGCAAGAAGATACCGCGTGGGAGCGAAATCAGGCGCTCGCCGCCGCTGAACCTGCAACAATAATTGCAGAAGAAAGCTATAAGAATACTGCAGCAGGTCTATCTGGTCCGCTGGTATATACCGCATACCGAAAAGATGGAGTCTACGTTCCCGCAACCCGTGAGAGCCCCGCGCAGAATGTACCCTACCCGGTTATCCGCGAGAAGATGAATACATACGATATTTCAGGTATGTACTTATTCTTTGCCTACTATAATGCCGCCAAGAACTACGGGTATTTGACCGGTGATCTTGAGCCCCTAGCAAAGATAGTTGACCCCGAAAAAGTTATCTTTTCTAATGTGTACGAATTTATCACCAATAACCAGGGGTGGATTGTTTCGGATCAAGAAATCGAATCGTATATGGTGGAAACTCACGGATACGGTAGCCGAGAGATTCAGGGACGAAAAATATACAAGCTGCAGACGGAATTGTCGATATATGGAGACGCCTATTTTGTGTACCGCGATACCGGTGAAGTGAAGTATTTTCGGGATATGTTTCATACTGACCGCCACCCGACTATAGATTTCTACGGCGAGTTTTTGGACGGACGCTGGGTAAGCGTTGACGAAAATCTGCAAGGTGACCTTTTGTTGCCCAAGGGTGTTTCTGTTGCTGGATACACGAAATAGATTCGTGAATTCAAAATAGCATTAGGTAATAAGAGATATATTTTAGGAAGGAGAGGAAATGAGTGTCGACCCGGAGTGGACTAAAAAATTCTTCAACCAAGAGGACTATAGGGGAGCATACCATCTTGTCGATACTGACATGATTGGAATTTATACCCCAGCAGACCAGCAGCACCCTGCATATTCTGCGCCGCCGCCAGATTACAGCTATACGTTTACTAAATTTCTAACGTCCGCTGATTTGAAATTCTATAATAGCTACTATTATCAATGCCAAAACTATATGCTTTTGGCATCCGATTCGCGCCGCCTCGAATATGCAATGACCGCCGAAGAACTATTCTTCCCCGCCATCCAAGATATCTTTGACGACGGAAAAGGGTGGGTCATCACCCCCAACCAACAAATCTTGACCATGCACATTCTCGAAGCACAACCGCGCATCCACAACGAAGAACAAAAAATCTTCGACTGGAACGTCAA
>NZ_KV801763.1:41805-49532 GCF_001810515.1 Rothia sp. HMSC075F09
GGGAGCAATGGGAGGTGGAATCCGTCCTGCTGGGTTCGTGTGCAGAGTGTGCGTGTGTTACCTTGAAGGGTGTGTGATTCTCACTGTCACCGAGAGGGAGCACACATGCAACGAATGTGGGCGAGGAAGCTCGTTCACTGTCATATCAACTTCCGGAAGTAAATATATGGATAACGTCCACGCTAATACTGAAGCTGTTCCTTTTGACTTTGAGAGCGCCGAGGCTCTCAAAACACATTTGACGCATCTAACTCAAGTAATCGAGCATCAGCTCCCTGCTCGCTATGGCGCCGATGGTACTTGTGGTGCTGCTCAGCTCGCCCTGGAAGGTTTCACCGGCGGTTACGCACGGGTGTATAGAGCAAAGCTTGCTTCGTCATTTGCGCTGTTGCGAGAGTTTAAAGAGTGCTTTAGCAACGCAGCTCGTAATATGGAGACTTATATTAAGGCTGCCCGCGAGGAAGAGCGCATCCGCCGAGAGATTACTGCATGGGAGAAGCTCAACAAACGTAAGCAGAACGCGTTTCATAGTAAGCATGCCGGTCCCTGGTATGAACAAACAGGCGAAGATAACCCAGATTCTAAACTGGAAATTCCTCCTCGTCCTATGCCCTCTCACCCCCCGCATTTTGAGGTCTATACGCCACGACCTGTAGCTGACCCCTTCACTGGTGCTCAGGGTAACTCAGTTTCTTCAGGAGTTTCTCAAAGTGCTCTCGGACAGTTTGCCGAGGCAAACTCTTCTGCACAGGGTACTCAGCATTTGAATACCCGAGCTGCGATTGCCTCTGGTGGATCTACGGTTTCTATCGTGCCGCACAATGCGTATCAGCATCGTCAGGTCACTCTTTCTATGAATGCTGAACTTGACCAGGTGCAGCTTCGCGTAGTGTCCACCTATGCTCAGTTCCGCTCGAATACTTCATGGGGAACTTTTAATGCTGATTCTTTGATTGCAGCATTGCACACCTGGATTGAGGATGTCGATGCAGATGTCCATTGGTTGGGTAAGCTTGCTCAAACGATGTTTGATGTTGCGAGTCGTGGTTACTTGGAAGAACCCGCTATTGAGCACCACGAGGAACTTTCAGGGCCTGGAGCAAAGGCTCAAGTTAGCCTCGACATAAACCTTCTGAATGAGCTGATGCATGATGATATTCCCATGCATCACCTACTGCAGGTTCCTGGCGCTAGCATTACTGGTGTAAATATCTCATCCGGCTATGCAAATGACCCCGTCAACGTTGCAACCGGTAACTTCATTGAAAGTGAAGTTGACCTTCGCTCTCGCGTGAACTCGGTGCTACGTCTTGAGCGTACCTACAACAGTGTTCTCGCCGCCCTCCCGAATACCCCTCACGGTGCTTTTGGTAAGGGTTGGTCAAGCATGCTGGATAGCCGACTTGCGCAAAACTCTGACAGCATCTCATGGCACACTGCCGACGGCCGTGAACTCGTCTTTGAACGTGATATGAACTCGGCTAGCGGGTATGCCCGGACTCCCAATGCTCCTTACTGGTTGGAGAAGGTAACCGAGTCAGCTCTAGACGCGGCACCTACACATAATGTGGACTCAGCCTCTGCGCCCTTTGAAGAAAATACCGAAGGACAAGAGGCGCTTTGTCGCGCCCTATACTCTGCTGTGAATAAAGCGGTCAAGTCTGCCCATCGTCTACTGCCGACATCTTTTGAAGTAGCAGAATCGCCTGAACCCACCTACTACTGGTCAGTTACTAACCATTCTGGTAGCCGTTATTTGTATGCTCCTTCGGGTGAATTGGTTGCTTTCATGGAGGGGCACCCCAGCTCAGCTGTAGTTGCTCTTTACAACCGTGGCCCAAAGGCTAATGCTGATGGGGAATTCGTAGCTCAGCGACCGAGTGCTTTGATTCAGCCTCATAGCGTGCAGGGCATTGTTGTCAGCTATGACGCCCAGGGTTTTGTATCTGCTGCGTCTCTGATTAACTTCAATGAAGGTTCCTCTGAAAAACATTCATCAGGACAGGTCGAAAGCCAGCTGAATGATGTGCGCTATATTTACAATTCTGCTGGCGTACTTTGTGAAGTTCAGCGACCTGATGGTACCCGCCGTTATGAACAGACGGAGAATAACCTTATCCACCGTGTCTGGAATGAAACGGGATATTGCGAGGTTGAGAATAGCTATGACGCTGACGGTCGCATCGTAGCCCAGAAGACCGAGCACGGTCGAAATATTAGCTACCGCTATGAGCACGGTCTAATGACCGTGATTGAAGACTCCGGAACCGGTGAGCACGCTAATATTTGGCGATCAAATGAACACGGTCAGCTTGTCTCCCTCGTGGCTGGTGACGGAAGCCGCCAGTCCATGCGATACAACTCCTACGGTTACCGCACCTATATCTGCGAGCGTGACGGATCTGTGACGCATCGTAGCTACGATGAACGTGCTCGCCTTGTCTCGGAAAATACTCCGGAAGGTGCGGTCCACCGATATACATGGGATGAGTACGACCGTATGCTTGCCCACCGAATTATGAATAAGGATCGGCGTGCAGGCATCCTCACTGAAACACGCTACACCTACTCCCAGAATCCGCTGGACCCTAACCCCCTGACTATTACCCGTAACGGAGGCAATACAACTTATCTTGAATGGGACAACGCGGGTCATTGCACCGCCGTCACTGATGAATCAGGATCCAAACAGCACTTTACCTACAATGACCGTGGACAGCTTCTGAGCTCCACGGACTCTAGTGGTGCGCAAACGCAGTATTCGTATGATGCTGCCGGCAACCTGAGCTCAGTAACTAATCCTCTCGGCAATACCCAGTATTTTGAGTGGGATGCGAGCGGACGACTCAGCACGGTAGTTGACGCGATGGGTGCTCGTTGGGGTTTGTCCTATACAGAAGCAGCTCAGAACGCTACGCCGACCTCTGAGCAGCACTTGACAGCGCTGACCGACCCTGAAGGTAACATCACTACTTTTGAATACTCAGCTGGTCACCTAAGCGCCGTGATTGACCCTATGGGCAACCGAACCAGTGTCGAACGCGACACCTGGGGCAACGTTATCTCCATGACTGATGCCGCAGGAGCTCAGACCCATTATGAATACGACGAACTCTCGCAGCTCGTCGCTATCATTGACCCCTGTGGGGCTCGTACTGAGTACGAATATTCTCTAACTGGCGACCTGAGCCGCATTGTGGATGCTACTGGTGTAGCTTTGAGCATTACCCACTCGCGCGCTCACGGTGAGTATTCAGTGCGAGTTGAGGGCGCGCCCGGTAACTACGCCGTTGTAACCGACGCCCTGGGACGAGTTGTGTCTGCATCAAATTCTCTGATGAGTATGGTGCCGGGCCTGGGTCCCGCTGGGTCTTTGCACTCTGATTCTTCTCTTGCAGGGCTTGCTTCAGTAGGTAAGCAGCCTTCTGAGCGTCCTGCGGGTCCTTGGGCGTCGTGGAGCTTGGTGCAGCCGGAACTTCGTGTTCCCACTATTTTGGGTTCCCGCGATAACGTATCGCGAGGCGATAGCGCCCTTACTGCTGCCCATCTTCCGTCTGTTATGACGATGTTTGAGAACCGCCAGGATATGGCGGCTCTCTTTGGGGTGCCCATTCCTAAGTTGAACATTCCGGATGCCTCCGCCCTTCTCAATTCTTCCTCTGATAGCTCTGCACAGGCTGTGTATAACGTTCAAAGTCAGGTCGCTCAGGTTAGCTCTGCCGATGGAGGGGTAGCTAGCTTCGAGTACGATGCTCAGGGACGTATGAGTCGTAGCATCAGTGCAGCTGGTCGAGAGACTTTCTTTGAATATGACGCGGCGGGCCGTTGTATCAGCCAGAAAACCCTCAAGAAAACGAGCGAGCTCGATGCTGATGAGGGTTACCTGGAGACTATCTTTACTTACGATCTCGCAGGTCGTTTGTTAGAGAAGACCACTAGGGATTCTGCAGATGCTTCAACTGCCCCGTCGCGTCTTGTACAGTACACCTACGATGCTGCTGGCCGACGCATTAAAGAAGATACGGGGGAGAAGGTTACCTGCTACAGCTACACCTCACGTGGACTTATTGCGCGTATTGAAGATAGCGTTGAAGGTACCCGTTCTTTCTCATACGATGCGGCAGGTCGCCTTGTTAACGTTGATGACGCTTTGGGTGGCACCTCCCGCTGTGAGTATGATGCCCTCGCACGTCCTCTGCGCTGGATTACGCCTGCGGGTATCGTAACGAGCTATGAATGGGATGCGGCAGGACGTCTTCTGCGTGAAGAACGCTCGGGTACAAGTTTTATGGTTGAAAGTGCGGCAGACTCTCTCGTACGTACTTTCTCTTACGATGTTGCAGGCCGTCTTCTGACGATGAATGACGGCGAACGTATCCGTTCGTTTGAGTACGATTACGCTTGTGGTGGTGTACTCCGCTCAGTCACGGTTGATGGTGAAGTTCAGGGAACTTTTGAATATTCCTTGATGAGTGGACGTGGCTCTCAGCAGGGCACGTTGAAGGTTTCGGTAAATGATGCAAAGGCAGAGCACATTTATGAGTACTCTGCATCTGGTAGGTTGCTGAGCCGTACTCGCGTACCCCACAGTGATATGAGCATGAAGCGCATCTCAAGTACGGTGTCTATTGCTGACCACACCACCGGTGTTCTTCGCGTCCCAGATGCGAACCAGCGTACTCTCCATGCCTTGCAAGCGTTTAAGCAGCGCGGTGAATATACGCTGAACTATACCTACGATGCAGATGGTGTTCTGGTAATGAGTAGCAACCCGTACGGTTCAGTTCGCTGGATGCGTGACGGTGCGGGTCGAGTGCGCCATACTCAGTCTAAGGACGTTTTTGCTCGCATCAGGGAGATGGAATTTACCCATGCTTCATGTGGTGCTTTGACCTCGATGAGTACAGATGATACTCATGCCATGTGGGAACTTGATCCTGTTAAGAACATTCCCGTTGGGTACAAGGTAGAGCGTAACGGCGCCCGAGGAGCGGGAAACGGTGCTGCAACTATGAGCATGTTCGCCGCCAGTGTGGAACGTGATACTTCTTCTCGGGTTGCTGTCTGCACTCTTGAAGATGCAGAAAATAACTCTGAGGTGCGCACTATGAAGTATCGTTATGATGCTTCCGGCGCTCTTATCTCTGTATCGGATGGTGTTCAGGAGCGAACCTGGACCTACGAAAACGGCATGATGGTCGCCGAGGCATTGTATAAGCGCAATTGTGAGCAGGGAAATAACGCCCTGCTTCTGGAACGCGCCTTCAGCCATAATTCAGTTGGTCTACTCAGCGCTGTTTCTGAGGCACAGTATGGTGCCTATGGGACTGTTCAGAATCGTTCTCGAACTGAGTATTTCTATAACGCTGCCGGTGAGCGCGTCCGTGAGGTGACCACGGACGAGCTGACCGGGCAGCGCCGTGAGCGTGCCCTTGGCTGGGATGCCATGGGGCAGGTGAACGCTATTCGCCAGGGTGATGAAGAATGGTTGCTGCACCATGACATGACTGGTGAGCTTGCCTCTGTATATACAAGCACCACGGTTGATGTCCCCGGTGCTTCTACGCCTTTGGCATGGGACGCTGTCTCATCAACGCCTATGGTATTGGGCGTGGGCGGAATGAGTGCTGGTTCTGTGCTGGAGAATATGTCTTCTGCGGAGGAACTGGGCTATGGCTTGGGGTGGTCTATGTCTTCTAACCCGTGGGAAAGCGATGTAGCTGCTGTTCCTACTGTTCCTGGTCTTGGCGTGGTTAGTGCTGGTCCGGCGGCTTCTTCTGTCAATATTGCTGGTCTTGATTTCATGGGTTTCCGTGTGGCTGATGCTGGCGTGCGCCGTTTCGTGTCCACTGACGCTTTGAGCTCGGTGCCGGGTATCGTGCACGGTGCGGACGTAAATTCGTTTGTGGGCTGGAATCCTATGTCTCTGGTAGACCCGTGGGGTTTGCGCCCGATGTCGGTGAGGGATTTTAGGGACTATCAGGTTCGAGAAACAGAGAAGAAAAATTATCTTACCTCTATTTTTGTTAATGAGTTAAAAAATTCTCCATTCATGCTTATCTTGGCCGCAAGTTACTATACTTCATATTCACCGTTTGAATATGAAGAGTATATGGATAATGTTAAGCCAAAAATTGAGGACCTAAATGTTCAACGACAGCATGGATATAGTGGGGATATTCCTCCCGTGCCTCCGCGAAAGATTAACGAAGTGGCGCAACGCATGAATTCAGTTAATGACAATCAGCATGTTAAAGATATGGAGAAATCTCAAGGAAATGCTGGTTATTCCTCCATTCAGATTGATGTATATGAGGGGAAAAAATCAGATGGATCAAAAGAGAAGGTGGCATACGTATATATTCCCGGCACTGATTTTGATTTTTCGATGAAAGATGGTGAGCTTGGGTCCATCGGAAATAATCTTGGTCTGGCTGGTAACACCTCTGATAAATCCGTTGATGATTTGTCGCCCTATCACCGTATGGTTGAGGCAGCAATGGATCGAGCTCGTTTGCAAGGTGTAGACCGAGTCGTGATGGTTGGCCACTCTCAGGGTGGGGCCGTAGCGTATTCGCTTGCTAATAATAAGGAGTTTAATAGTAAATATAAGGTGTCTAATGTTGTAACTTATGGTGCGCCGACCAGTAATCTTGAGGGACAACGAGATGACCTTGACCATCACTTTAACTACGTGGCTGTTGTGAATGAGAATGACGTGGTTCCTGGTCTAACACCTGGAAAGCAATACGGTGAGCCTGCTAATCGTGTACATGTCGTTGAGAGCGATAAAGCTAGTGGAGGCATGGATTCTCACGGTATGAATATTTACGTCGATGCTACCCAGCGGTACGTTGGTAGCGGCTACGGTGATGATGAAGGTGTCGATATCGATGCACAGGCATACGGCGCACAACAAGAAACCCAAGGTGTAGAAGAAGGAACCGGTATGTATACCGGTAGGAATACCTCAAAGAGTAGCCCTTACGGTCGTGCATTGAGAGAAAGCCTTCGACGTTAGAAAGGAGAAGAAATGACTGTCGACCCGGAGTGGACTAAAAAATTCTTCAACCAAGAGGACTATAGGGGAGCATACCATCTTGTCGATACTGACATGATTGGAATTTATACCCCAGCAGACCAGCAGCACCCTGCATATTCTGCGCCGCCGCCAGATTACAGCTATACGTTTACTAAATTTCTAACGTCCGCTGATTTGAAATTCTATAATAGCTACTATTATCAATGCCAAAACTATATGCTTTTGGCATCCGATTCGCGCCGCCTCGAATACGCAATGACCACCGAAGAACTATTCTTCCCCGCCATTCAAGACCTTTTTGAAGAAGGGAAAGGCTGGGTCATCACCCCCAATCAACAAATCTTGACCATGCACATCCTTGAGGCGCAGCCGCGCATCCATAATGAAGAACAAAAAATCTTCGACTGGAACGTCAAATTCGACATCCTTCCCGAAGCAAAAGTTTTCCGGAAAGATACCGGGCAGCTACAGCCCATCGCCGAATTCGACACGCGCGGACTCCTTCGCGACGGAGCAATCCACGGGACCTTGCGCTCGCGTTTCCTCGATCCCGGATGGGATATTCACTTCATCCCTGAAAAGGAGGTATAACCATGGGACCCCAACGTAAGGAACAGGAGACGAGCATCCAGCAGAACTCCTCCCAGGAAGCTCATCCGGTATCTTCTGGTCAGCTACTTGCTCA
>NZ_KV801764.1:0-1607 GCF_001810515.1 Rothia sp. HMSC075F09
ATTTCGAGAGAATTTCAGCGCGCCAGGTGCGCGAGGGCATAAAAAAGTTCCCCCCTCGCATCATGCACAAGGGGGGAACCAGCAAATCAGTTAAGAACACTGTACCACGGGTAAGGTCAGAAGTCCAGCGGCACCTCTGCACCGTAACGCTCCTCCAGAATATCGAAGATTTCTTCGTAAATTTGCTGCATACTCTTTTTCTCCCGCTTTGCGGCATACCTGACTAGCTCCTTCTGCTGTTCAGTGCCGCGAAGGGTGTAAATGGTGAACACAATGCCCTCTGCTCGGGCGATTGCTCGCGCTGTCGTATCCATTGCGCGGGTCTGTGCCGCCGCGTCGATATCGTGCCGCTCGCTCTTGGCCACAAAGTCCTCAGCGCGGCGAGAACCTGCGCGACGGGTGCCGCCTCGCTTCTGCTGTGCCTTCGCGTTGATTGCCTGTGCCATGATGGGCACCTCCTAAAAGTCGTCGGGATCGGGTCTTACGCGCCCGCGTAGTCGAGAATTTCCTGAGCCAATGCTTGCATTTCCTCGCTGGCCTGCTCAGTGCGGGCGCGCTGCTCCACCACGCCCCGCCCTTCTTCCAGAGCGTCGGGGTAAATGCGGCGATTGAAAATCACCGCGTCCGCCAGGGCGAACTCTTCCGGGCTATCCTCCAGCGCGGCAATAGCTACCTCGCGGTGCTTACTTCTGGGGTGAGTGGACGCGCGAGTGATGACCACCAGCATTTTTAGCGCGGCGTTGATGATGCGTGCTTCGTCCATGCGGGCGAGAAATTCTTTCGTGCTGTCCAAGTCGGGCGTATCCGCGTTGGTCGGAATGACCAGCACGTCAGAGACAAGGGCTGCGGTACGCAATTCCACAGAGTCTTTACCTGCCGTGTCCACCAGCACAAGGTCATAGACCTTCTCCAGGTCTGCAAGCGTAACATTCAGCCTGTCGGTCTTCCGTAGGACGGTGACCGGTGCCAAGTCTTCGTGTGCTTCGCGGCGGGCGGACCACATAGAGGACGTGAAAACGGACGGGTCGGCTTCAATGACGATTACGCGGTGCCCGGCGCGCTGATAGATTGCGGCGAGATTGACCGCGAGGGTGGACTTCCCGGTGCCGCCCTTGTGGCTGCCAATGGTGATAATCATGATTTTCTGCTCCTTCTGATGCAGTCATTGCATAATGCAATGATAGCACTCTGCAATGATTGCACGGTGTGCGTGCTTGTTGATCCGAAAGGTTTAGACTTCCCCCTCTCGCCCATGCGAGAGGGGGAAGTGAAGAGGTGCCCTAGCGGGCGTTCTCTTCTACAATTTTCCAGAACTCATCTACGGTGACTTTGCAGGCGAACCCTTCATCAACATCACCGAGAACCTTCTCAGCGATTGCGTCAATGTCGAACTCTGCCCGTGCATCTTCCACGTCGCCGTGCTCGATAGGTTCGATAATTTCGCGGAAAATTGCCTCATCAACGCGGCTGTACTTGCGGGTCATTGCGTTATTCCTTCCGTTGGAGTTAGTCGGCCCGTCCAGGATTGGGTGGTGCCGCCGGTAGGGTGTGAGGTTTTCCTCTCCTCTTCCCTATACTTATATTGTAGCACAGCTGAACGCATATAA
>NZ_KV801765.1:0-438 GCF_001810515.1 Rothia sp. HMSC075F09
CCCAAAAACAGGGGCACAAGCATCCATAAATGTGCTTTCTGTTACTTTTCCCATTCAGGGCTTGCATGCTTAGCAAAAGCGTAGTAAGGTTTTATTTGTTGCCTACGCAATGCGTAGAAAACATAGCTGGAGGATTCGCCTAGCGGCCTATGGCGCACGCCTGGAACGCGTGTTGGGTTAACACCCTCGGAGGTTCAAATCCTCCATCCTCCGCCACCGATCCCCGGTCTTAGATTCTAAGACCGGGGATTTTTTATACCCCTTGGTACTATTTCTTCAGAACCCCACGGTTACACGTGCCGCCGAGGCGCCCCATACCTGAGAAAGCACCACCATGATTTTCAAAAAAGTAGGCGATAGTCGCCCCTACCCCCAGCACGGCATGACCCACGCCGACTGGGGAGGAATCCCGCCGCAGCGGGTACGCCTCGACACCCT
>NZ_KV801766.1:0-1428 GCF_001810515.1 Rothia sp. HMSC075F09
GGGTGTGTGGTGGAGCAAGGAACCTACCGGGAGCTACTGAAGGCAGAGGGAAAGTTTATGGAAATTTTCAAAAATCAGATCTCTGAAGATTCTGCAGGGCGCAAAACTTCCGCTGAAAGGGACTATAAAGATGCGTAAGATTATGGCTAATACTGTTTGGTCCGTGGTTTATGCTTTCAAAAATCACCCCGTATGGACCGTTTCCTATCTAGTGTCTGTTGTGTGCCTATCACTATTCCCTGCTCTGCAGATGGAGGCTGTCACTAGACTTGTTGAGCATTTGGGTCAGAGCCAGGATGAAGTGCTTCCGCTAGCTCTGGGGGTTAGTTTTGTGCTGGCAGGATACATTGCCCTGGGACAAGCATCAGACTCTCTGCGTATGATTCTAAATTCTCGAATGTCAAGTACAGGTATTCAGAATGTATCTTCTCGTCTGGCGACTTGTTCTTCTCAGGAAATCGCGAGTGGTGATTATGCTCGCTCATCAAGGGCAGCTCATGAAGCTGTGACAGGGGGGAGCCTAGGATCTCAAGTTTCTACTATGGGTGCTCTGATATTCATCATTTTTTCGACGGGAGCCCTTAGTTATTCCGTAGGAAAGATCAATGTATATGCTTCACTCTGCATGCTTGCAGGTATGATTCCTGTTGCCTTGATGTCACATCTCTATTCGAGTAAAAATGCTGAGGCAATGGAAAAAATATATTCATATAGCTACAACGCATGGCATAGCACTAACCAGATTGCACAAATAACTACTGCTCGTGAGCTTGCAATTCTTAATGCTCGGTCGTTCTTTGCGCGTCGCGCTAATCAAGAACGGAAAAAATCCGGTGAGGAGGAAATTGGCCTAGCTCGTTACATCCTCAGAATATATACAATTGTTGGTTTTATAAGCGCTGCATTGCTAGCTTTAGCCCTTATTTTTCTAGCGGCCTCGGTGCCGGCTCCCGGCGTTCTTGCTGGAGCTGTTATAGGTATTACCTCAGCTATAGTCTCGCTTGGCTCGATGGGAAGCGACCTTAGCTCGATGGCGGCGGGGTCAAACGCAATTGATGTATATCGAAAGTTTATTTCTAGCGCACAGCCCGGGCAGAAAAATCCGATTGCCGATACCTACCCTGAAATCTCCAGCGTTTCCATCAGGAATCTTGCTATCCAGTACCCAAAAGCTGATTCTTTCGCTCTTAAAAACATCAATCTCACTTTTGGTCCCGGGCAGATGATTGGTATTGTCGGCCCCAATGGATCGGGAAAGACAACCCTAGTAAATGCACTCATGGGCATGCTTAAGCCTTCCAAAGGAGACATCCTCATTGGAGATAAGTCGGTACAGGACATATCACCTGATGACTTGTTGGCAAATGTTGGTTTGGTGAGTCAAGACTACGGACGCTATGAACTGACTGTGCGTGAAAATCTTCTTCT
>NZ_KV801767.1:0-48954 GCF_001810515.1 Rothia sp. HMSC075F09
ATCCCGCCGCAGCGGGTACGCCTCGACACCCTCATCACCACCCAAAAAACCCTCAACCTCGAGACCCTACTCGCCGAAGACTCCACCTTCTACGGCGACCTCTTCCCTCACGTCGTCAAATGGGGAGGCGAACTCTACCTCGAAGACGGCGTGCACCGCGCACTGCGTAACGCCCTGCACCGCCGCGCCGTCATGTATGCGCGCGTACTGGACCTGGACTCCATCTCCCCGGCGCTGCTGCCCGGCGCGTAAAAACCTACTCGCGTAAAAACCTAACCGCGTAAACGCCTACCCGAATACAGAAAATGCCGCGGACCGATGCAAAGAAGCATCAGGTCCGCGGCATTTTTGTGACGTATAACTGAGCTACGTTCCGCTACGCAGAGATACCACGCTTAGGACGCAACCTTCAGGCCCGCCTCCTGCACCGGGGATTGCTCCGGCAGGGACTCCTCGGAATCCAGGCGAACCGGGTTGCCCTCGGCGTCAAAACGCGCGCCCAGGCCCATCTGAATAAAACGGATAGTATTCAGAATCTGGCGCTCACGGGTTTCCTCATCCGGTGCGTCCTCGGCGCGACCGGCGCTTGAGGAGAGGGAGCCGTGCACGAGCATCGCCAGTTCGCGAATGTCGTTCTTCGGAATGTAGTTCTCGGCAATGGCGGCAGAAAGAATATGCGCGAGCACCATCTGCAGCTCGTGAACGTGCTTGCCGAGCTTCGCGTAGGACTCGGGGGAGAGCATGGAGCGCATCGCAGGGCCCGGAGGCAGGTGGCGGCGCGCCAGGTCGTTGATTTGCAAGCGAATGTAGACCGCGAGCTGGTCAATCGGGTTTTCGATGCCCTCCAGGCCGACGCGCAGCTCGTTGAGGAAGCGTTCGGTCTCGTCCAGGGCGTAGGCGACCAGCAGTTCGCCCATGTCGGCGAAGTAGTTGTAGACCGCGGTGCGGCCGATTCCGGCGTTCTTGGCGACGTCGGTCATGGTCAGGCCGGAGAGGCCGCGGTTGTAGAGGATCTCGCCGAAGGAGTTGAGGATGGCGCGCTTGGTGTTTTCGCGCTGGGCGGCGTTGGTTGCTGCAGAAATACGAGGCATAGTGACACTCTACCCCAAATCGTCAGCAAATGACGAATTTATCGAATGTGTCACCAAGAAATTTGCCCAATCCATGCGAATTTTCACAAATATGACAGAACGACCGGCACTACAAGAAGCCCAAACGCGTAGCAGCCGCCAAATCAGCACCCACCAACGACGCAATCGGATACCCCGTATGGCCACGCCCCGGAGTCACCTGCAACAAAGTCCGCGCACCCAAACCCTCGTAGAACGCACTACCCTCCTGCACCGCAATCCGCGCCGACCAACTCCCCTCAGAACTCGTCGCCATACGCCGACGAGCCGACGGCGAACGACCATCCAGCACACCCACATGCCAGCTCATCAACAGATGCGCATGCGAAGAAGGATTCAGCGCAGCCCGCTCACGCACCCGAGCCGGCACGCCGTCAGTACCGCCGCCACCGATAAAGGTGGCGCCACCTCCACGAATCCACTCAATATCGTGTGACAGCAGCTCGTAGCTGAGGAACTCGGCGCCACCCGAATAGCCCGCAAGCCAGATACGGCTCGTATCCACCCCGTACGCCAGGGCAATTTCCTCAATGAGGGCGCGAACCATCCTGCCGTTCGAGCGGGCACGAACCCACCAGTTATAGGTCAGCGGAGGCGCATAAGAATCACCATCGGCCAGACGCGGCTCCCGCATACTACCCGGCGACAGCACCGGCACCGACAGCATATTGAACTCAGCCGCCACCTGCGCCAACTCGGCACGCAACGGGGAGTCGCGGCGCAACAGGCGGCTACCGGCACGCGAGAGGTGGTCACCATCAAAATAGAACAGCACACCGGGCGCAGACTCAGAATCGGTCAGAAGATACAGGTTATCGACCCGATAGTAGATATTACGCCCGCGATGCGTAAACGATCGGTAACCGAGCAACTCAGACGAAGCCAGAAACATCGGCTCCAGCAGGGAAAGACCGGTGCGCACAGCCTGCGCCGCATAGGTGAACAGCGGATGCAGACGCGGAATATGCGCGCTCAGCCGCCGCTGGTTACGGTGCCGCCGCCTACGCACCTGCTGTGAAGAACCCCGTACCGACCGCCGAAGCGAGGCGCGTAGCGCACGCCCCGCCCCCAGCAGGGATACCACCTGCTCAGTGCGGTGAATTCCGTGGCCCAGATTCTTCATACATTTATTGTAAATGTGCGGTCAGGAAGGCTGGCGGGGTGGTCATGAGCGTCCACACTCTTGAACGAAGTCCGTAAACCTGCCGCCGCCACGGCATATAGGTACTATTAGATAAGCTCGGGTGGCAGACGAGCCGGTGAACCCTGCCCTGCATTGCAGGCTCACCACCACGCGTGAGGGCTCGTACCTTACGTGAAGAAACACATCGCATGAAGAAAGACTTGGGGAAAGTAATGGCTAAACCCGTTAGCGAATCTAAGGCTCAGACGAGCACCGTTACGGTGCCCTGGGCTGGTCGCCGCGGCTACTTTGATCTGCTGCTGGGCGCATCCTGCGTCATCCTAATCATCTCGAATATTGGTGCAACCAAGGGTGTGGAGTTCGGTCCGCTGCCCTTCGAACTGCCCCTGATTGGCTCGACCATTGTCACCGATGGTGGTTTCTTCCTTTTCCCGCTCGCCTACGTGATTGGCGACCTTCTTTCAGAGGTGTACGGCTTCAAGCGTGCCCGCCGCGCGATTGTAGCCTCCTTCGGCTCGGCTGCTTTTGCTGCCCTGTGCTTCTTGCTGATCGTGCACCTGCCCGCTGCGAGCTTCTACACCGGCCAGGAGGCATTCGCTAGCGTACTGGGCCCGGTCTGGCAGATTTTTGCGGGCTCCCTGCTCGGTTACCTCTTCGGCCAGACCCTGAATGCCTGGGTCATGGTGGCAATGAAGAAGGCAAGCAAGGGCCGTTTCCTGTGGCTGCGCATGATTGTCTCCACCCTGGTTGGTGAGCTGCTCGACACCCTCATCTTCTGCTCCATCGCGGCACCGGTGCTCGGCATCGACACCGTGGAGGCATTCATTAACTACGTACTGATCGGCTATATCTACAAGTGCCTGGTCGAGGTGCTCCTCATGCCGATTAGCTACCCGATTATTGGTTGGTTCAAGCGTCACGAACTCGAGTACGTGGCGTAAACTAACCTCCTTACAGCTGATGTGCAGAGCCGCCCGGCCTAACGCCTGGGCGGCATTGCCATTTCAGCTTTATTCAATACACAGCATGTCTAAGAAAGAGATACGTTATGTCTAAACTGCAGGGGAATATCCCCGAGCAGTCGGAGAAGAACGACTCGTTGAATCGTTCCCTCTCCCACGGCCAGTTGACCATGATTGCGATGGGCTTGGCGCTGGGTACGGGCCTGTTCCTGGGTTCCTCCTCCGCCATTAAAATTGCGGGCCCTGGCGCAATCCTCTCTTACGCTATTGGTTCGATGATTGCGGCAACCATTGCTGCGTGCGCGGGCGAAATGTCCGTGCGTCATCCCGTCCAGGGCGGTTTCGGCACCATTGCGAGCCGATACCTGAACCCCTTTAGCGGCTATCTGACTCGCTGGGCGTATTGGGCGTGCACCGTGCCGCTGGCTGGTGCTGAGCTGGTGGCGGTTGGCCACTACATGGCGTACTGGTTCCCGGACGTTCCCCTGGCTGTGTTCGTCGCTCTCTTCGGTGCGATTATTCTGGTGCTGAATCTGGTGAGCGTGAAGTCCTTCGGCGCTCTGGAGTTCCTGCTCTCTTCGATTAAGGTTTCTGCCGTCATCGTGTTCATGGTGATTGGTGTACTGCTGGTGTTCGTGGGCCTGCCCGGTCATGCCGCGGCGGGTACCGCAAACCTCGTGAACGACGGTGGCTTCCTGCCCAACGGCCCGGCATCCATCTGGATTTCGATGGCTGTTGTCATGTTCTCCTTCGGCGGTGTGGAAATGATTTCTCTCTCCGCAGCGGAGGCGAAGGACCCGGCACGCTCGGTGGCAACCAGCGTGAAGGCAATGATTTGGCGCCTGTCCACCTTCTACGTGGTGTCCATGGCAATTATTCTGTGCCTGGTGCCCTGGCAGACTGCCGCGCAGAACTCGGAGCTGACCGAGTCGCCGTTCGTGCTCGTCTTCTCTGAACTGGGTATCCCCTTCGCGGCGGACATCATGAACTTCGTGGTGCTCGTTGCTGCGCTCTCTGGCGCTAACGCCTCCCTGTACGCGGCAACCCGCCTGCTGCACGCCCTGGGCTCTGACCGCATGGCTCCCGCAGTGGCTGCCCGCACCTCCTCGCGTGGCGTGCCGGTCGTGGCTCTGCTTATCTCCTTCACCGGCGTTGTCGTGGCAACCGTGATGGCTGTTGCCAAGATTGGCGACATCTTTGCCTTGCTCATGGCGCTGGTGACCCTGTGCATCCTGATCGTGTGGATCATGATTCTGCTGACCTACCAGGCGTACAAGAAGGACCAGAAGGACGCCTCCTCCTTCACCGTGCTGGGTGGCCGCGTCACCGCAGGTCTGGCTCTGGCGGGTGTTCTGGCGACCCTGGCGGCAATGTTCATGCTGCCCGGCTCGGGTGTTCAGGAATCCATCATGGTCGGCATCGTCTTCTTCGTGCTGATTTCTATTGGCTACGCCATCTCGTCGAAGGTTCAGGGCGGTTATGAGCGCCCCGACCTGGACGCTATGCACGCCGACGAGAACACCAGCGCGGCACAGCGCTAAATAGCGTGAAAGCCTCGCGAGGCTAAAACATAAAAGGCACCGGATGGGGGAGCACCCCCGTTCGGTGCCTTTTCGCTTTTGTACCCTAGACGGCGCTGTTCTGAGCGGTGTGAGTGTGCCCGTAGAATAGTTAACTATTCGTACCCGTCAACGAGGCTAGAAGCCGCAGAAGCCGGGTGCGAGCACACATTGCACATCACGCCCCTAAGGCGTACTGACGGAAGGCACCTTCGTGTCCCACAACGACGATACCCGCAGCCACGCTGCAGCGGGGACCGCCGGATCGCGCACCCTGAAGCGTTCTCTGTCCCACGGACAGATGACCATGATCGTGATGGGTTCCGCGCTCGGTACGGGCCTCTTCTTGGGTTCGGGCACCGCCATTGCGATGGCTGGTCCCGCGGTCATTCTCACCTACGCTATTGGTTCTGCGCTCGCTTCGGTGATTGGCGCGGCAACCGGTGAAATGGCGGTTCGCTACCCTGTCCGCGGCGGTTTCGGTACTATTGCTACCCGCTACCTGGGCCCCTTCGCGGGCTTTTTGACTCGCATCGCCTACTGGACGGCGACTGTGCTGATTGCCGGTGTTGAGCTGGTGTCGGTTGCGATGTACTTGAATTATTGGTGGCCGCAGCTTCCGCTGTGGGCGGGTATTGCCGCGTTTGGTGTGGCGCTGATTGTGCTGAACCTGACCAGCGTGAAGTCTTTCGGCATGTTGGAGTTCTTCCTGTCTTCGATTAAGGTCATTTCGATTGTTGCCTTCCTGCTGGTGGGCCTGTGCCTGGTTTTCTTCGGTCTGCCCGGTCACGCTGCGGTGGGTACCGCGAACCTCTTCAACGACGGCGGTTTCATGCCTAACGGCCCCCAGTCGGTGTGGCTGTCGCTGGCTGTTGTGATGTTCTCCTTCGGCGGTATTGAGATGATCTCGATCTCTGCTGCGGAGGCGAAGGATCCCTCTCGTTCGGTGCGTTCCTCGGCGAAGGCGATGATGATTCGCCTGGCGACCTTCTACGTGCTGGCGGTGCTGATTGTTGTTGCTATCATTCCGTGGCGTTCGGCCTCGGGCATAGGCGATGCGGTGGATGCTTCCCCGTTCGTTCTGGTCTTTGAACAGCTCGGCATTCAGGGCGTGGCGCACTTCGTGAACTTTGTGGTGCTGATTGCGGCACTGTCGAGCGCGAACGCAAACCTGTACGCGGGTGCGCGTCTGCTACACTCCCTGGCGGCTGACGGCATGGCGCCTCGCCAGCTGGCTCAGGTGAACCGTGCTGGCGTTCCGGCTCGCGCCGTGTGGGCGTCGACCAGCGGCATGGTTATTGCTATTCTGCTGGCGCTGTACAGCCCGAAGGAAGCGTTCCTCTCCATGATTTTTGTGATCATGGTGTGCGCGCTGACCGTGTGGGTTCTGATTCTGTTCGCCTACATCGTGTACAAGCGTGTTGAGCCTGCTGCCAATGGTTTCCGCCTGTGGGGTGGCCAGTTCACCGCGGCGGTTGGCGTTTTGCTGCTCTTCGCGGTGTGGGTTGCGCTCTTCATGGTGCGCGGTTCTATGGTTCCGGCAATTGTGGGCGTGGGCTACTTTGTGGTTCTGAGCCTGCTGTACTTTGCTCGTATCCGCCACACTCACATGATTGATGAGCAGACCTTTGTTGAGGCTCAGCAGGCAACTGCCGAGTATGACGCCATGAAGTACGACGCTGATCATGCCCTGGAGACTGCGGCTAAGCTGGGCCGTTAAGGTTCTGTAGCTGCCGGGAGAGCCGGTGCTGGGGCCTGCAGAGACTCCAACACAGTAATAAACGAAAAATACGGAAAATTTCTGGAATTCCTCGTAATAAAACCGTAAAAATGCAGTTGGCCCTCAGAGTGGGGTCTATCATAGACAGTGAACCGTATGATCTTGTATGCGTTCAAATGTCTGTGTGTTGGATGAGGCTCGAAAGCATCGTAGCTTTCGAGCCTCATCGCTTTAACTACCAAATATATTTCTAGCCCCCGAATCATCATCAGCTGATTCATTTGCTGTACCTTGCGGATTCGTACGAATAGCCCCCTCAAAGCGGCGGGGGAGTAGAGTTAAAACCATGCAAAGCCACGAAAAGAACCGCGAAAACACCCCCGCCCCTGAGGCCGGTACCACCGACGAACTGCTGGTGCACGTACCCGCACGCTGGGGCGATATGGACGCCTACGGGCACGTCAACAACGTTGCCATCCTCTCGGTCATGGAAGAAGCCCGCGTGGCGCTCTTCGGCCCACCGCCCTCCTCCGGGCAGAAGCCCACCGTGGCACCGCAGCCTCCGATTCCGCTTTTCGACCTGGTTGCCGAGGGTGTGCAGGCACTCATTGCCGAGCACGGCATCCGCTACCTGGCTCAGCTGCCCTACACTGGTGAGCCCGTGCCAGTGCGCCTGAGCGTGGAGAAGGTCAGCGCCGCATCCGTGCGTATTGGCTACTCGATTCTCTCCCCGGTGGACGGCCGCGAGTGCGTGCGTGCCTTTACCGTGCTGGCGTTCTGGGATTCGGTTGTGGGTCGTTTGACCCGTCTGAGCCCCGAGCAGCGTGAGCTGTTGAGCTCCTACCTGCCGCAGAAATAGGGGTAGATACCGGCGCTCCGCTGTAATAAACCGGTCTTGAACGGGGTCAAGCGTATGCTTTAAATACCTTCTGCAAAGGGTGCAAAAGGTTCATTCCCGGGAGAGATAACAATGTCGTTCCACCACACTCAGGCAGACTCCGCCAGCCGGGGTCGCCGCACGATGCGCGCCACCGGATGCGCCGCCGCCCTGCTCCTCGCCCTGACCGGCTGCTTTGGCGGTTCTCAGAGCGAAAACTCTTCGTCGAGCCCCAGCCCCTCCAACACGGCTAACCACTCGCAGTACCCGCTCCCTTCCTCCACCGCGTCCCCGTCACCGACGAAGAAGACCGAGCCGACCGTCACCGAGACTCGGGTGTCAGCCCCCGCAGAGAGCGCCGAGGCGAAGGCGTCCGAGTCCTCCGCACCCGCTGAGGCGAAGGCAACCTCCGCAACGGTCGCAAACCCCACTGTCGCTGCGACGCCCCGTGCGCCCGAAAAGGTGGAGGCTGAACGCGCCTCCGCCGGCGAGCGCTGCGGACACATTGGCCGCAAGGGCTACCTGAAGACTGGTGCGGAAATCATGGTGCTGCGCGGTACCGTGGACTGCGCCCACGCCCTGGACGTGCTGACCGAGTACATCACCACCCCGCGTGCCGACGACAACCTGACCGAGCACCAGGTTGCGAAGGTTCAGGACGCCACCTGCTACTGGAACCCGCAGTACGCGATGGCTGAGAACCGTCGCGAGGATCGCGGCGCCCCCGAATGTACCATCGGTGAGGATGTCGCCTTTGTGGCTCGTCTGGAAAACCCGGATGCTCCCCCGATTCCCTTCCTCATGGAGCCCTCCTACTACGATTCCGGTGCCGGCTACTACCGTTTCAAGAGCGATGACGAGCGCACCCTCTGCGAGCTGAACCCCGCGGATGGAACCCTGGTGTGCGAGCGCCGCACCGGTGAGCAGACCGGTGACGGTAACGGTGCGGTCGGTCGTACTTTTGCCGGTCCGGTGGAGGTGACTCGCATGAACTTCCTGACCGGCGCCAGCGAGGTGAATACCGTGAATGAGTCCTCGGTTCTGCACGGGGAGACCACCACCGCAAACACGAAGATGATGCACACCTGGGATGTGGTGACTGTGCCCGCTGCCGATGGTAATCAGCTGACCTGCTTCGGTGAGATTGAGACTGGCTCGATTAGCTGCCATGACGGAAACGGCCACACTATTCTGGTGCGTGGCAGGCAGGAAGGCTAAGCGCCCGTGCCAGAGGCAATGAGTTGTCAGTGAGCTGTCAATGAGTTGTGAAGAGCTAAGGAGGGGCTTCCGTAATGCCGGGGCACCCCTCCTTATTGCGTTCTTTCCGCTGTGCCCTTTTCCGTTATGCCCAGAGGGTCCACCCTGCGGGTTCCTAAGATGCCGTATAGCTAGCTCACAGGTAGCGTCTTTAGAATGCTGATAGGAACCCGAACCGATGACGCAGAAAGGTCACCATGCATCCGGCACAGAAGCACCAGACTTCTATCCAGGCTCGTTCTACTACCCTCCGCACCGCTAAGCGCTACAGCCCCGTAGCACTCGGTGCCACGCTGCTGCTGGCGCTGTCGGCATGCTCCGGAGGCGCCACTACCGCCTCCCCGAGCGCCACCGCAACCCCTAGCCCCAGCGCTACGAGCGCGAAGGCAACCGCCAGCCCCACCCGCACCGCAACGGTCACTGAAAGCACCCCGACTGCCGGTACCGTGCACACCCCCACCGCGGTGGCTACCGTGAGCCCCGGAACCATCACCACCGCAAGCCCCACGGCAACCGCGCAGGCGAGCGCGGCGTCGAGCCCTTCCGCATCGGCTAAGGCGAATACTTCGGCGAGTGCAGTGGCGAAGGCGTCGAGCACCGCAAGCCTGTCCAACTCGGATGTTCAGTCTGCGGGCGGTAGCTGCGGCAGCATGGACGCTACCGGCTACCTGAAGCACAACGCTACGGTTCAGGTGGCCTCGGGTGCGGTGGATTGCCTGTTTGCGCGTGAGCTGATCCGCCAGTTTGTGGTGCAGAACCCCGCCGAGGTGACCGATAAGGCGAATGGTGAGCGTACCGTCATGTCGGCGCGCTGCTACTGGAAGCCGGGCGACGGCGCGGATCGTGCGACCCCCGAGTGCGTGTCCCTGGATGGTGGTAGCACCGTCATTACCGTGAAGCTGACCAACTAGTTTACGATTCACATCCGGCAGGGCACACCCCAGAAGGTGCACCCGGCAAGGCACGGGTGTTAAACACAAGCGCCGCGTTGACGAATGATTCGTCAACGCGGCGCTTTTTGTCTTGAAGCTATCTCAGGCAGCTGGCGCGGCAGGTTTTAGA
The DNA here is from genome assembly GCF_001810515.1 of Rothia sp. HMSC075F09. Taxonomy (NCBI): domain Bacteria; kingdom Bacillati; phylum Actinomycetota; class Actinomycetes; order Micrococcales; family Micrococcaceae; genus Rothia; species Rothia sp. HMSC075F09. The sequence continues at coordinate 9,712 of NZ_KV801767.1, forward strand.
GCTCCCCACGTGCGCGGGCGGCGAGTACGTCATCCAGGCGGGCGAAGGTCGAACGCCAGGTGGTGCGCACCTCCTCGTGAACCGAGGCGGGCATGGGGCCAATCTCAATGACGATGCGGGTACCGGAACCCACGCCGTCGGCGGTAATCACGGTTTCGGGGAAGAAACGGTGACGCTGGTACACCAGCACGCTACCGGGGTTGCCCAGGTGGTCGGGCAGCTGCTCGGCGTATTCGAGCTCCTTGAACGGTTCAATGCTCAAAAAGCGGCTCTGCAGAATGCAGGACACCGAGGGGTCAACCTCGTTGATCATGGACAGGCGCTGCATGCCGCCGACGACGGGCTCCACGACAACGTCGGTGGGGCGCACGTGCCAGCCGGCGGGGCCGTACCAGCGGACCAGCAGTTCGGGGTCCAGGTAGGCGCCGAAGACGTCCTCGACCGGGGCTGCAATCTCGTGGTCGAAGACGAGAAGCTCCTCATCGGGAACATGAGTGATGCTCATAGGGTTCTCCTTAAACGGGTGGAAGAGCGGGTTTAGGGCTTCTTGCCGGAGTAGTAGTTGCCGAGGAACTCGTCACGGTACTCGAAGTAGGTGCCGTCCTTGATGGCTTCGCGGGCGTCGTCCACCATGCGCACGATGAAACGCTCATTGTGGATGGAGGCGAGGGTCGCCGCCAGACGCTCGTCCGCCTTGAAGAGGTGACGCAGGTAGGCGCGGGTGTAGTGGGTGCAGGTGTAGCAGTCGCAGCCCTCGTAGATGGGCGAGAAGTCCGCCTTGAAGCGCGCGTTGGTGATGTTGTAGCGGCCGGTGGGGGAGTAGACGGCGGCGTTGCGTGCCACGCGGGTGGGGGAGACGCAGTCGAAGGTGTCTACACCGTTCTCGATGCCGACGAAGATGTCGTCGGGTTCGGAGATGCCGAGCAGGTGGCGGGGCTTGGATTCGGGCAGCTCTTCGGCGCACCAGCGCACGATAGTGCCGAGGTTTTCCTTCTCGAGTGCACCGCCGATGCCGAAGCCGTCGAAGGGCATGGAGCCGAGGTCCTGGCATGCCTTGCGGCGCAGGTCCTCGTACTGGGCACCCTGAATGACGCCGAACAGTGCCTGGTAGGGCTTGCCCACGCGCTCAGTGGTCAGGCGCTGGTGCTCAGCGATGCAGCGCAGCGCCCACAGGCGGGTGCGTTCGAGCGCCTCCTCCTGGTAGCCGCGGGAGTTGTAGAGGGTGGTCAGCTCGTCGAAGGCGAACATGACGTCGGCACCAATCTGGTGCTGAACCTGCATGGACACCTCGGGAGTGAAGCGGTGAATCGAGCCGTCAATATGCGACTTGAAGTTCACGCCGTCGTCGTCAATGTGGGCGAGGCGTTCCTTGCCCTTTGCCACGTCGTCGTCGCCGAGGGGGCGGCCGTCGGCGCCCTTAGCATCCGCGACGGTACCCATATCGATCACCTTCTTGAAGCCCGAACCCAGGCTCATCACCTGGAATCCGCCGGAGTCGGTGAAGGTGGGGCCGTCCCAGTTCATGAACGCACCCAGGCCGCCTGCCGCGTCGAGGATTTCGGGGCCGGGCTGCAGGTACAGGTGATAGGCGTTGGAGAGCAGAGCCTGAGCGCCGAGCTCCTTCATGGATTCGGGTAGGACCGCCTTGACGGTTGCCTTGGTGCCCACGGGGGTGAAGGCGGGGGTCTGGATCTGTCCGTGCGGGGTGGTGATGACACCGGCGCGTCCGCGGAACTGTCCGCCGTTGGCTTCTACACGTTCAGCGCTGGGGGAGGCGGTGTCCGCCAGGCGGCTGGTGATGGTGAAGCCAAAGTCCTCGGTGGGGAAAGAATTATCTAGAACGCTCATTCTTCTCTCGATTGTTTGCTTTCCGTCTGAATGTCTACACCCTAGCCTACCGGAAAACCCCGCCTCTCTTGCCAGAGGCGGGGTTCACGAGAATTCAGCTGAGGGCAGCTGATCTTAGCCTGCGAAGTCGCCGAGCATATCCACGGTCGGCACGAAGAAGAGGGTGCCGGTCACCGCGGTGCTGAAATCCAGCAGGCGGTCGTAGTTGGCGCCATCCACTCCCATGAACATGTTCTTCAGCATCTTCCGGACGGTCGAGAAGGTGCTGGCGTAGCAGATGAAATAGGTGCCCAGCTCGTTGTTACCCACGGTGCCGAAGGGCATATTGTCGCGAATAACCTTGAAGTCGTCACCGATATTGGCGATGGCGGAGTGCGAGTTGGCGGGCTTTTCGTCCTCGTCCATCTCAATGTCGTCGTGCTTGGAACGGCCGATGACTTTCTCCTGCTCGGCAACGGGCAGGGCGTTCCACGCGGTCATATCGTGGATGTACTTCTGCACGAACTGGTAGCTGCCGCCCTTGTACATGGGGTCATTGTCACCGATGAGGCCGAAGTATTCGCGCGCCGCGGGAGTCTGCGGGTTCTCGGTGCCGTCCACAAAACCGATAATGGAGCGGCCGTCCCAGTAACGGAAGCCGTGCACCTCATCCAGCACCTCGGCAATATCGCGCAGAGCCGCGGTAATAGTGGACGCCATATCGTAGGCGATGGACGGCTGGGTCGCGCGGATGTGGAAGTGCAAATCGCCGGGAGTGGACACCGCGGTGTGCTTATGGCCCCTAATCTCCTCGAACTCCACGAGTTCCTGCGGCAGCGGCTTGGGCAGATCCAGGGTCAGCCACGCGCTGTGACTGATACCCAGAACAATGCTGGCGTTCTCGGGCGAGTAGCGGTTTGCGGCGGTGTGGTTGAGGTTAATGACGAGCCCGCAGAGGTTCTGGAAAGCCTCGATGAGTGCATCGTGAGCAATGTCTTCCTTGAACTTCCACACCATGAAAATGGTGTTAGCGTTCGGGCTGGCAGTGACCTGTTGTGATTCTGAAGCAAGCATAAAATTCACCGTACGCCTGTGCGCACACCCCCGCAATGAACCCAGCCCTAACCTTCTGCACTGAACGGAGAAGATTAGGGCTGGGAATATAAAAGCCGTGCTTTAGAAGCCGTGGGAGGCAAGGTACCGCGCATGCGCCAGACGCGCCGCCGTCTCAAAAATAGTCCACGCCTGCACCTGAGCGGACAGCTCCACCGGCGCGCCGGGCTTCACAACCTTGCTCATCGGCTCAGTGAACCGCGGGGAGAACTGCACGAGCGCCTTACCGCGAATCTCATTCGGGTCAATGCCGTACTCATTCATCGGTAGGTCGGGGTCGAACTCGCGGCGGCCCTCCCACAGGGCGCGTGCGGTCGAGTACACCAGGGTCGAGGCGAGCGCTCGCGCCTCATCACTGAGCAGCGGCGAGGATGCCGCCATGCCCAGGTAGCGCACGAGAATGCCGGTGAACAGGCCGCCGTCGCCGTCGCCGTGAGAGATGAGGATGCGGCGGCGAGCACCGGAGAGGAACTCCACCTCTTCGGTCATGTGCTTGACGATGCCGACGATGAGGCGCTCGGCGCGTTCAGCGGGGTCCACCTCGCAGGGCACACCGGATGCGGCGAGGCTCAGCAGGGCGCCCAGGGCGGTTCCCTGGTTGTAGGTGAATTCGCCGCGCTCGTACTCGTACTCGTCGCCGCGCACGTTCACGCCGTCAATATAGAGTGAACGTTCTGCATCCCAGAGGGTTTCGTTCATCCAATCCATGAGCGCGGCGGCAGTCTTCGGGTCGCCCGCCCGCACATACGCCAGAGCAGTCGGCGCGGTCGCCGCAGCATTCACAAAATCACGCTTGGACTTGCGCCAACTCATGCCACCCACCGGGGAGAAACCCTTCGCCAACTGCTCAAAGAGGGCCGCGCCAGCATCCTGGGCGGCAACATCATTCGCGCCGGTCAGCTCAATGCAGAAGGAGTTCATGCGGCCCACCGCGAGGGTCAGCCACGCCATATCGTCAAAGTAGTCGTTCGCGAAGCGGCCGTAATTACGCACGTTAATGCCGCGCAACAGCGCGCGGGCACGGTGTAGCTCCTCCTGGGCGGCAGTAATATCGCCCTCGCGCAGGTGACGCTGACCGGCATCAATCACACAATCCAGCAGGTGCGCCTGCCACCAGTAGTGCCAAGCGTTCAGGCGCTGGCTCAGCGGTCGCGGGTCGGGCACCTGCACCGAACCGATGAGGGCGCCGGGAACGCCAAGAATACGGTGCACGAAGGTGTCGGTGACGCTGGCGGCTGCGGCAGCGGCATGCGAGGAGGTGCGCTCGGCGTACTCGCTAATCGACTCCAGAGACTGCGCGTTGTGGGAAGACGGCTGGGAATTCATGGACCCTCTGTAGTTGCGGTGAAGTATTACGTCTGAAATTATCCCACTTTTTGCCCTCTGAACGCCCGAATACTGTGGGCGGGCTCTCGGGTGTGATTCCTTTTCAAGAGCCCGCCGAGAACATGCACCGCAGGGAACGGAGTGAACGCCACTCAAAAACCGGTTAGGAGGCGGCAGTCAGCGAACGCCCGCTGTACAGATCCACTCGCTCGCCGGTGATGGGATGCTCAAAATGCAGACTGTACGCCAGCAACTGCAGCGGGTACTCCGGGCGGTCTGGCGCGTCGGGTAGCACCTGCGGGTAGAGCACATCGCCCAGAATGGGGGAGCTGAGCATATTCAGATGCGCCCGCAGCTGGTGCGTTTTGCCGGTGTGAGGCGCCAAATCATAGAGCGCCCATTCTCTATTCGGTTCCGCGCGCCACCCCTCAACCGCCTGCGCACTCGGAGTGAAAGTCCGCAGAATCTTCACGGTCGTCAGCGTATTCGGCTCCACACCCTGCGCCGCGCACTCTTGCTCAGAAAGCTGCTGAACCTGCAGCTGATCACGAATCTTCTGAATATGCGAACGCACCTGCAGGCCCTCCGCACTCAACGCCTGCTCGGCGGCGGCAGCATCGGCGGGAACCGGCGCCACGGCGCGGTAGGTCTTCGACACCTGACGGTGCTGAAACATCATCTGGAAGGGGCGACGCGCATCCACCGTCTTAGCAAAAAGCAGCACGCCCGCGGTTGGGCGATCCAGGCGGTGAATCGGAATCAGCAACGGGTTCTGCTCGCGCACCCGCAGCTTGGTCAGCGCGGTCTGCGCAATATAGGAACCGCGCGGGGTGGTCGGCAGAAAATGCGGCTTATCAATCGCCAGCACGTGCTCATCCTCGTAGAGCACCGGCATGTCGGAGGGTAGCTGCGGCTCGTCGGCAAGCTCGCGGAAGTACCAGATGCGCTCGCCCGGCATATACGGGCTATCGCCGGTCAGAATCGTGCCGTCGTCCAGGCGCACCTCACCTGTATTAAAGCGGGCGTGAATAACCTGCGGGTCGTTCGGGTAGAAGCGCGCAATCAGGTAATCCGCAATGGTCGCCGGAGCCGTATTGTTCGGTGCGGTGTTGTTCGGTGCAGTGTTGCTCGGGGCGAGCTCGGCGGGGAGCTCCTCCACGAGCGGCAGGATCAGCTGAATCGGGTCGATGCCGTTCTTCTGAGCCAGCGGAGGGGTCAGCAGACGGCGATGCGTGCGGCGTGCAGGCTTTGCCTGATAGGCGGGCTGTATTCCCTGCTGTGTTTTGGGCTGAGAGCTGGACTGTGAGGTGGGTTGTGGGCGTGCGGTGTTCTGTGCGGGCATGGCTCTACTCTACCGCCTGAACCCTATCACCTGAGCGGGGTTAGGATCGAGGTAAGCTGAGCCGGACCGCCTGCCGGATGAGGCGGCTAGAAATATTGCCGTGGGCTTGGTGTGGGTTGCAGAAGACAGTTTTGTCTGACACTCATGAATGTTTGTGTGAATACGTGGAACAGAAAACGAAAACTTCACAAATTTTTGAAATTATTAGACATTTAATTTAAAAAAAGTGCATTAATTTTACAAAAAACAGCGTTTAAGTGCGGTATTTTCGAAAATGCTGTCAAATCATAAATCAATAACCCTCAATTTAGCCCCTTTGGTTTTTCTAAGTATAAAAGATGTAAAGCAATTAAAGACATGCTAACCTGGGCACCCTACGTCATAAACGCCTTAATAAAGGCTGAAAGTAGCCTTAAAGCGGTACGATTAAGACACAGAAGTTCGATATTTCGAACGAAGGGGTCGAAATGGGACAGAAACAGCGCAAGGATGCAGAGGTTAAAGGAACACCCCCAAATACAGCGGTGCAATCGGACAATTCCAAAGCACCGGAAAATGCGATAGGAGAGGTTATGGAACATTCACAAAAGAATGCGGAGCCTCGCACCGGTGCCCTGCGTATGGAGCCGCACGAACGCGAAGAGCAAATTCTGAAAATCGCTGCAGAACATTTCGCTCGCCGCGGCGTGCTCGGTGCCTCCATGAGCGCTATCGCCCGCGATGCAGGCATTACCCGCGCCCTGCTCTACCACTACTTTCCCGGCAAGGACTCCCTGGCGGCAGCCGTCACCCGACGCGAAGCCAACGCAGTCCTTGAGGCTCTTGGCGAGCACCACGAAAACCCCGAAGAGGCGTTGCGCAATGCGCTACGCACGTACTTCCTCGTTGTAGCCGGCGTTCCCACCCCCGGTGGGGAGGACTTCCCGAACAACCCTACCGACTACCTCGAATGGATGCTTGAACGCACCGGCATGCCGATTAATGACCGCACCCGCGTCATCCTCGGAGGCTGGTTGCAGCTCGTCGACTACTTCGCCATGCACGTCGTGCAGCTCAACCCCCGCGATCAGCGCACCGTTCGCTCCCGCGGGCTCGGGCTCGAAGAAGCTATCGACCTGTGCCTGGGTGCCGTGGACACCCTCACCGGCGGCTACTAGCCGCCTCAAGAAGTGACAGGTCTACACAGGACTTCCCGCTCCGATGTTTGGTTATGTGCTCCACGGCAAAGATGACGTGGACATCCGGGCGGTTATTCCTCCGCTACGCCGCTTGCGACGTGGTGGACTCCGGGAACACCACCCGGTTCGTGAGTAGGGAAACATAATGCCCCGCATCCCCTTCCGTGAGGGTGCGGGGCATTATGATGCTCAAGTTGAGGTTGAAGAAATAATTTTACCCTGAGGCTAAGCTTGAGGCTCGGGCTAAATGGAACGGCGCAGTCTAAATGGAACGGCGCAGCGACAGGCCACGAACCGTCGCGTAGAACCCCTGCGCCTGCAGCGCCGCACGCAGCGCCTCCACCGGATGCTCTACAACCTCGCCGCCGGATGCGCCCAATGTGGATGTGCTCACCGTGTGGGTGCCCAAAAGCTCCACATCGTTGACCTTCTCCACCGAAATCTTCTCCGCACCACCGGCAGAGACCAGGCGCGCCAGGGCGGGGGCCGCCGCCTCCAGAAGTACCGGGTCGGTAGTGAAAGCCAACAGGGTCTTCGCGCCACGCTCCACATAGAGCACCGGTGCGCCGTCCACCAGCACCACGCAGGCACCCGCCTTGCGTGCCGGACGGTGCTTCACGGTGCCCTCGCCCTCGTGCGCAAAGGAGGGAATCGCGGGCCAGCTCAGCGCCGCACCGTACGGGTTCGCCGGGTCGGTCGCCGCCAACAGGGTCACCGTGAACGTGCCGTACACCCGCTCCGTATCGGTACGCTGCGGGGTGTAGGCACTCGCACCAAAACCCTGTGTCGCACCAAAAGCCTGTGGACCTGCGGGAACACTGAGGCTATCGGCGGTAGAACGCAGCAGGTCCACCGTCGCGGGGGCGGCAAACTGCGCCGCACCCAAACCCTCAATAAAGTAGCCGCGACGAACCAGCGCACGATCCTCAGCCGCCGAATAAATCCGGTACAGCTGCGAGAACCCGCCGGCAGAATCCTCCACCTGCAGGCACCCTCGAGTCAGCACACCGTAGCGGTCCAGCAGCAGGTCGGCGCGTGCGAGCGCCGCAACCGTCGCCTCCACCGGATCCTGCAGCAGTGAGTCCACGCGCGAGAAGCGGCCGCTATCCTGCGGGGCAACAGCGGGAGTGGCGGCATGGAGCCCGCCGCGGAGGGAATTGCCGCGCAGGGAACGCAGACCGCGCCCGGCGGCAGGCACAGAGTAGCCGCTGGAACTGTAGCTATCAGCGCCGTAACCGCCCGTCAAGCCGTTACCCATGGAGGCGCGCGCCGCCGCAATACGCCCCGCACCACGGCGGCCCACCCGCGTCAGACGCGCAGGAGCCGCCGGAGTCGGATGCGCACTGCGGACACCCGCCAGCATCGCCCGAACCGGCGCGAAACTATCGTTCGTCACCGCACCAGCCCACACCAGACGCCACAGAGCCGCCGAAATCTCCGCCGTATCCGGGAAAGTCACCATCTGACCGGCAGGTGCCGCGGCGCTCATCAGCTGCGCCACCCGCTCACGTAGCGCCGGCACGAACAGGCCGCCGTGAGCCAGCGCCTCATAGATGGCGTGCTCGAGCGTGCCCGGAGCCTGCAGCACCTCCCAGAGCTCCGGGTTCTCCGTGCGCAACAGCTGCTCCGGGTAGTCCTCACCCAGAGTCAGCGAAGAACTCTCGCTCAAATGCAGGCGAATCCAGCCGTCAGATTTCTGCGCGCTACCGCCGCCAAGCTGCCCGGCGCCGGTGAAGAACACCCTGCCGCTTGCCATAAGCTCGTCCAGCATGTGCGGCTGGTAGCCGGGCACGCGCGCCGGAAGAATCAGCGTCTCCAGCGCGGAAGCAGGTACGCGCACACCCGCCAGCTGGTCGATGGCGGTGAGCAGATCCTCCGCGGCGGAGGCAGAATCCTGACCCGTATGTTCTGCGCCGTGCTCAGCTAACGGGTTGGGTGCCGCTGTGCTGAGGGGTGCCACCCTCTCGCCCACCACCGTGGCGGTGCGGCGGGAGGGTATGAACGCACCGTAGGCGCTCGCCTCCGGCAGGGTCTGCGCAATCCGCACGGATAAAGAACGAACGTTCTGCCACGAAGGCAGGAAAACGCCGTAGACCTGCACCGATACCGGCTCAATCTCCTCACGCAGCGCCGCCAGAGAACGGGCACGAATCGTGCGCAAAACCTGAGTATCCACCCACTCAACACCGACCGCCCCGGAGGCGCGCAGCACCTCGGGCAGGAACTCGCCAGAGCTTAGGCGGCGCTGCTGCTGAAGACGCTGCAACACCGGGGTCAGCACGCCCACACCCACCGGGGTCAGGCGCGAAAAATGCTCCGCCGCCTGCTGCGCCGTGAAGGGAATATGGGTGCGCGCATAGCGAGAAACAAGGTCTTCAAGAGGCTCCGCGACCGGCTCCAGAAGGGCTGCAGGAAGCGCCGCGGCGGGCATAATGCCCAGCCCATCGCGCAGACGCGCGGCGTCCTCAACCACCGCATAGTACAGCTGCGGCTCGGCGGAACCGTCGGCAGCTCCCATGTCGGCAGCTCCCATGAACGAGAACGCGCGGCGCGAGCGCACCAGCTCCTCCGCCAGAGCACGCGCCTGATCCGTGCTGGCATGCGCGCCGTACTCCTCGCCGGACTCTTCGCCGTAGTTTTCAGAGTCCTCGGACTCGCCGAAATCTTGAGAACCGTGTGCCGCAGATTCAGTCCGCGGGTTGTCGGCACGCAAGCGCAGGCTCAACTCCCGCGCGCTCAACGGGCCCAACTGGCGCAAAAGATCCGCCACGCCCTCCACGCCGCAGGCGCGGTAACGCTCACCCGTGCGCTGCAGACGCTGCTGAGTCTGCACCAGAACCGCCGGGTCCAGCAGGTCGCGCAGACCGCTCGACCCCAGCAACTCAGCCAGCAGAGCCGGGTCCAGCGAGAGCGCGGCGGCGCGGCGTTCGGCGGCGGGTGCATCGCCGTCGTAGAGGTGCTCGGCAACGTATTCAAAGAGCAGGGTGCGCGCAAAAGGCGAAGGGTCGTTCGTCTCAACCTCCAGCATGGACACCGCCCGAGACTGCAACGAACGGTGCACCTGAACCAGCGCCGGAACATCGTACACATCCTGCAGACACTCGCGCGCCGTCTCCAAAAGCACCGGAAAATCAGGGTACTTACGCGCCACATCCAGCAGCTGCGCCGCACGCTGACGCTGCTGCCACAGCGGGGTGCGCTTACCCGGATCACGGCGCGGCAACAGCAGGGCACGCGCCGCATTCTCACGGAACCGAGACGCAAAAAGCGCTGAATCGCCCACGCGTTCGGTGACAATCGCCTCCAGCTCGTCCGGGTCGAAAAGGAACAGGTCAGCGCCGGGTGGCACATCCTCCATGGCGGGCAGGCGCAGAATCAAGCCGTCATCACTCGCCATGACGGAGGCGTCCACCCCGTACCGCTCTTCGATGCGGGCGCGCACCGCCAGCGCCCAGGGTGCGTGCACCCCGTAGCCGAGCGGCGAGTGCAGGACCACGCGCCAATCGCCCAGTTCGTCGCGGTGCCGCTCCACGATCATGCGGGTGTCGGAAGGAACCGCCCCGGTGGATTCGCGCTGCTCACGCAGGTAGGCGAGCAGGTTATCGACCGCCCAGGTGTCCAGTCCGAGCTGTTCGAGCTGCTGGCGGGCGGCGGCGCTATCGGTGGCGTCCAGGCTGGAGAGGGCGCGCGTGAACGCACCCGTCTGCACGCCCAGGGCGTAGGGGCGGCCCATGCGGTCGCCGTGCCAGAAGGGTAGGCGCGCGGGCTGACCGGGTGCGGGGGAGACCCGTACCGCGTCGTGCGTAATTTCTTCAATGCGCCAACTGCTCGCGCCGAGGGTGATGACCTCGCCGGCGCGGGATTCGTACACCATTTCTTCGTCGAGCTCACCCACACGCTTGGGGCCGCGCTCTTCATCGCCGCTGACCAGGTAGACGGGGAAGAGCCCGCGGTCGGGAATCGTGCCGCCGCTGGTGACGGCGAGGCGCTGCGCACCGGGGCGGCCCTCAATACTTCCGGAGGGCGCCTCCTCGGTGGGGGTGCGGTCCCAGATGATGCGCGGGCGCAGTTCGGCGAACTCGTCGGAGGGGTAGCGTCCGGCGAGCATTTCGAGCACGGAGTCGAAGAGGGCGCGCGGCAGCTCGGCGTAGGGTGCGCTGCGGCGTAGCGCCTCGTACCAGGAGTCCACGCTGATGGGGCCCAATGCGCAGGCGGCGACGGTCTGCTGTGCGAGTACGTCCAGGGGGTTGGTGGGGATGGCGAGCGGTTCGAGGGTTCCGCTGCGCATTCCGGCGAGTGTGACGGTTGCACCGAGCAGGTCGCCGCGGTGCTTGGGGTAGAAGAATCCGCGCGAAATTTCGCCCACGCGGTGTCCGGCGCGGCCCACGCGCTGCAGCGCGGAGGCGACCGAGGGAGGTGCGGCCACCTGGATTACGAGGTCCACGTGGCCCATATCGATGCCCAGTTCCAGGGAGCTGGTGGCGACCACGCAGCGCAGGGTTCCGCCCTTGAGCGCCTCCTCGATGAGGGTGCGCTGTTCCTTGGATACGGAGCCGTGGTGCGCGCGGGCGAGCGGTGGCACCTCGGCGATGTCGCAGATGCCCGCCGCGTAGTCTTCGGGGCTGATGCCCTGCTTTGCGAGCACGCGGTGTAGGTGAATATCGTTGAGTGCCGCGGTGAGCTTTTCCGCTAGTCCACGCGAGTTAACGAAAACAATCGTAGAACGGTTGTTCTCAATATGGTCGACGATGCGCTCCTGTACGCGCGGCCAGATGGAAGTCTCGGGACGCTCGCTATCGGCAGTTTCACGGAGTGATTCTTCCGGGATGGTGAGCGTATTTTTGGGCGCGGCGTTATTGCCCTGTCGCGCCGGGTTTGCCTGTCCGGTTTCTTGTCCGGTTTCTTGACCAGTTTCCTGCCCGGGGAATACGCCAATGGCATCTTCCAGCGTGTAGGGCGCGCTTGCCGGGGTATTCGCTGCGCTGGGGGCAGGCTGTGCCGCGCCCTGCGCCGAGCCGGCAGAAGTTGAGCCCCCGCCGCCCGGCACCTCCGAGGGCGCATATTCTGATGGGGCGTAGAGCCCCTGCCCGTAGTCGTTGGCGCCTCCGAGCGCCGCCATATTGGGTACGGGCACGCTCAGACGCAGGTCCCATTCTTTGGCAACCGGGCGGCTCATGATGGTCACCGGCTGAATGCCACCGAGGAACCGGGCGACCGCCTCCGGGTTTTCGACGGTTGCGGAGAGACCAATGCGCTGTGCGGGCTTTTCAAGGAGCGCATCGAGGCGTTCGAGGGATACTGCCAGGTGCGCGCCGCGTTTGGTGGCGGCAAGGTTGTGAATCTCATCCACGATCACGGTGGTCACGCCGGCGAGGGTGTTGCGGGCGGCGCTGGTGAGCATGAGGTAGAGGGATTCAGGGGTGGTGATGAGAATGTCGGGTGGGTTGCTGATGAGTTGGCGGCGTTCGCGTGCGGGGGTGTCGCCGCTGCGCACGCCCACGGTGATGCTCGGCTCGCCAGTGTCGTTGCCGCTCAGGCGGGTGATTCCGGCGAGGGGCGCGCGTAGGTTGCGTTCGACGTCCGCACCGAGTGCTTTGAGGGGTGAGATGTAGAGGATGCGCGTGCCGCCTGCAGTTCCGGCTTCGTGTTCGCGGTGTAGGGCATCGAGTGCCCAGAGGAATGCGGCGAGGGTTTTGCCGGAGCCTGTGGGGGCGATGATGAGGGTGTTGTTGCCGTTGCGGATGTTCTCCCAGGCGCCTTCTTGGGCGGCGGTGGGTGCGCTGAAGGTGGCGCGGAACCAGTCGCGTACGGGGGCGGAGAAGTGGGAGAGTGCGTCGGTCATGTATCTATTATGGCGGGGTTTATGGTGTGCGCCTCTTGAATTGTTGGGGGCTGGGGGAGGAAGATGTGCTTGACAGGTTCCTAACAAGCCCGTAATGTTTTACTTGTAAAGTAATTGACTGAGAGAACAACACAAAGGAGCACCACCATGACCCGCCTGAACGACGAACAGCTCATCAACCTCTTCCACGAGCCGCGCACCGTCTCCTCCTTCACCGAGGAGCCCGTCACTGACGAGCAGCTGCGCCGCATCCAGGAACTGACCTTCTACGGCCCCACCGCCTTCAACAGCCAGCCCCTGCGCATCACCTGGGTCAAGAGCCCCGAGGCACGCGAGCGCCTCGTCGCACACCTGGCAGACGGCAACAAGGCTAAGACTCAGGCGGCACCGGTCACCGCGATTCTCTCCGCAGACGCAAACTGGGTAGAGCATGCTGACACCTTCAACCCCAACGCTGCCGGCTTCATCAAGGGCTTCTACACCTCCGAGGAGCTTGCTACCCCCGCCGCTGAGCTGAGCGCTCACCTGCAGGCAGGCTACTTCATCACCGCGATCCGTGCACTCGGCCTGGATGCCGGCCCCATGACCGGCGCAGACTTCGCCGGCATCAAGAAGGAATTCTTCGCGGACAACGCAGAAATCCCCTTCCTGGTCGTCAACCTCGGTCACGGCGAGGCGCCCGCATACCCGCGCGGTGCACGCTTCAGCCACGATGAGGTTGCCCGCTCCCTCTAAGAGTGCGCGGCTACCGCATAGCTAAAGCTAAACCCTAGGTTTATAGACAGTTCAAGGGCGGTTCCCCATCGAGGGGAACCGCCCTTGAACTATATGCGAACTATATGCGCACACAACGTGCCAGAGATGTTGTCACATCTGCAACGGGCGCGTTAGCGGGCACCAAATTGACCCACCGACAGCTGCGGAACAGACGAGGAACATGCGGTCGTATCCAGCGGAACAATCACGCCACCGGAACCGGAGGGAAGACCCACCAGGAAGCCCTGAACCGGGCGGCTACCGCAATCGTCACCGAAGCGTGCCGGGTACACCGAACGCAGTACCGCGGTGGTGCTATCGCCGGGGTTGAGGGTCACTCCCGCAGGGTTCATGTACTCAGCAGAGGCGGATGCCTCACGGCCGACCCAGGTTCCCGAGGGGCCCGCATGGACCACGCGCGGGTAGCCGCGCAGGGTGCAGGGGGAGTTCGAGGAGTTCTGGAAGTACAGGGTGTAGTTTCGGGCGCCGGGGGAGCCTTCTCCAATGGCAACCGAAACGTTCAGGTCGTCCAGATCGCACTGGGTCGGTCCCTCAGCAGCGTTATTGTTGGAGGAGTTAGAGGACTTCTCCGAAGAGCTCGAAGAATTCGAGGAGTTGGAAGAATTCGACGAGTTCGAGGAACCGGAGGAGTTCGAAGAGTTGCCCGAAGAGCGAGAACCCGACTGCGAAGACGAGTCTGAGCTCTTCTGGGAATCCTGCTGAGAATCAGAGTCGTCCGACTTGTTCTGCTCGGAACCCTCGTGGGAGGACTCAGAGGAATGAGAGTCAGAGCTCTGCTTCGACTCGTGAGTCTCGGTGTGGGAGGAAGACTCGTGGTGTTCCGCGTCGGGGGAGTTCACCACGGTAATGGAGCCCGGGCTCACCGAAGGGGTAGCCCCGTCGGAGGCTACTCGAATCGTGCCGGGCTTGACCGAAGCTGATGCGCTCGGATTTGCCGAGGTACCTTCAGCTTCCTGACCGGCCTGGGACGCGCCGCATCCACTGAGCGCTAGCACGCAACAGAGGAGGGTGGTTGATGCGAGTACCTGAGCCGATTTAAACATGATTACATCGCCGCCTGCATTTGGATTTCTGCTCCGTCCATACCGGGGGCGTACTCGACCTGGCAGCACAGGCGAGAGTACTCGTTGGCGACATCGTCGACCATGTCGAGCAGGTCCTGCTCAGCTTCGGTGCGCTCACCGGAAGCCTCGAAGTGCTCGGGGTCGATGAAGCCGTGGCAGGTAGCGCAGGATGCGTTACCACCGCAGGTTGCGAGGACCGGCACGCCGTTAGCCTGGAGGGTTTCCAGGAGGGTGTGGTGGTCTTCCCACTGAATGTCGTAGTTTACGCCTGCTTCGTCAGTGACCTTAATCGTTACGCCCATGCGTTCTCCTTCTTCTGTAGTGATGCGTTTCTATTGTAGAGGTAGGGGCTGTTATTCACCGTACTTTGTGGCGCATCCCCAACCCTACCGTCACGCATATCACGGGAACGCATATTAATTTTTATGCTGAATAGCATGTCTGTATTGCCCCCAGTCTACCCCGTATTGCCCTGACAACGCGGGATATAGGCGCATATGAATACTGCCCCCAGATGCAAAGACATGCTGGGGGCAGTATAAAGAACCGGCACGCGGGCGCGCTTCAACGGCTATGCTTCAACTGTGACGAAGAGCTACTCGGATTCCTTCTCCGCCGTCTTCTCCGCGCTCTTCTCGGCGTCCTGCTTTTCTACGCTGTGGTCATCAGTATTCTGGACGCTTCGTCCCGGACCGCGCACAATACCTCGCACGCTATCACGCGGGTCGGCGTAGCGCAGGTCGATACCGAAGGTATTGCGGATCTGGCGTGCCGAGTTCAGGTGCCAACGCTGCGAATCCGAGGGAGTCACCGAGGTGACCGCCTTCTGCCCCGGAGCCAGCTTCTCGTGGCGGATATCGTAGTGCTTACCACCCATGGTGATGGTGAAGCCGTGCTCCTGCAGTAGCTGCACGAACGCATCCACATCGTGCGGAATCTTGCGGCCGCGCTGCCTCTTCGTACCGCTCATCCTCGGCTGCGATTCGAAGGGGTTACGGCTGGGCGCGGTGCCGCGGCTAATACGAATCACCTGCTGGTCGGAGTGCGAGAACTCCACCTGGTAGCCGTTGAGCGAGTACACGGTGCGGCTACTGCCGGGAATCGGGCGGCGGTCCTCGGCCTCATCCAGGATGCGGGCAATGTACTCGCCGGTCAGTCCGAGCGATTTGAGCTGAGCCTGAGCCTCGGGGGAGAGCTGGTAGCCTCCGGCGAGAGCCTGCAGCGGGCGTAGCGCGAGCACCTCGGCGGTCAGGGGGTTGAGCACCACCTGGTAGCCTTCCTCTTCATGCGTGTAGAGGGTGACTTCTCGGCCGTAGCGGTTCTCTTGCGCGCTTTCTTGAACCACCGTGCTTGCGGGCGATTCGATGATGTCCAGCAGTAGCTCGTAGGTGAGGCTGTGGCGCATCATATAGTCCATCACGCCCGGGAGCACGCCGTAGATACGGCGGCGCGGCGGCACCTCGCCGTAGAATTCCTTCTCGATGCGCGCGGCAATACGCTGGTTCTCCAGCGGCACCTCGGTCAGCGGAATGAGGCGCTGGTTGGAGGGGCGAATCTTGGCGCGTGCGGCGGCGGGCTTGGGCGCCTGACGGTATGCGTCCACGAGTGCCTGCTGTTGCTCTACGAATTCCTGGGCGATGAGCGGCAACAGGGTGAAGTAGAGCTCTGCCGCTTCGGGCTTGAGCGCGCCGTTCTCATCGAGTAGGGACGCGCCGTCCTTGGAGAGCAAATCCCACGGCTTATCGTTTGCGGTGCTTTCTTCTGAGCCCTGGTTGTCCCGGTAGCTATAGGTTGCGAGGGAAGCAAGCTCCTGCAGGCGAACGTACACCTCAAGAGGAACGGTAATCTGCTTAGCGGACATTATTTCTCCTCCTCGGTGGTGTCTGCCCGAGCTGCTTTATCTTCTGCCTGCTTTGCCAGGGTGTTGCTGAGCTCTTCCAGCTGCACCTTGCGCAGGGTTTCTGCGTGCAGGTTGTGGAAGTCCGCTGTCTTCGCCAGAGCCATAACGGTCCGCTCATCGGGCGAGATTGCGATTTCCAGGCCCTGCGCCGCGTAGATGCGGGTCCAGCCTTCAGCCATACGCACGCTCTCGGGGCTGCTCAGCGTCTGGAGCATCAGATCGAAAACGAACGGCGGGTTCTTCTTCAAGAAGGTGCGGGCGCGCTCGCTGAACTCAAGTTCCAGGGCGTTGAGCGAGGTGTATTCGCCCTGAGCCAGGGAGGTTTGCGCCGCCTCGTTGTAGTCGGCGTCGTATTCGTCGATGACGGTAATGACTTCTGCGGAGGCGGTGTTCACGTCAACCCGGTAGTCGTCGTGGGTGAAGCGAATGGTCCAGTCGTTGATGCGTTCTGCTTTACCTTCGCGCAGGATGGCGCGCACGAGCTCTTCGCTGATGTTTTCGCGTTCAAGGCGGGCACGCAGGCTCGGACGCAGGCGGTAGGGGTAGGGGCGGTCGCGGTCCTCAGCGGTAATGGCGCGAGGTGCTGCGGCGACCGGCTCTGCGGCGGGAGCGCTCGGGGTAGGCGCGGCAGGCTTCGGCGCACCTGGTTTCGGCGCGGCAGGCTTCGGGACCGTAGCTATCGGTGCAGCGTGGCTGAGCACGGGCAACTCTTCAGCAGATACCTGTTCGGTACCCGCTACCGACTGCGCGGCTTCCGGGGCGGTGGCTTCGGCAGCCTGTTGGCGGGCACGCAGCCCCTCCAGGTACTCTTCGATGCGCGGCGGTCGGTAGGTGAGCGTGGACTTGCGGAACATACCGGGGGAGGGGGCACCGGGAGTCGGTGCGGCAGGCTTCGGCACTGCAGACGTAGGAGTTGCGGGTTTGGGCGCAGCTGGCTTCGGTACAGTGGGCTCGGGTGCCGCTGCTACAGACGTTGCAGCGGTAATCGTTGCCGGGCTCGGCACCGGTGCGGTCTTTTCTGCGGGTGCTTCTTCCGGCACGCTGGGAACCGGGCTGGGGGCTTGCGCTGCGCGGGCCGCAAAGAGCGCGGGGGAAGGCGCAGGCTTCGGGGCTGCAGGCTTGGGCGCAACAGAAGCGCTAACTTCAGCATCCTCAATTACTGCAGATTCTGTGGGGTTAGGTTCAACCTCAACATCAGCCGTAGAGTCTGCGGTAACTTTGGTTGTCTGCTCCTCATCGCTGAGCTCATCGTCGCCACGACGCAGAGCGGCAACGAGTTCCTGCCGGGAGGTATAGGGAATGATTTCCTCGGGAGAGTCGATATATCGGGGGAAGTTCTCGTAGAGAATCTTCGCCGCGGCTTCAAAGAGCTTCTCCGTGGTGGCGTTGGCGGCGGGTGCGCAGGGGCAGAGTAGTTCCTGGTGTTGCGCGTCATAGAGGGACCAGTGGGCGCATCGTTCGGTGGGCGGGAAGTAATCGAGTGTTCCCAGATCGGCTATATCGATGAGTGCACCTATCAGGGACTGCGGAATGGATAGCTGTGCCATAGTGCTCCTTCGCGTTGTCTGCTCTCCAACCTATGCGTGGAGGGTCTTCTTTCCATCCTATGCGTTTTTTGGCGGGTGTGCCCCGGGGCACGTCATCTGGGAGCATAAATCTGTGGATTCACAGGTTGAAACGCACTTTTGCAACAGCTGTTGGGTGCGGATGAGGCGGTTGAAGCGTCTTTGCTACACCTCTATACAGGCGTCTCCTATATGGGCATCTCCATGCACTGTGGCTTCTGCGCGCCGCGCCGCCTGTCGTGAGCGCGGTGGTTTGCGTTGTATCCGGCGCTTGCGGCGAGGTACTTTCGGCGGGGCACTTTCCGGGCGTATTTCTGGAGACACAAAAAATCCCCGGTTCCGAAGAACCGGGGATCTGTGGTGCGCCCGAAGGGATTCGAACCCCCAACCTTCTGATCCGTAGTCAGATGCTCTATCCGTTGAGCTACAGGCGCATGTTCCTCACTTCGGATTTCTTCAACCCGTCGCGGCAACAGGTACTACTATACGGATGTCCTCAAGGGTGTGCAAGCCGAAAAACTCGAAATTAGTCTGAAATCGCCTCCGAAAGACTCTCGAATACCCCGTTTTGCCGCATGATTCCGGGGGTTTTGTGCTCTTAAAATTTTTTTAAAATATTTTTGTTCCACCCCAAAACCTAGCTCACGGACACTCGGAACACCCTCCTCGACCCTGCCGAATCACCTCGAAATCCTCCAAAAAATCTTCTCGCACTCTAAGAATGTGATGCGCAGAACTTAAGAAATGGTGTCATAGAAAGCTCTGCAGACCATTAATGCGTTATTCTGTAAGCATCACGAGGAAGTGGAGACTGTCCAAGCGTGCATATTCACGATTATTTGCACGCTTGTAGTGTTTAACTGCTTCTTTGTTACCGCAGACCTAACCGGATCAATGTAGTATCCGGGCCACCGATTGAAGGGGAAAATGTCAATGGCTGACACCTCAACTCGTACTCTCTCTGCCGAACTCGAAAAGGAGCTGCAGAGCGCACCTACCACCCACCAGGGCCTCCTGGATTGGGTTCGCGAGGTTGCGGCACTGACCCAGCCCGCACACATCTACTGGGTCGATGGCTCCCAGGAAGAATATGACCGCCTGGCACAGGAACTGGTTGACGCCGGTACCTTCGTTCGCCTCAGCGATCACGAATTCCCGAACTCTTACGCAGCTTTCTCCGATCCCGACGACGTTGCACGTGTCGAGGAGCGCACCTTCATCTGCTCCGAGACTGAAGAAGGCGCAGGCCCGACCAACAACTGGCGCGACCCCGTCGAAATGAAGCAGACCCTGACCGGTCTGTTCGAGGGCTCCATGCGCGGTCGTACCCTGTACGTCATTCCCTTCGTCATGGGCTCCCTGAAGGCTAAGAACCCCAAGATTGCTGTTGAGCTCAGCGACTCCGCATACGTTGTCTGCTCCATGCGCATCATGGCAACCATTGGTAAGGACGTTCTTGCCAAGCTGAACGAGACCAACGGCTTCTTCGTCAAGGCTCTGCACTCTGTTGGTGCACCCCTGGAGCCCGGTCAGGAAGATGTTCCCTGGCCTTGCAACCCCGAGAAGTACATCGTCCAGTTCCCCGAGACCCGCGAAATCTGGTCCTTCGGCTCCGGCTACGGCGGTAACGCACTGCTCGGTAAGAAGTGCTACGCACTGCGTATCGCATCCGTTATCGGTCGCGATGAGGGCTGGATGGCAGAGCACATGCTCATCCTGAAGGTCACCAACCCCGAGGGCAAGGTTCGCTACATCTCCGCAGCGTTCCCTTCCGCATGTGGCAAGACCAACTTCGCAATGATGGAACCCACCATTGACGGCTGGAAGGCTGAGATGGTCGGCGACGACATCGCATGGATCGAGTTCGACGAGAACCACCAGGCACGCGTGGTCAACCCCGAGGCTGGCCTGTTCGGCGTGGCACCGGGCACCGGTTACTCCACCAACCCGAACGCTATGAAGGCTATCGCCAAGGGCAACACCATCTTCACCAACGTTGCACTGACCGACGACGGCTCCGTCTGGTGGGAGGGTAAGACCGATGAGGCTCCCGAGCACCTGATTGACTGGACCGGTCAGGACTGGACCCCCGAGTCCGGCCGCCCGGCAGCTCACCCGAACTCCCGCTTCTGCACCCCCGCATCCCAGGTCGACATGCTCGCTCCCGAGTACTACGACCCCGAGGGTGTGCCGCTGAGCGCTATCGTTCTGGGCGGTCGCCGCAAGACCACCATCCCCCTGGTTTCCGAGTCCGAGAGCTGGGAGCAGGGCGTCTTCCGCGCAGTTACCCTCTCCTCCGAGACCACCGCGGCTGCTAAGGGCGCTGTCGGTGTGATTCGCCGCGACCCGATGGCAATGCTGCCCTTCATCGGCTACAACGCTGGTGATTACTTCAAGCACTGGCTGGACCTGGGCAAGAAGCACGGCGCTGAGAATATGCCGAAGGTCTACTACGTCAACTGGTTCCGCCGTACCCCCGACGGTGGCTTCGCATGGCCCGGCTTCGGCGAGAACTCTCGCGTTGTGAAGTGGATCTGCGACCGCCTCGACGGCAAGGCTGGCGGCCAGGAGACCTTCCTGGGCACCGTTCCCACCAAGGAAGACCTGGACCTGACCGGTCTGGAAATCTCCGAGGAAGAACTGAAGGCTGCTCTGGCTGTCTCGAAGGAAGAATGGGTTGCTGAGCTGCCCAGCATCGACGAGTGGCTCGAGAAGTTCGGCGACAAGCTGCCTGCTGAGGTTCGCGAACAGCGCGACGCTCTGGCGAAGGCTCTGGAGGGCTAAGACACTCCAGCTAATACCTAAGGTTTAGCGCATTGAAGGAGCGGAATCTCCCGATGAGATTCCGCTCCTTCCTTCTGCTTGGGGAAAATTTGAATCCCCGTCAGCTGGGGGGAATGATAAGTTTTCTCGCAAAGGTGTGAATGTAAGGCTATGCAGTCCACTTGCTCTTGAGAAATACTTTAAATCCCCGCCGGGGTGGTTGGGGCACAGAAGCAGCTGGTTATAATTTCTTGCCTCTCTTATCACCCCTATACAATTCCAATGTAAGATTTTTGAATGCACATGGCTTTCACGAGCTGCGCATATCCGCTGCTACATGTACTGATATGTGGTGGCACGAGAGATTAGAAGGAGTATCCATGCGTTTGACAGCATTCTCGGATGTCTCGCTCCGCGTTCTGATGCTCCTGTCTGCTCTGGAGCCCGGTCAGAAGCTTTCCACCCAGAAGATCGCTGAAGGTGTGGACACCCCCTACAACCACGTGGCGAAGGCTGTAGCTTTCCTCGTGAACATGGGTTACCTGGACTCGACTCGCGGTCGTTCCGGTGGCGTCATGCTTTCGGATGCGGGTCGTTCTGCGACCGTCGGCACTATTCTTCGCGCTACTGAGGGCGATATCCCCATGATTGAGTGCGAGGACGAGAATGGCCACTGCCCCCTCGATAAGTTCTGTCGCCTGCGCAATGTGCTGGCGAAGGCTCGCGAGGCATTCTATGCATCGGTTGATTCGGTGATCATTAGCGAACTGACTGCCGGTGCGCGCCCCGTTGGCCCGGTGTTCGTCGAGCTGGGCTTTGGGCCTCCGGAGAATGCGTTGCCTGCGCGCTAGTCGTAAGTATTCAAGCGATACGTGATGCCTGTGGAGCTTTCCAGTGGGAGGCTCCACAGAGTTTTTAACACGGAGGTTTGGGCGTTTCTGTGCTTGATGCGGGGGCTGCTAGGCGGTTCGCGCGGGGGTGTTTCGTGGGGGTTTTGAGGGCCGCGGGGGAGTGTTTTTGACTCTGCGTGCGCGGTTGTCGGCACCTGCACGAACCCGGAAAATGTGCAGTAAATGCAGGATATTGCAAATTTGCTTTTCAAATGCAGAAAATGTGACCATATTCATTTTTGCACCGCACTGCATACTTTCCCTAGTAAATATATTTTCGCTCCAGAATTTTTATGCACACTTCGGGGCTAGTCACCCGGCGAACTCAAAAACAGTGCTGAAAATATATAGTGTGACGCTCGGCTCTCTCTTTGAGTCAGGGTGAACCATAAGTAGCATCTGTAGCGCCAAATAACCCTCGGGGCATGACCTGCACACAGCGCAAGCACCCCGCAAAATGCTACGGTAAGGGTGCTTTATAAACACTTCGTCACCAACTGAGCTGTCCGAGTGAACGCCCCAGCATCACACATATCAAGGGCATCATCACAACGACCAGGTGACCACACAGGAAGAAGGCATGACATGCTCTCTGAGAAGTCCCGCCCCATTATTGAGGCAACGCTGCCCATTATCGCTGAGCGCATCAACGACATCACCCCCGACTTCTACCGTCGAATGTTTGCTGCCCGCCCCGACCTGATGGACGGCATGTTCTCCCGCTCCTCTCAGCTCGAAGGCACTCAGCCTCGCGCACTGGCTGGCTCCATCGCAGTATTCGCTTCCTACATTGTCGAGCACCCGGACTCCTACCCGGACGAGGTCCTCTCCCGCGTGGCCCACAAGCACGCATCCCTGGGCCTGAAGGAAGAAGAGTACCCCACCGTCTACAAGTACCTCTTCGAGGCAATCGCCGCTAACCTCGGCGACCTGGCAACCCCCGAAATCGTTGAGGCATGGACCGAGGTCTACTGGCTCATGGGCAACGCCCTCATCAAGCTGGAGAAGGGCCTGTACGCTTCCCAGGCAAACGACGTCATGTTCGCACCCTTCAAGCTCGTTGACCGCAAGGAGACCGGTGAGAACGTCGTAGTTCTGACCTTCGAGCCCGCCGACGAGACCCCCATGACCGAGTCCAAGGGCGGCCAGTACATCTCCATCGTCGTTCCCGCACGTGACGGCCTGCGCCAGGCACGCCAGTACACCCTGCTGCCCAGCGAAAAGAACCAGCGCCGCATCGCTGTGAAGCTCGACCCCAACGGCGAGATGACCTCCATCCTGCACGAGCTGGAAGTCGGCGCAGTCGTCGAAATCTCCAACCCCTACGGTGACCTGACTCTGGAAGGCTTTGGCGACCCTGAGGCGCCCCTGTACCTCTTCTCCGCAGGTATTGGCACCACCCCCATGCTCAGCTTCCTCTCCGAGCTGGTTGAGAAGGGCTCCGAGCGCCCCGTGACCGTGGTCCACGCAGACCGCCGCCTGGACACCTGGCCCCTGCGCGAAGAGCTCACCGAGCTCGTCGGCAAGCTGCCCAACGCACGCCTCGTCTCCTTCATCGAGGGCGAAGGCGGCGACTTCACCGGTCGCGTCGACGTCTCCAAGCTGGATGTTCCCGCCAACGCTAACGTCTACCTCTGTGGCCCGCTGCCCTTCATGCAGGGCGTACGCTCCGCACTGGTGGAGGCAGGCGTTCCCGGCAAGAACATCAACTACGAAATCTTCGGCCCGGACCAGTGGATGCTCCACGACCAGGCACGCGAGGCGTAAAAACCCCGTAAGCCGGCTCGTCCGCTAGGTTTCTTGGAACTTAATAAAAAGATCCCGCCCGCAGAAACAATCTGCGGGCGGGATCTTTATATTTCAACTGCTCAAAGAGCAGAAGAGAGAATGTCTACGAAAGACTAGGCCTGGCGAACCAGAGCCAGAACCTCGTCGCGGACGCGCTCCATAGTCGCAACATCCGGTGCCTCAAGGTTCAGGCGAAGGAAAGGCTCGGTGTTCGAAGGACGCAGGTTAACCCACCAACCCTCTTCGGTGTTGGTGAAGGTGGTGCCGTCGGAGTCCTCAACAACCACGGGAGCGTTAGCGTAGTGTGCACGCACGCGGTCCACAGCGGCAGCCTTGTCTTCAATCTCGGAGTTAATCTCACCGGAAGCAACGTACGGGGAGTACTTCGCGCTGATCTCGGAGAGAGGCTCATCGCTACCACCCAGAGCAGCCAGCACGTGCATTGCAGCGAGCATACCGGTGTCTGCGTTGAAGAAGTCCTTGAAGTAGTAGTGAGCGGAGTGCTCGCCACCGAACACGCCGTTCTCCTTGGCCATAACAGCCTTGATGAAGGAGTGGCCCACGCGGGTCTTCACTGCGCGGCCGCCCAGCTTCTCAACCAGCTCGGGAACAGCCTTCGAGGTGATCAGGTTGTAGATGATGACGGGCTCTTCGTTACCCTCAGCCTTTGCACGAGCAATCTCGCGCTCAGCAACCAGAGCGGTCACAGCCGAAGGAGTGACGGGCTCACCCTTCTCGTCGATGACGAAGCAACGGTCAGCGTCACCGTCAAATGCCAGACCAATGTCAGCACCGTGCTCAACAACAGCCTTCTGCAGGTCAACCAGGTTAGCCGGCTCCAGCGGGTTAGCGGGGTGGTTCGGGAAGGTGCCGTCCAGCTCGAAGTACAGCGGAACGATTTCCAGGGGCAGGCCCGGCAGGATGGTGTCGCCCAGAACAGCGGGAGTGGTCATACCACCCATGCCGTTACCAGCGTCAACAACAACCTTCAGGGGGCGGATGGAAGACAGGTCAACCAGCTTGCGCAGGTACTCTGCGTAGGGCTTGAGGATGTCCTTCTCAGAAACGGTGCCGACCTTCTCAACCGAAGGAATCTCGCCCGAATCCAGGTACTTCTGAGCCAGGTCACGGATGTCGAACAGACCGGACTCGGAAGACAGCGGAACAGCGCCAGCCTTAGCCATCTTCATGCCGTTGTACTCTGCGGGGTTGTGGCTAGCGGTGAAGGTAACACCGGCAGCGTTCTCAACGCCACATGCGAAGTACAGAACGTCAGTGGAGATCAGACCGATCTTCTCAACATTTGCACCGCGAGCGGTTGCACCCTGGGCGAATGCATCCATGAATTCGGGGGAGGAGGGGCGCATGTCGCCGCCGACCAGGATAGTCTGGCCCTCCAGGCCCAGAACGTCTACGAAAGCCGCGCCAGTAGCGCGAACAGTCTCTGCGGTAATGGTTTCGCCGACGATGCCACGCACGTCGTACGCTTTGAATGAGTCATGTAGATTAATAGTAGTCACGCCTTTTATTTTAGCGGTAAAGAAGTGCAACTAGCCTCTATAATGGGCAGGTAAAACCTTATAAATTCCGCTGAATGTATGGGTTTTTTATCACGTCACTTACTCCAGACAACTCACGTCGAGAGGTATTTCCCCCCATGGGTGAGATTTTTTCCCTAAAAAACCAGATTCAGAATTATGCGTGGGGTTCCCGCGAAATTCTCGGACGCATGCGTGGCGTGCCCGTACCCACCGAGCAGCCCGAGGCTGAGGTGTGGGTTGGTGCGCATCCGGCTGCTCCCTCCCGCGCAACCGTTGACGGCACCGAGTCCCCGCTCAACGAACTGATTCAGGCTGAGCCCTCCCGTTTCCTGCGCCCGGACCGTACCTCCGACTGGTTCCCTTTCCTCTTTAAGATCCTTGCGATTGATGCACCCCTGTCGATTCAGGTGCACCCCACCCCCGAGCAGGCTATTGCTGGCTTCGAGGACGAGCAGGCACGCGGCATCGCGAGTGATGCACCGCACCGCAACTACAAGGATCGCTACTCCAAGCCCGAAACCGTTATTGCGCTGACCCCGATGCGTGTGCTCACCGGTGTGCGCACCTCCGCGCAGCTGGCAGAGCTTGCCGAGGCGTTCAAGGCTGGCTGGCTGGCAGAGCGCGTGGAACTTACCCCCAAGCAGCTGCTGACCGAGATCATTCGCATGCCCGAAGAGACCGCCACCGCGGCTGTTGAGCAGCTTGTCGAGGCGGCAGCACAGCTGACCGACTCCGAAAACGCTGCTATTGCTGATGCCGCGGAGCTCGTGCAGATTGTTGCCGGCAAGTACCCCGGCGACCGCGGTCTGCTCGTAGCATTCGTCATGAACCTGGTACACCTGGCACCGGGTGAATCCGCCTTTACCCCCGACGGTCAGGTGCACGCTTACGTCTCCGGTACCGCTATTGAGTTGATGAACCCCTCCGATAACGTGATGCGCGCGGGTCTGACCGCGAAGCACATCGATACTGAGGAGCTCATTAAGGTTCTCGGTGAAAGCCAGGACGCCCCCGTCATCCAGCGCCCCACCCCCGAGAACGCACCCGTTGGCACCTACGCCATGTGGGATGAGCGCATGAGCGTGACCCGCATCCGTGTTGAAGAGGGCAAGCCGCAGGAGTACACCTTCGAGGGTATTAGTGCCGCACTGAGCGTATCCGGCGAAATCACCATTCACGCAGCGGACGGCAACGGCACCGAGGAATTCGTACTGGGTGCTACCGAGTCGGTGTTGCACGTGGGTGAGCCCTCGGTGGCAACCCTGAGCGGCAGCGGTGAGCTGTACATCGCTTCTTACGTCTAGGTCTTACCTCTACGTTGCGTCTGGGTGTTACGTCTGGGCGTTACATCTGGGAAATGTCTCTAGACACTCAAATCCAGACAGATAAATGGAGCATTCAAAAGAGATTGCTCCGCTCATGACGCGAATAAAGAATCCACGTTCTTTCGTACCTTTGAATAAGGTGAGGGGACGTGGATTTTTTATTCCCTCGATGTTCAGGGGGAAGGACTTTTAGCGTTGAGCCTACAGAATGTGTTCTGAGTAACCTATAATTGGTCTTATAAATATGCGTATACCTGTGCCTTTATGCACCTCTTCCTCAGGTACGCAGCCCCAAACTGCTAGGAGAACACTGTGAAGATCATCCTCACCGTCACAGGCATCGACCACGAAGGCATCATCGCTGCCGTGACCGCAACCCTCGCCGAGCGTAAGGTCAACGTCCTCGACGTCTCCCAGACCATCATGGGCGAATACTTCACCATGATCATGCACTGCTCCTTCGACGAAGCGCAGCAGAACCTCATCGATCTGCAGGAAGCCATGATCGGTGTCGAACACGAACAGAAGGTGCAGATTCGCATCCAGGCAGAATCCATCTTCAAAGCAATGCACGCCATCTAGGGCTCCACTGATGCGCAACACCAATATTCTAGAAACCATCCGAATGATCGAGGAGCAGAAGCTCGACATTCGCACCGTCACCATGGGCATCTCCCTGCTCGACTGCGCCGACTCCGACGGCGAAGTAGCCCGCCGCAAAATCTACGACAAGATCACCAACCGCGCCGCAAACCTCGTCAGCGTCTGCGAAGGTATCGAAGCTGAGCTCGGCATCCCGATCGTCAACAAGCGCATCGCCGTCACCCCCATCGCGCTGGTGGCAGGCGCCTCCGGCGACGAGGACTATGTAGAGTTCGCTCGTACCCTCGACGCAGCTGCGAAGGCAGTCGGCGTGAACTTCGTCGGCGGCTTCAGCGCCCTCGTCGATAAGGGCATGACCCCCGCCGACGAGAAGCTGATTCGCTCCATCCCGCGAGCGCTCGCAGAAACCGACGTGGTCTGCTCCTCCGTAGACATCGGATCCTCCCGAGCCGGCATTAACATGAGCGCAGTCAAGCTCATGGGCGAGACCATCCGCGCCACCGCAGACCTGACCGCGGATGCACACGGCTTCGGCTGCGCCAAGCTCGTCGTCTTCGCGAACGCCGTCAGCGACAACCCCTTCATGGCGGGCGCATTCCACGGTGTTCAGGAGGCAGACACCACCATCTCCGTGGGTGTCTCCGGCCCCGGCGTGGTACACCGCGCCCTGCAGAAGGTCCGCGGCGAATCCTTCGACACTTGTGCAGAAGAAATCAAGAAGGCAGCCTTCAAGATTACCCGCGTTGGCCAGCTGGTCGGTACCCTCGCCGCTGAACGCCTTGGCGTGCAGTTCAACATTATCGACCTCTCCCTGGCGCCCACCGCAGAGATTGGCGACTCGGTCGCACACATCCTCGAGGAAATGGGTCTGGAAACCGTCGGTACCCACGGTACCGTTGCGGCACTCGCGTTGCTCAACGACGCGGTGAAGAAGGGTGGCCTCATGGCGTGCTCAAATGTCGGCGGCCTCTCCGGGTCCTTCATCCCGATCTCTGAGGACATCGGCATGATTGAATCCGCAGCCGCCGGACACATCAGCCTCGATAAGCTTGAAGCGATGACCGCCATCTGCTCGGTGGGCCTGGACATGGTCGCGGTTCCCGGCGACACCCCCGCCGCGACCCTCGCCGCAATGATTGCCGACGAGGCAGCAATCGGCGTGATGAACCACAAGACCACCGCGGTTCGCGTCATCCCGGCGGTCGGCCTGGGCGTAGGCGACATGGTCGAATTTGGTGGCCTGCTCGGTCGAGCACCCGTCATGCCCACCCACACCCCCAGCGCGGAGGCGTTCATCGCCCGCTGCGGTCGTATTCCGTCGCCGGTTCACGGTTTCCGCAACTAAGCTCGAGCCCACAACTAAGCTCTAGGGGCGCTGAGAACCAATAGAAAAGGGGAGGCGCCGAAGATTATCTCTTCGGTGCCTCCCCTTTGTGCTGTACCCCTTTGTGCTGTATAAGCTACCAAGAAGCTACTGATACACGAAACGGCTCATCAACGCCTCAAGCGCCAGACGCGCATTCGCGTTCGTCCGCAGGCGGCGCAGAGTCAGCTCGACCGCCTGCACATCCTCCAGTAGCTGCTGGGCGGAACGGCGGGTGCAGAACGCCTCCAGGAGCTCACGCAAATGCTCATTGACCAGCGGAGCCTGAGCCGACAGAGCCACCGTCAACGCATCACGCAGAACCGTCTGAACCTGCGCCACGGAACGCAACAGCGTATCGGAGGAAACGCGCTTAGCGCGGCGCTTCTGCTGCTCCTCCAGACGGCGAACCTGCGCTCGCAAGGACGGAGAAACACGCTCACCCTCGCGAATACCCAGCAGAGCCAGAAGCTCCTGGCGTTCCTGCTCATCCTTGAGAGCGGAGACAGCCTGTGCATCCTGGTCGGCAAGGTCGGTGAGCTTCTCAGCTGCGTTGAAAGCCGAAGAAATAGAACGAACATTCAGAATCAGGGAGGTAATCAACTCCCGACGAGCCATCGCCCGCTCATCGGTCGCCAAACGGTACCCCTCCTGCGCATCACCCAGAGCCAGACGCGCCGCACGGTGCGCCAAAGGATCCACCACACCGTGCGCCAGCAAATACTCGTGCACCTGCGCATCGGTAGGAACTGGCAACTGCACCGGACGGCAACGTGAACGAATCGTTACCAGCACATCGGTGGGGGAGGGTGCCGTCAACAGCCAAATTGTATGCGGCGGCGGCTCCTCAATCGCCTTCAACAACACATTGGAGGTACGCTCCGGCATGCGCTCGGTGTCTTCGACCAAAATCACTCGCCAGCGACCTACAGTCGGGCGGTCCTGAGCCTTCATGACCAGCTCGCGTGCCTCATCAATGCTGATGTGCGTCGCCTCGGTACTAAAGTGCGTGAAATCTGCGTGCGAACCGTTCATGACGGTCACGCAGCCCTTGCACTGACCGCATCCGCGGTTCTGCGGGTCGGGCTGTTCGCACAGCAGCGCGGCAGCGAAAATTTTTGCCGCCTCACGGTGAGGCGCACCGGTCGCACCCGTGAAAAGCCAAGCGTGCGTGGGGCGGTCGGCAGCGGCATCCGTACGTAGCTGCTGGAGCTTATCGGCAGGAATCAGTAGGGTATCCCAGAGACTCATGAGTCCTCCTGACCGGTGCGGACCAGTTCGCGGGCGGCAAGCAGAGGCTCAATCACCTCGAGCACGCGCGCGTGCACCTGCTCAATCGTGCCCACACCATCAATGATGCGGTGCGAGCCGTTAGCGTCCTCGCGGGCAATCTGCTCGAACGCACCGTGAATGCGGGCCTTGAACGCCGCGCCTTCAGCCTCAATACGGTCGACGGTGCCGCGCTGGTCCATGCGCTCCTGCTCGGCGCTCAGCGGCACACTCAGCAAAAGGGTCGCGTCAGGAACCAGGTCGGCGGTAGCCCAGCGGCTCAAATCGACGATGGTTTCAATACCCAAATCACGGCCGACACCCTGGTACGCGGCGGAAGAATCAATATAGCGGTCACTGAGCACGATGGCGCCCTCAGCGAGCGCGGGGCGAATCAGTTGGGAGGCGTGAGCCGCGCGGGACGCCGCAAAAATCAGCGCCTCGGTGCGGTCATCAATGGTGCCCTGACCTGCTTCCAGGACGAGGGCGCGAAGCTTCTCACCAATCTCGGTGCCGCCGGGTTCGCGGGTGGTGATGACACGGTATCCGCGGGCGCTGAGCGCTTCATTCAGCAGGGCGAGCTGGGTGGTTTTGCCGGCACCGTCGCCTCCTTCGACCACGATAAAAAGCCCGCGGCGACCGGTCGGGTCAGCGGGAAGATTCTGTGCATCGGGGGTGTAGCTGAGAGTATCCATCACCCTTAAGGGTACCGGGTCTCTTAGCAGCACCGGTGCGGTTTTGGTGATACCTCCGCGTGGGGTTGAGCGCGCATAAAGGTAAAAAACATGTAAATCCTGTGTGCTATCACTCGTACGGACGTGCGTTCTATGCCAGGGTGTGCCAGGCTTAAAGACATGAGTGCAGATAACCACGACATGAATTACTCCGCAGAGACCTTCGTCGTCTCTGGCGGCCGCCCGGCACACGAGCATGATGCGCCGGTGAACCCTCCGATCGTTCTTTCTTCCACCTACCGCGGTGTGGACGCCGTCAATATTGAGCAGGACCGCGTGTACGCCCGCTTCTCGAACCCCACCTGGGAGGGCATGGAAGAGGTTGTGGCAAAGCTGGAGAACGCTACCCAGCCCGGTCTGCTGTTCCCCTCCGGTATGGCTGCTGTCGCTGCTGTCATCGACCTGGTGCCGGTTGGTTCCATCGTTCTGATTCCTAAGCACGCATACATGGCGTCGGTGACCCTGTGCAAGGATTTGGAACGCCGCGGCATCATTGAGCTTGTTCGCGTGGACATTGAAGACACCGAGAGCGTTATCGCCGCTATGGAGGATGCCGCATCCCGCACCGGCGTGACTCCCGAGAACGTGAACTACTCGGCACCGAAGGTCCTGGCGTGGCTGGAAAGCCCCACGAACCCGATGCTTGAGGTCGCTGACCTGCCTGCCCTGCTTTCTGCTGCTCGCCGCCTGGGCATTGTGACCGCGGTGGATAACACCTTCGCGACCCCTATTCTGCAGCGTCCCCTGGATTTGGGTGCTGACGTTGTGGTTCACTCCGCAACGAAGTTCCTGGCGGGTCACTCTGATGTTCTGCTGGGCATGACCCTCACCTCGAATGAGGAACTGTACAAGGCTATGCTGCACCACCGCATCACCAATGGCGCAATCCCCGGCCCCGTGGAGGCGTGGCTTGGTCTGCGCGGCCTGCGCACCCTGGCACTGCGCGTGGAACGTGCTGTGCAGAACGCACAGGTGCTGGCGGAGCGTCTGAGCGAGCACCCCTTCGTGACAGAGGTGCGTTACCCGGGTCTGGAGAGCGACCGCGGCCATGAGGTTGCGAAGAAGCAGATGGACGGTTTCGGTGCGATTTTGTGCGTCACCCTGGATACCGATGCGGCTGGTGCCCGTAACGTCGTGGAGGCGTTGAAGCTGTGGACCCCGGCAACCTCTCTGGGCGGCGTGGAGTCTCTCGTGGAGCGTCGTCGTCGCCACGGTAACGAGCCGGATTCGATTCCGGAGTCTCTGCTGCGCCTGTCGGTGGGTATTGAGAACGTGGATGACCTTTACAATGACTTGGTTGAGGCCTTTAAGGCTGTCCGCTAGGCACTTTGCTAGGGTTGTCTAGAGAAGCTGCTGATTCTAAGGAATACTATGTCTCCTATTCTGTTGGTCATCTATGTGACCACTCTTATCGATGTGCTACTGGCTGTTGCCGGCGCTGTGGTTGGTGTGCTGGCTTTTGTTCGTGCGTGGTCGTCTCCGGCTAACGCTTACGATTTTGCTGGTAAGCGCCCGAAGAACACGTGGCTGGCTTTGACCGGTGGTTCCGCTGCGGTGTCGCTGTTTAGCGTTTTTGCTGCGGTGACTGGCGGCGGTAATAGCGTGCTGATTCTTCAGCTGATTGCTGCTGTGATTAGCTGCGTGTTCCTGGCTGGTGTGTGGCCTTCGGTGGGTCGCCGCCGTTTCTAGCGTTAGCTTTTGCGCTCGCTTTGTGCGATAGATGGTGAAGCCTCGTGCGCTGTCTGACGGGTTTGTCCCGGTCGGATGGTGTGCGGGGCTTTTCCCTTTTCTGGCGGGGTTTTTGAGCCTTTCGTTCTGGTGGAAAAGACCCTTATAAATTTTTGGGAGAATGCATATTTTCTAGGCTCTAAGGCATGACAAACCGGCGGGTAAATGAAAAAATAGAGGTATGACTTACAAACTAGTACTCCTGCGCCACGGCCAGTCCGAGTGGAACGAGAAGAACCTGTTCACCGGCTGGGTGGACGTTAACCTGACCGATAAGGGCCGCGCTGAGGCTAAGCGCGGCGGCGAGCTGCTGGCAGAGCGCAACATCCTCCCCGATGTTGTTCACACCTCCCTGCAGCGTCGCGCAATCAACACCGCAAACCTTGCACTGGATGCAGCAGACCGTCTGTGGATTCCCGTCAAGCGCACCTGGCGCCTGAACGAGCGTCACTACGGTGCTCTGCAGGGTAAGAACAAGTCCGAGATCCGCGAGGAATACGGCGACGAGAAGTTCATGACTTGGCGTCGTTCCTACGACGTTCCGCCGCCCCCGCTGGACGACAACGACCCCTACTCGCAGGCAAACGACCCCCGCTACGCGGATGTTGAGAACGCTCCCCGCACCGAGTGCCTGAAGGACGTTCTGGGCCGTATGCTTCCCTACTGGGAGTCGGACATCAAGCCCGACCTCGCAGCAGGTAAGACCGTTCTGGTTGCTGCACACGGTAACTCCCTGCGTTCGCTGGTTAAGCACCTCGAGGGTATTTCCGATGAGGACATTGCTGGTCTGAACATCCCCACCGGTATTCCGCTGTACTACGAGCTGGATGAGAACTTCCAGCCCGTCAAGGCTGGCGAGTACCTGGACCCCGAGGCTGCTAAGGACGCTATTGCTGCCGTAGCAAACCAGGGCAAGTAATACCTCCGGCAGGGTTTCACCCCTGTCATTGTGATGAGCCGTCCACCGTTGAGGTGGGCGGCTCATTGCGTTCTCTGCAGGGTTTCTGCACGGGGAGCCTGTCTGAGAAGAGGGGCGTTCGCCCAAGTGCTGGGTATCGGCCACATTTATACTTATGGGGTACCCGAATGGAAGGGAAGTACATGGATGCCGGTCTGATCGCCTTTATTGCGGGCATGATAGGTCTGCTGGTGGGCGTCCTGAGCATGAACGCGGTGGCGCGTAGTGAGCGGGAGCAGGAGCGTAGCTTGGTGTCGGCGCCGGCGCTGCGTGATGGTGCCGCTCAGGTGCTTGCTGTGATTGGTCGTGCCTATCTGGTGATTGATGAGGTGGGCGGCGTGGTTCAGGCTTCTCCTGGTGCGTATGCGATGGGTCTGGTGCGTGGTCATACGGTGGCCTCTGATGAGTTGGCGGATATGATTCGCACGGTGCGTCATCGCGGTATTTTTGCGGAGCGTACTTTTGAGATTGACCGCGGTGAGGGTGAGGCGCTGGTGCTGGACGTTCGCGTGGCTTCTTTGGGTGACGAGTACATTCTGGTGCTCGCGGATGACCGCACTGAGATTTCTCGTGTGCAGCGTATGCGTAATGATTTTGTGGCGAATGTGTCGCATGAGTTGAAGACTCCGGTGGGTGCGGTGAGTCTGTTGGCTGAGGCTATTGAGCAGGCGAGTGATGACCCGGAGGCGATTGAGTATTTTGTGGGGCGTCTTCATAAGGAGACGCGCCGCCTGTCTGCGCTGGTGCGTGACATTATTGAGCTTTCGCGTCTGCAGTCGACCGATGTGATTGCGCGTGGTGGTCCGGTGTCGGTGCCTTCTTTGGTTACTGATGCGGTGGACCGTTCGCATATTGTGGCGGAGGAGAAGGACATTCAGATTTCTACCCGCATCGAGGAGGTGCCCGAGGTGTACGGTGACGCCGAGCTGCTCGGTATTGCTGTGCAGAACCTGGTGGAGAACGCGGTGCGTTATTCGCCGGAGCATACGAAGGTGGATATTTGGGTGCACCGTGTGGCTGATCAGCTGCTGGTTGAGGTTGCTGATCAGGGCGTGGGTATTCCGGAGGACGAGCAGAAGCGTATTTTTGAGCGTTTTTACCGGGTTGATCCGGCTCGTTCGCGTCAGACGGGCGGCACTGGTTTGGGCTTGAGCATTGTGAAGCATGTGATGACTCAGCACGGTGGTAGCGTGACGGTTCGGTCGATGCCGCAGGAAGGTTCGACGTTTACGTTGGCGTTGCCGCTGAATGAGCCTCCGGCCGCAGTGTAGTGTTAGCGGTATAGGTTTTATGGAATCGAAGGAAGTTATTGATGTCTAAAATTCTGATTGTTGAGGACGAAGAGGCCCTCTCGGATCCCCTTGCGTTTTTGCTGGGTCGTGAGGGTTTCCAGACGATTGTTGTGGACAACGGTCTGGATGCTCTGCCGGTGTTTGACCGCGAGGGCGCAGATTTGGTGCTGCTGGATGTGATGCTTCCGGGCATGTCCGGCATGGAGGTGTGCCGCAAGCTGCGTGAGGTGTCTTCGGTCCCGATTATCATGCTGACCGCTAAGGATTCTGAGCTGGATAAGGTGCTGGGTCTGGAGCTGGGCGCTGATGACTATGTGACGAAGCCGTATTCTGCGCGTGAGTTGATTGCTCGTATCCGCGCGGTGTTGCGTCGTCGTTCGGCGGAGACTGATTCTGCTACTGAGTCGGTGCTGCAGGGCGGCCCGGTGCGTATGGACATTGACCGCCATGTGGTGACGGTTAATGGTGAAGAGATTTCTATGCCGCTGAAGGAGTTTGAGCTCCTGGAGATTCTGCTGCGCAATGTGGGTCGTGTGATGACTCGTGGCCAGTTGATTGAGCGCGTGTGGGGCGCCGACTATGTGGGTGATACGAAGACCCTGGACGTGCACATTAAGCGTCTGCGTTCGAAGATTGAGCCGGATTCTTCTGCCCCGCAGTATGTGGTGACGGTTCGCGGCTTGGGCTATAAGTTCGAGGCGTAGGCGGGCTTGAGACTGATGAGTTCTGCTTCTGCGGCGAATACTGCTGTGATTGTTTTGGCGGCTGGTTCGGGTACTCGCCTGGGTGAGCCGATCCCGAAGGCCGCTGTGCGTGTGCATGGTCGTACCCTGCTGGATTATGCGTTGGAGGGTGCGCTCGCTTCGGGTGTTGCTGAGCATGTGGTGGTGACTGTTCCTGCTGATTGTTCGGCGAGTTGCCCGGAGCTTTTGGAGGATGCCCGCCGTGCCGGTGCGTTGATTACTGCCGGTGGTGATACGCGTACTGCTTCGGTGGTTGCGGCGTTGGATGCTTTGAAGGATGCGCAGGTTCCGGTGGATTATGTGCTGATTCATGATTGCGCTCGTGCTTTTACTCCGCCGCAGGTGTATCACCGCGTGCTTGAGGGTTTGGGTTCTGCGAGCCCGCAGGGTGTTGTGCGTGCGGTGATTCCTGTGTTGCCGGTGGTGGATACGGTGAAGACTGTGGATTCTGCTGGTTTGGTGACGGGTACTCCTTCGCGTGCGCAGATGCGTGCGGTGCAGACTCCTCAGGGTTTTGAGGTGGCTGCCCTGTTGGCGGCACATGAGCGTAGCCGTTCCCTGCCTGCTGAGGAGGCTGAGCTGTTGACTGATGATGCGATGGCGATGGAGGCGGCGGGTGAGCCGGTGTTGACGGTTGCCGGTGATGCGGATGCGTTTAAGGTGACGACTCCGATGGATTTGCGGGTTGCTCGCGCGCTGTTTGGTGATTCTGCTGCCTAAGCTTGCCGCCTAACGCCTCTTTTGCGGAGGCACTGCTGCTGAGAAGATGTTTGATCGATTGAAGGGTCCTGTGATGACTGTTATTCCTCGTGTTGGTACCGGTGTTGATGTCCACGCTTTTGGCGAAGAGGGCACTCCTCTGTATATTGCTGGTCTGCATTGGCCGGGTGAGCGTGGTTTGAGTGGCCATTCTGATGGTGATGTGGTGGCTCATGCTGCTGCGGACGCTCTTTTTGCCGCCTCCGGCACGGGGGATTTGGGCTCTAATTTCGGTGTGGACCGCCCGGATATGAAGGGCGCTTCTGGTGTTCGTATTCTTTCTGAGGCTGCGGCGATTGTGCGTGCTGCTGGTTTTGAGATTGGTAATGTGAGCGTTCAGCTGGTGGGTAACCGCCCGAAGTTCTCTCCGCGCCGTGATGAGGCGAACCGTGTGCTGAGCGAGGCGGCGGGTGCCCCGGTGACGGTGATTGCGACGACTACTGATGGTTTGGGTTTGACGGGCCGCGGTGAGGGTGTGGCTGCTATTGCGACGGCGCTGGTGTATCCGCGTTCGTAGGTGTTTGGTTGCTTCGAGCCATTCTGTAACCTATCGCTGATTTACCGCCCCGGCGTTTGAACCGACCCCGTAGAATGAGAGTGTGACTATGCGTTTTTATGATTCAGCTTCCGCGACTATCCGCGAGTTTGAGCCCGTCGTGCCCGGTGAGGCGCGTATCTATTATTGTGGTGCTACGGTGCAGGGTGAACCGCATCTGGGCCACATCCGTTCGGCGTTGGTTTTTGACCAGTTGAGCCGTTGGATGCGTTACCGCGGTTTGAAGGTGACGACGGTCCGCAATGTTACTGATATTGACGACAAGATTTTGGCGAAGTCTGCTGAATCTATGGAGCCCGGTTTTGAGGGTGAATTCCCGAATGAGCAGTGGTGGGCGCTCGCGTACCGTTTTGAGAAGGTTTTTGCTCAGGCGTATGCGGCGCTGGGTATTGATCCGCCGACCTATGAGCCGCGTGCGACCGGTCATATTCCGGAGATGTTTGCTCTGATTCAGCGTCTGATTGATCGTGGCCACGCGTATCCTGCGCTGGATGATTCTGGTGATGTGTATTTTGATGTGCGTTCGTGGGATAAGTATGGTGCGCTGACGAATCAGAGCGTTGAGGATATGCAGGATTCTGCGGATGCTGATCCGCGCGGTAAGCGTGACCCTCGCGATTTTGCCCTGTGGAAGGGTTATAAGGAGGGTGAGCCGCTGACTGCTTCGTGGGAGTCTCCGTGGGGTCGCGGCCGTCCGGGCTGGCATCTGGAGTGCTCGGCGATGGCTGGTAAGTATTTGGGTTCGCGTTTCGATATTCACGGTGGCGGTTTGGATTTGCGTTTCCCGCACCATGAGAATGAGCTGGCGCAGTCGACTGCTGCTGGTGATGATTTCGCGAACTTCTGGATGCATAACGGCATGGTCACCTATGAGGGTGAGAAGATGTCGAAGTCTATCGGTAATACGATTTCGCCGGCGCAGATGCTGCAGATGGCTCGTCCGCTGGTGGTTCGCTATTACCTGGGTAGTGCGCATTACCGTTCGATTCTTGATTACCGTCCGTCGTCTCTGCAGGAGGCGGCAACCGCTATTGAGCGTGTTGAGGCGTTCCTTGCTGCAACTCAGGATGTGCTGAAACCGGGTCGTGAGGTTCCGGAGGCTTTTGCTGAGGCTATGGATGATGACGTGAATATTCCGCGTGCTTTGGCGGTTCTGCATGAGCAGACTCGTGCGGGTAATGCTGCGCTTGCTGCCGGTGAGGACGCTTCGGAGGCGGCTAATGCTGTGATGGCTATGGCTGAGGTGCTGGGTCTGGCGCAGCTGATGAGCTTTAATGCTGAGGGCACTTCGGGTGCTGAGCATGAGGCTTTGGATGCGCTGATTCAGGCTGTGTTGGCGGAGCGTGCTGATGCTCGTGCTCAGAAGGATTGGGCGAAGGCTGATGCGATGCGTGATCTGTTGGCGTCTGCTGGTGTGCAGGTGAAGGATGGCGCGAATGGTTCGAGCTGGAGCGTTGGCTAGAGGGTGATGTGCCCCGCGTTTGTGCGTAAGGCTTAGGTCGAGCGGGTTTCTCTCGCGTAGACTCGTATTCATTACTTTGACGAAGGAAGAGAAGAATGGCTAAGGCAGGTTCGCGCCCGGGCGCTACCAGCAAGAAGAAGGGTGCTACTAAGGGCACTGGTGGTCACGGTCGTAAGGCGCTTGAGGGTAAGGGTCCTACTCCGAAGGCTGAGGACCGCGTTTATCACAAGGCGTATAAGATGAAGCGCGCGGCTGAGCGCCGTGCTGCAACCGGTACGAACCGTAAGTTCCAGACTCGTCTGGGCGGTAAGCGTGCTAGCGATGAGCTGGTCACTGGTCGTAACGCGGTGCTGGAGGCTCTGCGTACTGAGATTCCCTCGAAGCACCTGTACATTATGAGCCGCATTGAGGTGGATGACCGCGTCCGCGAGATTATGACTATTGCGAATAAGCGCAATATCCCGATGCTGGAGATTCCGCGTAGCGAGCTGGATCGCCTGACTGATGGTGCGGTGCACCAGGGTGTGGCGATGCAGATTCCTCCGTACAAGTACCCGGATGCTACTGACCTGGTGCTGGATACTATGGAGCGTTGGCACTCGGGTAAGCTGTCGACTCCGCCGCTGTTTGTTGCGCTGGACGGTATTACTGATCCGCGTAACCTGGGTGCGATTATTCGTAGTGTGTCCGCGTTCAGCGGTGATGGCGTGATTATTCCTGAGCGTCGTTCGGCTGCTGTGACTGCTGGTGCGTGGAAGACTAGTGCCGGTGCGGCTGCTCGTATTCCCGTTGCGATGGCGACTAACCTGACTCGTGTGATTCAGCAGGCTAAGGAACAGGGTATTTTCGTGATTGGCCTGGATGGCGGTGGCGATATTGAGTTGCCGGCTCTGGAGCTTGCGAATGAGCCGCTGTGCGTGGTGGTTGGTTCTGAGGGTAAGGGTCTGTCCCGCCTGGTGACTGAGAACTGCGATCAGATTGTGTCGATTCCGATTGACTCGGCGATGGAATCTTTGAACGCGGCGATGGCTGTGGGCATTACTCTGTACGATGTTTCTCGTCGTCGCGCTACCGCAAACTAGAGTTTTGAAGCTAGCGGGCTACGGCATGTAGCTCTGTAGCATGAATAAGGAGGGCGCCCCCGTGAGGGGGTGCCCTCCTTTTCTGTGCTCTTCTGCGCTCTCCCCATATGTAGGTGCTCATATATAGGGAGGTGCAGAACGGGGGAGTGCAGCGGTACAGAAATACGGCGGTATGAAATACAGAGATGGGGGAGGGGCGGAGCCCCTCTTCCCATCTTTTCTTCCCGTCTTCTCTTCCTATCTTCTTGATGCTGAGGGGCTCTTCTGCCCTTCTATATGGGCTCTATAGGGAGCTTCTGCAGGTTTTCGAGGTCTTTTGAAGGTTTTTAAACTTTTTTTGAAGAACTTTCGGGAGGCTTATCCTGCGTTGACTAGGGGTTTTGCTGTTCTGTTTAGGTCAGGATGAACCTAAACCCCCGTATTTGTGCTCTACTTCACCCATTTTCGGGTTGC
>NZ_KV801768.1:0-1058 GCF_001810515.1 Rothia sp. HMSC075F09
TTATATGCGTTCAGCTGTGCTACAATATAAGTGTAGGGACAAACGGGACAGCAACCCACAAACCTACCGGCTAAGCCAACCGGCACAGCCGAACAGCAAATCAGAAAAGGACACAAAATCATGACCATGAAGTTTACTATTACCGCACAGTACACCCCCAGCCCCAACGGCGGGGTTCGTACCTCGCTTACGGTGAGTTCCAAGGACACGGTACGGTTGGGTAAGGTTATCCCTGAAGAAATTAAGGGGCTTTTTAAGCGTTTTTGGGAGATTAGAAAAGCATCTGATGCACCGGTCAGCGAGCATATGGACATTATGCTAGGCCTGCTTCGCGACGCAAATTACGAGCCCGACACGGCAAAACGGGTTACGCATGAAGGGGTCATCACTGAATGGATGATTACATTTCACGGTGAGTAAGTAATACAGGGCGGCTCAGAGGAAACTCTGAGCCGCCCTGTGGCGTATCATGCTGTCCATGATGGACAGCGCAGCAACTAAAAGGTTTTGGGACAAAGTGGTTAAGGGACGGGCACCCGGCGCGTGTTGGGTCTGGATTGGCGCAATAGGGGCGGACGGCTACGGTAGATTTTGGGTAAAAGATCGCGACAGCCCGGAAGGGTTCATCATGTGGCGCGCGCACCGCTACGCCGCCGCCGTAGCGTTCGGACTGGAGGACGTACAGACCGCCGAAATGGTAACCCACTTGTGCGATAACCCCCTATGTGTCAGGGCGGAAGCGGGCGCGACTTCACATCTTTTCTTGGGCAATCACGCGGACAACATGCGAGAGCGCGCCGCACGGGGAAGGGATAACCTGCACGGCCACGTTTTCCTACGGCGCAGCAGAGCAGAGCGCGCCGCTGACGCGCGCGAGCTTCGGGAATATGTGCTAGAGCACGGCTACAGTCAAGAGGCCATAGACCGTTTGGGGCGCGGTATCGTCATGGAAGGACAAACGCAATTGTTCTAGGTTCCTTGGGTCAGTGTTGGGGTGAAATTTTCTCGAAATTCCCGCCGCCACAGCTTGTTTATATGCGTTCAGCTGTGCTACAATA
>NZ_KV801769.1:0-617 GCF_001810515.1 Rothia sp. HMSC075F09
CCAATCCCGGCGGCACCGACCAGCAAATCAGAAAAGGACACAACATCATGACTATCAAGGTTCGCCGTAATCGTTCTCGCGACTGGAAGAACGACCGCTACAAGGTTACCTACTACCCGGAGCCGCGCTCTTCGTGGTGGCCCGCGCTTGAGTTCGAACGCTACCCCCGCGACCCTCACGGTGGAACGGGCCCGGCGGCTTACTTCCGTGGCGAAAAGCTTCCCGCTGATGACCTCATGGCA
This sequence comes from Rothia sp. HMSC075F09, assembly GCF_001810515.1. Classification (NCBI taxonomy): domain Bacteria; kingdom Bacillati; phylum Actinomycetota; class Actinomycetes; order Micrococcales; family Micrococcaceae; genus Rothia; species Rothia sp. HMSC075F09. The sequence continues at coordinate 243 of NZ_KV801769.1, forward strand.
ATTGATATTCACATTCACTTTGACGAGGATATGAAGCTGGAGATTATTTATTTCCGCAAGAATAAGTACATCACGGAGGAAGAGGCTTACGCGGCCATTGTCCGCTATGTTGAGCAGCAGGGCGGCCTAGAAGTCGTAGAGTAACCACAGGGGGCGGTTCAGGGGAAACTCTGAGCCGCCCCTCTTCTATGCTTTCCGGGTCAGTGGCGCGCTGAAATTTTCTCGAAGAATCCGCCGCCACACCTTGTTTATATCCGTTCAGCTGTGCTACAATATAAGTGCAGGGAAAACACGGGAGGGAAACCCCGAAACCTTACCGGCGAACCCAACCGGGAACGCCGCCAGCAAATCAGTTAGGAGAAAATCATGTATGAG
>NZ_KV801770.1:0-932 GCF_001810515.1 Rothia sp. HMSC075F09
TTTTTTGGGCGAAGCTGAGAATTTAAGCCCCAGTAAACGGCGGTGGTAACTATAACCATCCTAAGGTAGCGAAATTCCTTGTCGGGTAAGTTCCGACCTGCACGAATGGAGTAACGACTTCCCTACTGTCTCAACCATGAACTCGGCGAAATTGCAGTACGAGTAAAGATGCTCGTTTCGCGCAGCAGGACGGAAAGACCCCGTGACCTTTACTATAGTTTGGTATTGGTGTTTGGTTTGGCTTGTGTAGGATAGGTGGGAGACTGTGAAGCATGGACGCTAGTTTGTGTGGAGTCGTTGTTGAAATACCACTCTGGTCAATCTGGATGTCTAACTTCGGGCCATGATCTGGTTCAGGGACAGTGCCTGATGGGTAGTTTAACTGGGGCGGTTGCCTCCTAAAGTGTAACGGAGGCGCCCAAAGGTTCCCTCAGCCTGGTTGGCAATCAGGTGTTGAGTGTAAGTGCACAAGGGAGCTTGACTGTGAGACTGGCAGGTCGAGCAGGGACGAAAGTCGGGACTAGTGATCCGGCGGTACGTTGTGGAACGGCCGTCGCTCAACGGATAAAAGGTACCTCGGGGATAACAGGCTGATCTTGCCCAAGAGTCCATATCGACGGCATGGTTTGGCACCTCGATGTCGGCTCGTCGCATCCTGGGGCTGGAGTCGGTCCCAAGGGTTGGGCTGTTCGCCCATTAAAGCGGTACGCGAGCTGGGTTCAGAACGTCGTGAGACAGTTCGGTCCCTATCCGCTGCGCGCGTTGGAAATTTGAGAAAGGCTGTCCTTAGTACGAGAGGACCGGGACGGACGAACCTCTGGTATGTCAGTTGTACCGCCAGGTGCATGGCTGATTGGCTACGTTCGGGAGGGATAACCGCTGAAAGCATCTAAGCGGGAAGCCTGTTTCGAGATGAGATTTCCTGGCACTTT
>NZ_KV801771.1:0-48013 GCF_001810515.1 Rothia sp. HMSC075F09
GAGAGTCTTGTCAGACGTCGTGCTGTGGTGGCACGGGACGACAGTGAGAAAATCACCGCTGGTGCCTGGGTAAACCAGGCGCCAGCGGTGATTTTTGTGTTGCAATCTGAAATGACTGCAAATCGGAGTCATAGTGAGCAAGTCCCTATGTCTCCTACATAATCCATTGGAGTCACAGCGTGCTAAAGGTGGTGGCTTAGGGTCGTCTGATAATCTCCATGATGGTAGCTCAAACTCTGAGCCATATTGCCGTGTCGGCAAAATTCTTGTTGCTCTTATAGTACACGGAAATCATCCAGCTTTTGGCCACCATGTAATCTGTATCACATACTGGGTGGTGTGGGGTGCAGAAATGCAGAAATCTGTGTATGCGGTTTTCTGTACACGCGGCTTCCGGCGTTGGAAGCGCACTGAACAGAAAAGAGCGGACAGAAAAGGCGAACCCGGTGAGAGCCCGCCCTTAAAGCGTTATGAGGCGCTACCCTACTGGGACCACGCCTCATACCCATGACAAGGTCCGTAGCTTCGGCCAGAATCCACCGGCATACCCACTACGGCTCACCCGTTATACCTCCTCGCCTTGCGGCGACTACCTCAGGGTCTCTTGCTTTACCTTGCTAACCCCAACTATACCTAAGCTCTGAAAACACCACCAGTAATTAGGTCATACCTTAAACCTATCTTCCAGGCGTTCTCTCCACCCCACCAAGCCCGTGCCTCCTGCCCCTAGTAAAACCCCCGTTAAAAACCCCGTTAAAAACACAGTCGGGACCGTCTCGCACGCAGGCTCGAAAAGTGCGAGAATGGAACGAAAAGAAAACTACGAAAGAAGATACTTTCATGCTTATTCTCGTTGTGAACGCTGGTTCTTCCTCCCTGAAGTACCAGGTGCGTGACACCTCCCTGCCCGAGGCAGAGCAGATGCTGACCTCCGGCCTCGTCGAAAACATCGGCACCGACGTGCCCAACCACGAAGTCGCATTCGACATCATGTCTGAGAAGCTTGAGCCCGTCCTGGCAGGCCGTGAGCTGCAGGCAGTCGGCCACCGCGTGGTGCAGGGTGCAGAGAAGTTCACCCACCCCGCCCTGCTCACCGAGGAAGTTGTCCAGCAGATCGACGACCTCTCCCCGCTGGCACCGCTGCACAACCCCGCACACGCTCAGGGCATGCGCGCAGCAATGCACAAGTGGCCCTCCCTGCCGCAGGTTGCTATCTTCGACACCGCGTTCCACTCCACCATGCCCGAAGAAGCATGGCGCTACGCGATCCCCTATGACCTGGCTGACAAGTACAGCATCCGCCGCTACGGCTTCCACGGCACCAGCCACGAGTACGTCTCCCACGTTGCAGCTGACATGCTCGGCATTGCACGCGACGAGTTCAACGGCATCGTTGCTCACCTCGGTAACGGCGCGTCCGTGACCGCTGTGAAGGGCGGCAAGTCCGTCGACACCTCCATGGGCTACACCCCGCTGGCTGGCCTGATCATGGGTACCCGCTCCGGCGACATTGACCCCTCGGCACTGACCACCATCCTGATTCGTGAGGGCATCGACGGTGCACGCCTGGACACCATCCTGAACAAGGAGTCCGGTCTGCTCGCACTGGCTGGCTCCAACGACATGCGTAAGGTCGTTGAGGCTGCACAGTCCGGCGACGAGCGTGCACAGCTCGCACTGGACATGACCTCCTACCGCCTGATGAAGTACATTGGCGGCTACAACCTGGTTGTTGGCGGCGCGCAGGCGCTGATCTTCACCGCTGGTATCGGTGAGAACTCCGGCGACTTCCGCAAGCTGGTCCTGGACCGCCTCGGTGCTCTCGGTATCAAGTACAACGAGGAGGAGAACGCTAAGCGTTCCCCCGAGCCGCGCGTGATTTCCACCGAGGATTCCGCTATCAAGGTGCTGGTCATCCCCACCAACGAGGAGAAGGCTATCGCTGAGGCTACCGAGGAACTCGTCAAGAGCCTCTAAGCCCCACGCACCCCGCCGTGTAGGCGGCTCAGCGTAAAGTAATCCGCCGTGGTACCCATTCCGTATGGGTGTCGCGGCGGATTTCTTATGCCCGCAAGGCGGTGCGCCCCGGGGTCTCTGCGCTGTGTGCCCCGGCGCTGTGGCGTGCTGTAGCGTCGCGAATGGGCATTCTATGAGAAAAAGCGCATTCACATTCACTAGTAAGTGCCCAAAAACGATAGAGTGGAATCAGATAACACTCGATACGAAGCGGACGAGACATGACTCAACCCCCTGAAAACCACCAGCAGCCCGGCGGGCAGTTCAACGCCCAGCCCGGCCAGCAGGCATTCCACGCCCCCGGTGAACCCCTCCCGCAGGACCTCTCCGCCGGCTGGCTCCCCGAAGACGAGCGCCAGAAGCCGGTCAGCCCCCTGCCCCAGCCGAAGCTCTTCGCCTACCAGTCGATGCTGCCGCCGAAGGTGCTGCACGCGCTGCGTCACCCCTCCGAAATTCCGTGGCTGGTCGCCGCCTACGCGGTCACTGCGGTCGGCTACATTGTGCTGTTCATGGCGATGGCTGACCTGTTCAGCTCGATGATGCGCTACTTCTTCAGGTCTGGTGAAGAATCGATGCACACGCCTTATGTGGGTAGCACCGCTGCAAGCCTGCAGGAGACAATTTACCAGGTGGTTGCCATCCTCCTTATGGGTCCGCTTGTTGTCTTCATTGGGCGTGCTATTTTCTACGCTAAGCAGCGTGTGAACGGTGTGCGCATCACCCCGACCCAGTTCCCCGAGGCGTACCAGATGATTGCCGAAGCAGCTGAGGCTGCGGGTCTGCGCCGTGTGCCGGATGCGTACGTTATCAGCGGTAACGGCACCATCAACGCGTTCGCGGCAGGTCATGGTTTCCGTCGCTACATCGGCCTGTACTCTGATCTGTTCGAGATTGGCGGTAAGTCCCGCGACCCGCAGGCGTTGCGCTTCATTATCGGTCACGAGGTGGGCCACATCGCCGCAGGTCACGTTGGTTATTTCCGTGTAATTTTCACGGCACTCTTCGGCCAGATTCCGATGCTGTCGAGTGCGTTGTCCCGCTCGCAGGAGTACACCGCCGACAACTTCGGCTACCGCTTCTGCCCCGAGGGCGCTGAGGGCGCCGTCAAGGTGCTTGCGGCGGGTAAGTACCTGAACAAGCAGGTTAACTTCGATGAGCTTGCCGACCGTGCCGTCACTGACCGAGGCCTTGCCGTCTGGTACGTGAACCTCATCGCGAGCCACCCCGTTCTCACTTGGCGTGCGCACGCGCTGCGTGACCGTACCCAGCCCGGCCGCCTGTTCTGGCGCCCGACGGAGAACCCGACCAAGGACGGCACGCCGCGCGTTCCGGTCCTGATCCCGGCGTCTGAGCCGGTACACATGTGGCCTGACCCGATTCAGTCCACCGAGTTCATGAATGAGCACCAAGACGCGTGGGCTGACCACACTCTGGATACCGTGGACGTGTACTCCAAGCCCGAGAACGCCCCCGCGTTCGATGCGAACTCTACGCTGTTCGCTGGCTGGCTCACCGAGCAGGCTCGTGCCTTCCACGGCCAGCGTTGGGATGCGTACGCTACCGCCGGTGGCATGCCGGCACCGGGTGCTCCCGGTGGCCCGCAGATGCCCGCACCGGGTCAGCCTGCCTACGGTCAGCAGCCCGGCTTCGGTCAGCCTGCCGCAGGTCAGAACGGTGCAGCTCAGAATGGTGCAACCCAGAACGGTGCAGGCCAGCCTGCTGCAGGTCAGTCTGTTCCGGAGCAGCCTTCTAGCGGCCAGTCCGAGCAGTACGGTTACGGCCAGTACGGCAACAACTCCTCTGAGGGTGGCTCCTACGGTTACGGCTTCGACGGCGACAAGAAGTAACCGTTACACCTGACCTGAGCCGCACGGCTCAATAACTTTCACGAACCCGTCGGGGTGCTAAGGCACTCCGGCGGGTTCGGCTGTTAACCGCCTCCTGCATACTCCTAAGCTCTTCCCGTGTGACCCTCAGGTGAGAAGATGTGCCCGCCCCAGCATCCGCCGCGGGGTGCGGCCATAGAATGGAAACCATGCTTTCATCACTTCGCTCCATCAAACTCGACCCGCTGCTGACCATGCTCATTAGCGCGGTCATCCTCGCAATTATTGTGCCGGCGCGCGGCGACTTCGCCGAATGGTTCAGCACCGGAACGAAGTTCGCGGTCGCCCTGCTGTTCTACCTGTACGGCGCTCGCCTCTCCACCGCGGAGGCTATTCGCGGCCTGACCCACTGGCGTCTGCACCTGATGATTCTGAGCTGCACGTTCGTGCTGTTCCCCCTGGTCGGTTTGGCGCTTTCACCACTGCGTTATGTGCTTGGTGACGGGCTGTATATGGGCATTCTGTTCTTGACCTTTGTGCCCTCGACCGTGCAGGCGTCCATCGCGTTTACGTCCATTGCGGGCGGTAACGTGGCGGCGGCGATTGTGAGCGCTTCGCTCTCCTCGATTGTGGGTGTGGTGGCGACCCCGCTGCTCGCCATGCTGCTGATGAACACGGGCCATATTGAGTTCTCCGGAACGGTTTTCCTGGACATTGCCATTCAGCTGTTCTTGCCGTTCGTGCTCGGTCAGCTGACGCGCCGCTGGGTGGGGGAGTTCGCCAAGAAGCCGACGACCAAGTGGCTGGATAAGTTCTCGGTCATGATGATTGTGTATTCGGCGTTCTCCGCCTCAGTGGTGCAGGGCGTGTGGACGCGCGTGGCGTGGTGGCAGATCGTGCTGCTGGTCGTGCTCATGGCGATTATTGTGGCGTTCATGCTGTGGCTGACTGACCAGCTGGCTAAGCGTCTGGGCTTCAACCGTGCCGACCGCATTACGATTCAGTTCTGCGGTTCGAAGAAGTCGCTGGCGGCTGGCCTGCCGATGGCAATCATTATTTTTGGTGCGGGCTCGCTGGGTCTGATGATGCTGCCGATCATGATTTTCCATCAGGTTCAGTTGATGATTTGTACCTGGCTTGCGGGCCGCTATGCGCGCCTGGATGTGGTGGGTGCCGCCTCCGCGAAGGAAGTTCAGTAGGGGCTTGAACCCTATCTGCCGGGGTGCTCGGCGGGTGCTATTGGGGGCCTCTGAGCCTGTGAGATAAGCCTCTGATGAGGGGTTTTAATGGGTTCTTTGGGACTGGATGACCTGTCTATGAAGTGATATAGCGCGCATTCATCGAAAAACTCTCTGACTAGTGCATATGCGTGCAAAATGTGGTATTAGTACTGGTCAGTTGGTTTTCTGTGGGTTATGTGCACTCTATTGCATCAAAGTGACCAGCGAGACAATCAACACTATCGGGTGTTGAGCGGTGAAAAAGCCCCAATTTTGCCCTAGAATATTTTGTCGATGGGTTAGACAGATTTGCATCCTGTATGCAAGAATTTATGACTCATGTGGGAATGGTTGAGATTCACTCCCTCACACCGCCCACGAGCATTGATGCAGCGGATTCACTCCCCGCCCGCATCCCGCACCGGAAGAGACTCACTCACTCAACCGGAAGGAAGCTCAAAACCATTTATTCACTCAAACACAACTGGATACACTCAGCTTAATGACGCGCTTAGATTCCATCTATGCGCTAATCGCTGTCTGTATCCGCCAAGAAAGAGGACACTCCATGGCTACCATCATGAGCGTGAACGTATGCGATTCCAAGTACAACGCTGACCCCACCGGCGTACGAGACTCCACTAGTGCTATCCAGAAGGCTATCGATGATGTTGCTGCGCAGGGCGGCGGCTCCGTGGAGATTCCCGGCGGCATGTACCGCGTCTCCTACCCCTTCATCGAAATGAAGCACCGCGTCGAGATTTTCGGCCACGGTCAGGCAACCCGAATCGTCGCTTTCACCGACAAGGGTATCCCCTCCACCAAGAACGGTAGCTACGAATGCACCGGCGTTTTCCACACCGGTAGCTACACCACCCCCATGAGCGGTGGCACCAACCAGAACAAGCCCATGCGTATGGGCGTGCGTGACCTGTTCATCCGCACTAACAAGTACAACCTGCCGCTGGATTCTAAGAGCAACCAGATTTTCCTGGAGAAGCACACCCAGCCCGTCGACAACGTTGCAGGTGTCATCTTCCACACCCGCATTGCGGACGCTAATCCCGGTGAGCCGGACGCAGTGCCCACCCTGTCCAACATCGAGATTTGGGACACCGCCATCGGCGTTGCAATCCTGGGCCTGGACGACCAGGGCATGAAGATTGACAAGCTGCGCATCCGCCAGACCCTGCGCCAGGGCCTGCTGGTCGGTAAGCCCGTCGGCCACCCGCTGCGCCCCCGTGAGGGTGACACCCCCGGCGCAGCAGATAACAAGTTCTCCATGATTGACGTCTCTGACGCAAACATGAGCTACGGCACCTTCGCCGGTATTGAGATTTACACTTCTCAGTCCAAGTTCGAGGCGTCCACCAGCTGGTTCAACAAGCGTAACCAGGGTAAGAACGCCCTGTACGAAGTGAAGACCCGCCACGTGGGTGCAGGCTGGTTCATTCAGGGCACCCGCAACATGTTCATTGGCTGCACCGCCCAGGAGAACGCCGGTCACGGCTGGCTCGTGGAGTGGGGCAACAACCAGTTCATTGGCTGCCTGGGCGAGTCCTCCAGCTTCCAGGATGCTGTTACCGGCGCTGCTCGAGGCGACGAGGCAGCGAACTGGTACATTGGCCGTAACGCACGCGGTAGCCGCTTCGTGGCTCCTCGCTCGCACAACCCTTACAGCTGGGCGAAGGCTTCCCTGTACGGCTTCTACATTGAGAACAACATTCGCGATATGCACATTACGACTGCGTCCGCGAAGGATGACCGTATTGGTGATAACAACATGGTTGGCCGCCGCGTTCACGTGACCGGCGCTATGGGCGATAATGTGCTCATCGAGGTGGATCATATTCGCCACGCGACTTTCGCGCCGAAGCAGCTGGAGAAGCGCGGCAACGGCGTGTTCATGGGCTAACCCTCGCGAGTTAGGCTCTGCGGGCTGAGGCTCGTGACCACAAAATCTTAAAACGCATACGCCTGAGGGGCGGGGAGTAATCCCCGCCCCTCGGCGTTTAACCCGCCCACAAAACGGCCGAAAAACCGTAGAAAAACAGGGCAGGGGAGCGGGCATCACAGCGCCCGGTCATCGCCTCCACACGCCCAATGCGGTACCCTTGAGCAGGAGGCAGGTCTGCCGGTGCACAGACCCGCACACGTCAAAACACCCGCAGAAATGCGCCCAACACACCGCACCACGCAAACTCAACACTGCACCCACGTAGCACCGTATTCACCGCATACAGCCGTATTCACTCAATTCACTCACCCGCGCCGCCTTCAGCACCGAACGCGGTACCCATCGAAAGAATTGAGCCCCTCATGCCCGATACGCCCATGAGCATCAACGCCATCAACTACGGCGCAGACCCCACCGGTGCCAAAGACTCCACCGCAGCCATCCAGCGCGCAGTCGACGACGTCGCCGCACGCGGTGGCGGATCCGTAGAACTACCCCGCGGCATCTACCGCGTCTCCTACCCCTTCATCGACATCAAGCACCGCGTCGAAATCTTCGGCTACGGCTCCTCAACCGTCGTCATCGCGCACTCCGACCGCGCCATCCCCACCACCGCCAACGGCCACACCGAATACACCGGCGTGTTCCACGTCGGCAGCTACACCACCCCCGTCTACGGCAACTACAACGCCAACAAGCCCATGCGCATGGGCGTACGCAACCTGCACATCCGCACTAACGCCGCAAACACCCCCCATCAGCAGCTACCCGCTCGATGCGCACACCGCCCCGCTGAACAACGTCGCCGGCGTCATCTTCCACACCCACCTGACCGGCGACCTGCTCAACGAACCGGACATCGTGCCCGTTATCGCCGGCGTGGAAGTCTGGGACACCGCCATCGGCGTTGCCGTGCTCGGCCTGGACGACCAGGGCATGAAAATTGACGACGTGACCATCCGCCGCACCCTCAACCAGGGCCTGCTGCTTGGCAAGCCCGCCGGCCACCCCCGCCGCCCCAACGAAGGCCAGAACTCCGGCGCGGCAGACAACAAGCTGCGCGGCGTAGACGTTGCCGAAGCGAACCTCAGCGGAGGCTCCTACGCCGGTATCGAGGTGTACGCGGCGCAGGCTAAGTTCGAGAACTGCTCCAGCAACAGCAACCACCGCACCAGCAACAAGAACGCCCTCTACGAGCCCGCCACCCGCCACGCCGGCGCAGGCTGGATTGTGCAGGGTGAACGCAACATGTTCATCGGCTGCACCGCCCGCTCCAACGCGGGTCACGGCTGGCTCGTTGAGTGGGCGCACAATGTCTTCATCGGATGCGAAGCGGAAGGCTCCAGCTGGGCTGGCACAGTCAGCGGTGCCGCAGGCGCCGACGAGGCCGCCAACTGGTACATCAGCCGTAACGCGCGCGGTACCCGCATGGTCGCGCCCGTCTCCTACAACCCGCCGGAGAAGCCCGCCTCCCTGTACGGCTTCTACATTGAAAACAAGATTTACGACCTGCGCATCACTGAAGGTACCGCCAAGGACGACCGCATCGGCGATGGTAATATGCTCGGCCGCCGCGTGTACATCACCGGCGAGATTGGCGCGAACGTGGTCATTGAGGTTGAGGAGCTGCGCCACTCCACCTCGCCCGCCGGTCAGCTCACCAAGGAAGCCTACAACGTGATGCGCGGTTAGTAGAGACTGACGGCAACTGACGGCAGCTAGTAGACACGCCCGAACCGGTTCGGAACTTTCCTGTGAATCGTGAGGGAGGCGCGTGTGCCCTAGTGGGCGCGTTATACCGCCACATGTCGGCTAAGAATCAGGGCAGCTGCGAATGGAATATGTACCATTCGCAGCTGCTTTGTTGTTTAGAACAATGTTTAATTTTTAGTTGATAAAAGTCTCAATTAAATATTGAATAAAATATCAATATGTACTTTAAACTTTCTATGGCGGTGTAAAACAGTCCATTCACTGTGTACCACCATAGCCGTGCGACAGTATGTGGAACACGCACATCATTGGTGCACACCAAAACCGCGTATAGCCGCACGTCAGCCCCTATTCATTGCCGCTTCTCACTATTCCTCAACGCACTCCTTTCCCCTTTTCTTATTCGCTCCATTTGGCGACCCCAAAGTCGACCCAAAAATCGGTTCCTTCCGGCCGGTTCCCAACCACAATTACATAAGGACAGCCCATGCTTCCGGTTATCTCCCGAGCACTCACACCCACCACTCGCGCACGCCGCACCTTCGCTCTCACCCTCGCCCTCGCCCTCGGTGCCCTGCCCGTAGGCACCTCCGCCATCGCCTCCCACCAGGCTGTAGCTCACGCCGCCGAACCTGCTGCAGCCAACGGCCTCATCAAACTTCACCAGCCCAAGGACGACCCCAGCTACGCCGAATGCGTCGCCACGTTCCTAGGCACAATGAGCGCTACTCCCGGCGTGTGGGCAGTCTGCCACGGCTACCTCGACAACGAAGAATACACCGTCACCCGCCGCCACAGCACCGCAACCGTCACCCGCGGCCAGCTCGTACGCATGCTTTACCGCATGGCGGGATCGCCGACCGTCAAGGACCTCCCGAAAACCTCGCCCTACAAGGACGTGCCCACCGCCGACCCCAACTATGCTGCGTACATTTGGGCAGCGGACGCGGGTATCACCTCCGGATGGGATGACGGGCTCTTCCACCCGGACGAGTACGCCACCCGCCACACCCTCGCCGCGTTCCTGTATCGTGCCGCAGGTAGCCCCGACGGTGCCGCACGCCTGCGACAGATCCGCCGTCCGCTACGTGCCGAAGCCAAGAAGGCTGAGCAGTTCAAGACCGAAAACCGCTGGGCAGCCCGCACCCTGGGTGCATACCCTGAGGTTGACCGCAATGGCGATGGTGTAGCAGACGTGGTGGACCCCGCCAGCCCCCTGTACTTCTCCGATGCCCTGTACATGCTCAAGGCGTACGGTGATAAGGGCCTGAAGGTTGTGGGCACTCCCGCCGTTGACTAGGAAGCCGTTGACTAGGGGTAATACCGACTAGATGCAGTGCTGACTAGCGCATATATTCACCGCCCGCCGGTGCGACCCGAAGGTTGCGCAGGCGGGCGGTGCTCTGTTCCGGGTGCTGTGCTGTTCTGGCAGGTTGCGAGCGCCCGTGCCGCCGCGCAATCGCTTCCGTGCAATGAAAGGTGCATGCTCTGCACCCGCTAAGCTAGAAGGCATGAAGATTGCCACCTGGAACATCAACTCAATCCGCGCCCGTGAGAACCGCGTCGAAGACTGGCTCGACGAACACGACGTTGACGTGCTCGCCCTGCAAGAAACCAAAACCAAGGACGAAACCTTCCCCTTCGACCTCTTCGAATTCATGGGCTACGAGGTTGCGCACTTCGGCCTGAATCAGTGGAATGGCGTGGCAATCGCCTCCCGAGTTGGCCTCGAAGATGTGCAGCGCGGCTTCGATAATCAGCCGCACTTCGGTAAGCCCGGCGAACCCGAGGTGCTGGAGGCGCGCGCGATCGGTGCGACCTGCGGCGGCGTGCGCGTCTGGAGCCTCTATGTGCCCAACGGCCGCGGCCTGACCGACCCGCACATGGACTACAAGCTCCACTGGATGGAGGCGCTGTGCCAGAACGTGCACAACGAACTGGCTGCTAACCCGCAGTCGCAGCTTGCCCTGGTCGGTGACTGGAACGTCGCCCCCGAGGATGCCGACGTGTGGGATATAGACTACTTCCTGCGCAACGAAATGACCCACGTTTCCGAACCCGAACGCCGTGCCTTCGCCGCCCTACTCGAAGAGGGCATGGTGGATGTAGTGCGCCCGCACACTCCGGGTGAATACACCTACTGGGACTACCAGGCGGGCCGCTTCACCAAGGATGAGGGTATGCGCATTGACTTTCAGCTGTTCTCGCCCGCGCTTGCCGCACGCGTGGAACGTGCCTGGATCGATAAGGTGGAGCGCGCCGGTGAAGGCGCAAGCGACCACACGCCGGTCGTGGTTGAGATTGCCGACTAATCCGAGCGCATAGCTTGCCGTAGAACCGCGTGCAGCAAGGAGGCGGGGGAGGGATCCCTCGCCTCCTTACTGTGTCTGCCGGTGCTTCTGTCTCTGGGCTTCTGCCAATATTTCAAGGTTTTCTGTGTGGCTTAGTTGAAAAGTTCGGCTAGCCGAACTATTATTAAATTCCGCCCGGGACGACAGGCAAAAGCGCATTATGATGCCTGCGCAGACACACCGTGTCCCTAGCGTCCCGGCGCGGCAAATTCCACACATCAACCACATACTCAAACCCGTGACTTCCAATGAAGGATGCCTCATGAACGCTTTCACCCCCGCAGGTAGCAACGCACGCCGCCTCGTCCAGGCGCTCTGCGCCGCCCTCGCACTCACCCTGCTACTCGTGCTCACCGGCTGCGGTAGCACCTCCAGCACCACCGAAGGCGCTAAGAGCAGCAGCGGTAAGAAGACCGTGCTCACCACCTTCACCGTGCTCGCAGACATCGCCCGCAACGTGGCAGGCGACGACCTGAACGTCGAATCCCTCACCAAGCCCGGTGCAGAGATCCACGAGTACGAGCCCACCCCCTCCGACCTGAAGAAGGCGCACGCCGCCGACCTGGTGCTCGACAACGGCCTGAACCTCGAATCCTGGTTCGCGAAGTTCGTTGAAGAATCCCACGCTAAGCACGTGACCGTCTCCGAGGGGGTCACGCCCATCTCCATTACCGAGGACGCCTACGCGGGCAAGCCCAACCCCCACGCCTGGATGAGCCCCAGCAACGTGCAAAAGTACGTGGACGTGATGATTCGCGAATTTAGCGCCCTCGACCCGGGCCACGCCGCCGACTACAAGACCCGCGGTGAAGCCTACAAGAAGCAGCTGCAGGGCGTGCGTGACGAGCTCGTCAAGGAAATCTCCACCCTGCCCGAGAACCAGCGCGCACTGGTCACCTGCGAAGGTGCCTTCTCCTACCTGGCGGCAGACGCGGGCCTGAAGGAAAAGTACATTTGGGCGGTCAACTCCGAACAGCAGGCGACCCCCTCGCAGATTTCCTCCGCGATCGACTACGTGCGCGAGAACCAGGTGCCCGCCGTGTTCTGCGAATCCACCGTCTCTGACAACCCGATGCGCCAGGTCGCAGACGCCACCGGCGCACGATTCGGCGGCGTGCTCTACGTAGACTCGCTCTCCGAGGCGAACGGCCCCGTGCCCACCTACCTGGACATGATTCGCTACGACGCACGCACCATCGTTGCGGGCCTCAAGGGCAACTCCTAAACTCGGCATAAAGCCCGAATAAACCCGGGCTAAACCAGGGTCAAACCCGGCATCGAAAACCCCGGGTAAACCCCAAACCCCCGATAGGATAGGAGGGGCGGTCGCCTTCATGGCTCCGCTCCTCCCACGCCGTTAACACTCGCTCACACAAGCAACTCATCAACACACCGAAGAAACCCCGAAAGAGCCACCGAATGTCACTTCTCAGCTGCGAAAATGTGCACGTGAACTACGGGCCAGTCCGCGCCCTCACCGGCGCATCCTTCACCCTGGACACCGGGCGTATCTGCGGCCTGATCGGTATGAACGGCTCCGGCAAATCCACCCTCTTCAAAGCCATCATGGGGGTCGTGCCCATGCACGCCGGCAGCATCACCCTCGACGGGCAGCCCGTCGGCGGTAACCGTGGCAGCCGCGGCAAGAACGCGCACCACCACCGCGCCGGACTCGTCAGCTACGTGCCGCAGAGCGAAGAAATCGACTGGACCTTCCCCATCTCCGTGCGTGAGGTCGTCAGCATGGGCCGTTACCGCAACCTCGGCATCACCCGCCGCCTGCGTGCCGCAGACCGTGCCGCCGTGGATGAGGCGCTCGCCCGCGTGGAACTGACCGACCTTGCCGACCGTCAGATTGGGGCGCTTTCGGGCGGTCAGCGTAAGCGCGCCTTCGTGGCACGCGCTATCGCTCAGGGCGCCCAGCTGCTGCTGCTGGATGAGCCTTTCGCCGGCGTGGACAAGCGCAGCGAAGCGATGCTCATTCAGGTCATCGAACAGTTGCGTGACGAGGGCGCGACCGTGCTGGTTTCCACGCACGACTTGGCGAGCCTGCGCCAGTTCGCCGACGAGGCACTACTGCTACGCGGCGATATTCTGATGCACGACACCCCCGAGAAGGTGCTCGCCCCCGAGAACCTGGTGCGTGCCTTCGGCATGGAAGTGGACGCCGGCGCGCCGACTGCCGCCTCCAGCGCTACTACCTCTGGCACTACTACGATCAGCTCTGCGGAAGGGAAGAACTAAATGGACATCCTCAACTTTCTGGTGGAGCCGCTGACCCTGCCCTTCATGCTCCGCGCATTCGTGGTCACCGTCATCGCCGCCGCCGTCTGCGCCCTGCTCTCTTGCTGGCTCGTGCTGCTCGGCTGGTCGCTCATGGGCGATGCGATCTCGCACGCGGTGCTGCCCGGCGTGGTGCTCGCCTACATTTTTGGTGCGCCCTTCGCGGTGGGTGCGGTCATTGCCGCGCTCGTGGCGGTGGCGCTCATCGGCGGGGTGCGGCGTAGCGGACGCGTGCGCGAGGATGCCGCGATCGGCATCGTGTTTACGACCTTGTTCGCGTTCGGTCTGGTGCTGATTTCGGTTACGCCGTCGAATACCGACCTGAACCATATTCTCTTCGGTAACGTGCTGGGTGTGTCCTGGTCGGACGTCTGGCAGGTCGCTATCCTCGCGGTGGTGGTTGCCGCCGTGCTGCTGGTCAAGCGCCGCGACTTTGTGCTGTACGCCTTCGACCCGGGCTTTGCGCAGGCGGTGGGGTTGCGTCCGCGTCTGCTCGGTGCGCTGCTACTCATTATGCTGGCGCTGACTTCCGTGGTGGCGCTGCAGATTGTGGGTGTGGTGCTGGTCGTGGCGATGCTCGTCATCCCCGGCTCCACGGCGCGCCTCATTACCGACCGGTTCGTGCCGATGCTCGCGGTGAGCGTGGGTGTGTCCCTGGTGGGCACGCTGACCGGCCTGTACGCCAGCTACTACGCGGACGTATCCCCCGGTGGTGCCGTGGTCGTCACGCAGGGCATACTGTTCGCCCTGGCGTACGTGTTCGCCCCGCGCTACGGTCTGCTGGGCAGGATGCGTGCCCGCCGGCTCAACACTGGTGCAACGAAAACTGAGCCGTCAGCTTCCTAAGAAAGCTCACTCTGTGAAAGCCCACTGAGTACGCTCACAACATACAGCAATAGGCGGAAAGTCCCACCGTGGGGCTTTCCGCCTATTGCTATCTTTTGAAGGTTAGGGGCGCGTACCCGCCCGGATTTCCGGGCTAGAAGTCCGCTGCTAGAGCCCTGTATCTACCGCACCGTGCGGGACACGAACAGGGAGGCGGTCGCCTCCGCACCCAACGGAATAATGGTGCCGCCGGGCTTCACCGCACCGGCCGCGTCCGTCTCGTGCAGGTTGCCGGAACCGGCACCGACCACGCTCACGTTCACCGCCTCCGAGAAGGGCGCACCCTCCTCAATGTGTAGGCGCACGCCGGGCACAAAGCCGTGGCCCTGCAGGTAGCGCAGCAGGCGCGGGTCGTCATCGTTAATGCGTTCGAGCACGACTGTTTCGCCGGGTTCGCACTGGCTCAGCGGCACGGTCTGCGGAAAACTAATATGCCCCGAAGAATCCGGGATCGGGTCGCCGTGCGGGTCGCGGGTCGGGTGCCCCAGCAGGGTGTCGATGCGGTCCACCATGAAGTCGGATACCGCGTGCTCCAGAACCTCCGCCTCGTCGTGCACACGGTCCCAGGTGTAGCCGAGGGTCTCCACGAGGAACGTCTCAATGAGGCGGTGGCGGCGGATCATTGCCAGCGCGTAGGAGCGGCCGGTTTCAGTGAGCTCAATAGCGCCGTAGGGCTGATGCTCGATCAGGTCGGCGGCGGCGAGGCGCTTGAGGCCGTCAGATACCGAAGAAATGCGCAGGCCCATGCGTTCTGCCAGGGCGGATGCGGTGGCAGGGGTTTTGGTCCATTCTTCGAGGCTCCAGATTTCCTTGAGGTAGTTCTGGGTGCTGACGGAAAGTTCTGAAAGAGGCATAAAGATAAGTTTACCTTTTCTCTGGTTTTGCCCGTCGAGCTACAGGGTATTCAGCGCGGGCTTAAAAAGCGTCCCGCCCGGATAGTTCACCCCTGGCAGGGGGCGACCATCACGGGCGGGATCAGGTGTTCGGTTCCGCGCCGGCAGGTACAGAAGGCTGGCAGGTACCAGGTACGAAAGGCTGGCAGGCGCGAAAGAATGAGGGATGCGCGGCGGCGGTTAGGTGGCGCGGCGGCGCGAACGGTCAATACGGGTCAGCAGCTCGATGAGGGCACCGCGTGCCGCCTGCTCCTCATGCCAGAGGGAGCGGACGAGGGTGCGGCTGACCGCCTGGGTGGTGATGCCGAGCGCGGTTGCGGCTGCTTTCTGCTGGCCGCGCACGCCGGGTACGAGCAGGTTTACTACGCGCCATTCGGCGTCGGTACGGTCGGCGCATACGCGGTAGAGCAGGCGTGCGGAGCCTGCGGCGAGGTCGGCGAGGTGGCGGTTGTCGGCGCTGACGCTGATGCAGCGTACGGGTGCGCCTCCTTGTGCTTCTTCGACGGCGAGGCGTGAGAATTCGAGGGCGTCGCCGGTGCAGTCGGTGGTGCTGACGGCGCCGAGTGCGCCTGCGAATCGGGGGATGTTGAGCTCGCCGATTCCGATGCCGACCCAGAAGCCGTTATCGCGCGCGGCAATGAGCGCCGCGTGGAGTGCGTCGCTGGCGCGGTCGAAGGCGCCCTGAATTTCGTCAGGGTATGTCTGGGCGAAGGCAACACGCGGGTTGAGCTTTGCGAGTTCGTCCGACAGTGCAGTGAGTGAGTGCTGTGCGGAACGTTGAATAAAGGTTAGAACGAACACCTTCCTATTATGCCGTAAAACCTTCAACAAGCGGCGTAAGGTTCGCCGTAATACCGGCAACATTTAAACCCCTAAAAATACGCATTGATAAGGGGAATTATCGTGAGCATGCACTGTGTGCAGAAATCCTCGAAAGGACGTAGAACACCCCCGAAAGGAAAATAATTTTCATGCAAGTGCACGTTGAATTATTCGCTTTCGGGGGCGTTGAGTGGAGTTGATAGACGGGGCTACCGCGGAACTACTGTGCGTTCGTTACCTGCGAGATATGCGGCAGCTGACGCAGCGGCTTCTGGAATACCATCACCACCAGCGACAGGAAAATGAACACCGCGTAGAACAGTGCCGTGTACGTAATACCCCAATCAACAATGAGGAAGCCAGCCAGCAGAACAGCCAGCGGGGTCAGCGCCATGTTCGGGATGCCCTGCACCGAGTGCACGCGACCGATCATGTGCTCCGGGGTGGATGCGTTAATGTACGCAATGATGCTCGAATTGAAGGAGGGGAGTACAATACCCGCCAGCACAATCAGCAGGCACACCGCCCACAGCATCGAATGAACCACCGGCAGCAACAGGTAGCAGGCCGACATGATGGCCAGGGAGGTGATACCCAACGGGCCGAGCGCAAACTTCTCGGTCAGCGGGCCGACCAGGAACGAACCGAGCAACACGCCCACGCCGAAGGCGCTCGCAAAGATGCCGATGAAGAGCGGGTGTGCGCCCTCCAGGGTGTAGTAGTAGATGAAGGTGAGCGGAATGCCGACCGTTCCAAAGTTTGCAAGCGTTGAAACGAACGCAATGGACACCAGTACTTTGTTCTTCAGGATGTACTCGAAACCGGCTTTTGAGTCCTGCCAGAAGCTGGTTTTCTCGCCTTCCTCCTCTTCTGCGGGCTGCCGACTAGCGCCGTAGCTCTTGGGCGCGACGATGAATGCCAGCAGGTTGACGACCGCGTGAACTGCGGTCATGAGCACGGTCGAGAAGCCGATAATGATGCCGGCGACCGGGCCGCCCAGCAGGTTAGCGGTGGACTCGCGCGTCTCGCCCATACCGGAGGCGTACCCCAGGTGTTCCTTGGGGACTACACGGGTGATGATGGACTGTTCACTCGGGTAGTCAAAGGTGGAAATGATAGCGGCGAGAGAAATCGTGATCACCAAAACGTAAATATTGGTGACGTTGAAAACGAGGTAGAGAAGAATCGCTATCCAGGACAGTGACTGGCCGATACAGGACAGTGCCAGGCACTTTGAGGGGCCGATTCTGTCGACCCACGTTCCAGATATTGCTCCGGCGCAGGTGGCGAGAACACCCGCGACGAAGAGGGTGATACTCGCAGCTTCGGGGGAGCCGGTCAGCGCCAAAATAATGATGGGCGTGGTGATATAGCTCATCGAGTCTGAGAGCTGGTTGGCTCCAATGGCAAAGAGAGTATTTCGAAAATCTCTATTCTTGAGTAGCTCGGTGTTGACACTCATGGGGGACCTCCACGATGGGGTTGGGTGTCGCGCGGCGTGCAGTCCGTCGTGCGTAGTTCATTGTGCGCAATTCGTAGCGCGCAATCGTATGAGTGAATACCCCGACAGCCGGCTGTGCCTGCCTGTATTCGCTTGTTTTCGCCTGTGCCCGCCGGTCATGACGGGCCCGCCGGTCATCACGGGGTGGTTGAGGGTGCACTGGGCGGCTCATCGGGAGCCACCCCCGCACAAGAAGTGTGTCGCGCGATACTTTAGATTCTATAAGAGATGTTAATCATATACATGAACGCTGGTTGAAAAACTTTCCTCATTTTGAGTATTGACATTAGGGTTAGTTTGACTATAATTCATTCTTGGTGCTTCCGCCCGGCTGAGCCCTGACTAAACCCGGCTGACCCGATTCCGGGCACACCAAAGACGCCCGCAACCAGGCTCCGCCAATCCACACCGCCAGACCCTGTTACAGTCAGCCCCGCAACGCAGCGGGTGGGGGAGTGTAGAAGAGCGCAGAATAAGGGCCGCACTAGGGGTGCTACTCCACCAGGCCCGCGAAGCCCGACAGAGCCAGCACCTCCTCAACATCCTGCGGCACCGAACGCGCCACCCACGGCGAATGCACCAACACCGCCTGCCACTGACCGCGCGACACCGCCACATTCAAACGATTCGGCGACAGCACAAACCCGGCACCGCGCCCAGAATCAACCCGCGACGATGCCAACGACACCAACACCACCGCAGCCTCCTGACCCTGGAACTTATCCACCGTACCCACACGCACGCCAGCACCTGAAGAATCCGCCAAACCAGCAGCAATCAGCGCCTCACGCACACAATCAACCTGCGCGTTATACGCCGCCACCACAATGCAATCCTCCGCCGCCAACGGGCGCGGCTCAGCACCAGCCGCCGGAACCCACTCACTGCCCAACAACTCGCGCACGCAATCCACCACCGCCTGCGCCTCCTGCACAGAACGCACCGAACAGCCCACATGCTCCACCGGATACGACACCAGACCCGGCTCAACGCCCTGCAGGGCACGACCGGCGGTCGCCGCCGCGCTCGCCAACGCGCCATCATACGACAGCCACGAAACCCGCTCGCACAACGCCGAATCCATGCGCCACGACTCACCCAAGAAATAGCCAAAACGAGGATCCAACGCCGCCGCACCATCAGACAACCAACCCAGCGCCGAAACATCCACCGGGTACGGGTGCACACCCGTCGACACCTGCGGCAACTGCTGCGGATCGCCCAACAGCAGCACCGAACGAGCCGCACGAGCCGCCGCCACCGTATTCGTGAGCGAGAACTGGCCCGCCTCATCAACCACCAGAACATCTAGCGACCCGGCAGGCACGCGACGCTCACTCACGTAATCCCACACCGTACCGCCAAACAGCAGGCCGCCCGCACCAGAAATCAGCTCCACCAGCTCAGAATCAGACACCTCAGACCACGGGGCGTCCGGAGTCACCGACTTACCGCGCAGACGCACCGCACGCGAAACATCAAAACCATCACGGGCACAGCACGCCAACATGAGATTCTCAATCACCGCATGCGACTGAGCCACCACGCCCACCTTCGCACCCTCAGCCACCAGACGCGCAATCACATGCGAGGCGAGGAAGGTCTTACCCGCACCCGGAGGGCCCTGAACCGCCACATAGGAATGGTCGAGAGCGCGAACCGCCGCGTGCACGGCATCCACCGTGGGCAGGTCAGAGGCGGAAAAATCAACCTCAAGGGGTAGATTTTCTGCATTCTTGGCGTTCGAGGCGCCCTTCTTCAGGCGCGGCGCGCGGCGGAACAACAAATCCGTGGAGGCACTCTCCACCCCCGTCAGCGAAGCCGCCGCATCGAGCACGCTCGGCAGGGTGCTGGGGGAGGAGGGGGTATTGGAGGGCTTGGAATCCTCGCCGGGCACGGGGCCATTAAGCACGGGGTCGCTCGGCATGAGGGTGCCGTTGAACAGCAGCCCGTGCACATCAGCCTGCAGAGCCGCCTCAATCGTCGCCGTAGACACCGGATCGCCAGGACCAATACCCGAAGGCAGGGCACCGTGCGGCTCATCCTTCACGCGGATGCGCTCCTGCAGAAGCACCTCCAAGAACTCGCCAGCCGACTCGCCGGTCGACTTGCCGGACTCTGGGGCAGCCTCTTCGGGGTCCACAGAATCCGCGGAACCGGCACGGAAACCGCCCTGCGCCACCGCCAGCACACGCATGCCAAAGAAACCCGTCGCCGCCAACTCGGCAGGCACACGCTCACCCGGATTCGACGCACGGAAATAATTCACCTGCGACTCCATACGGTCCAGCGCAATCTGCGGGCTCAAACCCGCCTCATACGCACAAAACACCGCACGGTCAGAGGGCGCAATCACCAGGCTCGGGTCAGCCTCAATTCGCGCACGCAACAGGCGCACCTGCGCGCCGCGCACACGATACCAGCCGGGGGCGTCTTCAACCTCGGTGGGCTCCTTCATGGCGGCGGCTAGCGCCTCCAGGTCTGCGGGGGTATTCAGAAGAGCATGCGCATGCTCCACCGAAAGCACCTGCACCCGATTAAGGTACGCGTAATCGCGGCTCGCCACCCACGCCGTCGGGCCGTCCTCCAGGCGGCGAATGTGCTCACGCCAGAACGGGGCACGCTCGCGGCGGTGATAATTCGTCATGGACAACAGCATCGCCGCCTCAAGCTCACCGGCACCCCAGCCGTGCTCCGCCGCGTGCTCCTCCAGGGAGGCGAGCTGGGCATCCAGCAGGCACTGCAGGCGGTACTGTTCGCTGTCGTTCTCGACGGCGGCGGGCACCCGGTACATGACCGGGTGCTCCTCAGTTTCGGGATTCTCGGCGGTATCTTCGGCAGTGTCTTCGGTGACGAGCTCCGGGGCATCGGTCGCGAGGGCAAGAGAAGCCGCCGCGTTCAGGCACGCCGGGCACTCGTCGCAGGTCAGAAAATAGGGGATGCGCTCGGCAAGTTCCGCCGGTTCTACACCCTCGTTCAGCGCCTGGGTGAGCAGCAGGAGACGTTGCTCTTGCAGGCGAATTAGCGGCAGAATACGCGCCGAATCAACCCGGTGAGGTTGAGGAACGGGGGAGGAATGCTCAGTGGGCTCCGAATCAGGTTCTGCGCCGTACTCATCCGCGCCGTGCCCCAGATGAAGGTCGAGGCGCGCGGCATTCTCGGCACTCTCGGTTGCACTAGCGGTCAGCAGGTGCGCCGCCAGGGCACCTCGCAATAGTGCCCGATGTGCCGCCTCACCCAGGTGCGGGGTGCAGGCGATTCGGGCGGTATTGCTCTCGGAGGTGCTGTTCTCAGGCGAGTACTCCAGACGGTCGAGCTCCACCGTGTAGGTCAGCCCCGCCGCGGAGGTCGCCACCAGCGGCACCGGGCGCGCTGTGCCGCCCGCGTGCTCACTGCTGCCTACTCCACAGCCGACCATTCCACCGGCGGTTAGCGCCCGCAGGCACTCGCGGTACGCTTCGCGGGCGCGCTCCAACTTCTCGTGGGTCGGGTGGGCAGACTGCTTCTGCGCACGCTCCCGAAGCTCGGTGTAGAGCCGCAGCTCGCAGGCGGAGGTAGCGGTCAGATCAGCGAGGGTGAAGGTAAGGTCCATGGTGACTTTTCTGCTGGAGGAGAGAAACAAAGCGGGCGTGAAACCCTGCCGGGTGAGCGGGCGCGAGTCCCGGTTGAGGAGTCTGTCGGCACCCCGTGCCCCTCTCACCCCGAGAGGTTGATTTTCAGGTTTCACGTGAAACATTACAGAAAATCAACCTAAGTGGGATGATTTAGGGGGGATTTCGGGGCTATCCGGGTGAACACACTAGGAGACTGCACTCGCCGCGGCCGCGGTAGAAACTGCCGCCGCGGGCGCCGCCGAAGCGCTCGCCGCTACCGCAGAGGGGCTGGCAGAAGCACTCGGCGCAGTCGAACGGTTCGCAATCGCCGCCGCCGCCGCGTCCACGCGTTCCTTCGCGGCGGGCAGCGCATCCGCACCGCCCAGATCGTTCAGAATAATCGCGAAAATCAGGCGGGTGCCGTCGGGTCGGGTCGCCACACCGCACAGCGAAGACACCGTGTACAAGGTGCCGGTCTTCGCCTGCACAAAGGTGCGCGCGTGCACGGCGTTTGCCGCACCAAAACGACCGGTCAGGGTGCCGCTCACGCCCGCGACCGGGAACGTGCTCATCAGCTGCTCCGCATGCTCGTCAGCATTCAGCAGAGCCACAACCTGCACGAGGGTTCGGGCGGTCACGCGGTCCGTTAGGGACATGCCGCATACGTCCGCCTGCACCAGGTGTTCAATGTTCACGCCGGCGTCCACGAGCGCCTGGCGCACGGTCTGCTGTGCCGCTTCGCCGCTGCCTTCCTTACCGGCGGCAATGGCGGCGCAACGACCGAGAACCTCAGCCAGGGCGTTATCGGATTCGAGCATCATGTGCTGCGCCTGCTCAAGCAGGGTTGCCGATTCGACCGCGGCGATTTCGACCGCTTCCGCGGGGGCGGTGCGGCGCTCAGCCAGGGTGAAGCTCAGGCCGGACTCCTTGCCGGCGGTGTTGAGTGCATCCACGAACGCCTGCTGGGCGGCAACCGCCGCATCATCCGGGCGTACCGGGTTGCTTGCGGTCGACTTGCCCGGCACCGTGTGCGATTCGAGCGCAATCGGGTGGATGGGCGTGATCTGGCCGGACGCCACGTCGGCGTCTTCCCAGCCGGGGTTCACGCTGGGGCCGGTGAAGAAGGTGCCGTCCAGGTAGACGGGTAGCGCCGCGGTGGGCTTTTCGCCCTCGTTCAGTGCCTTCACGGTTAGCTCGGCGAGGGTGGTCAGGCCTGCGCGCCCCACGATCTGCTTCGGGTTGGAGGCGCCCGCACCGAGCAGGGTGTCGCCGCCTGCCATGAGGTACAGTCCGGCGGAGTCGCGGGTGACGCGTGTGCGCAGGCGCGCCTGCAGGTTCGCGTAGTGGTTGAGTGCGAACAGGGTCAGCACCTTAAAAGTGGAGGCGGGTACGCGTGCGGTGTCGGCGTTGGCGGCGTAGAGGTCGGCGGGTGCGGTGGCCGCCTTGATGCTGGGCAGGTTGCCGTCCATGCCGGTGACGAGCAGGCTGTACTGCGGGTAGGTGCCGTCTGCGAAGAGCGCGGTAAGGGCGGCACGTAGTTGCTCCTGTTCCGCTTCGGTCAGTGCGGGTGCGAGGGTCGGGGTGGCGCTCGGGGTTGCGGAGGCGGTCGCCTCGGCGGTGCCGGTGGGGCTGCCGGTTGCGCTGCCGGTGGGGCTTGCGGAACCTTCGGGGCGTTTCTGTTCGGTTGCGGCGGATCCGCAGGCGGTGAGGAGGAACATGCCACCGAGGGTGAGGGCGGCGCGGCGGGTGAGGGTGGTGGTCTGGGTGTTGTGCTTGTTGGAAGGCATCTTTTGAGCATAGCGGGCGGATGGGGTGCCTATCGAATTTACGCGCCGGTGCTGGGATGCTCATGCCGTGCTCCTGCTGCCCCTTATAACCCCTATCTGACCTGTCCGGCATGGTGGCGGGGTGCGGCGGCGGGGTGTGCTGGCGGGCGCGGGACTAGGCGGAATGTTAACTGTGGTGTGAGCGTGGTAAATTACGCTGGTTTTGGCGCCAAATACGCGGTTTCGGTGTGCGTGAACGGGTTACAATGGGTGAGTTCAACACCTAACTTTCGCACCTTGCGCGCCGAAGTCGCCGCGAAAGTGACTCTAACTCACGAGAAAGAAGGTTCCGATGGAACTCGACGTCACTATTGAAATTCCCCGCGGCTCCCGCGTGAAGTACGAAGTGGACCACGAGACCGGCCGCCTGCGCCTGGACCGTGTGCTGTTCACCTCCATGCAGTACCCCACCGCTTACGGCTACTTCGAGAACACCCTCGGTGAGGACGGCGACCCGCTGGACGCAATGCTGATCCTGGACGTTGACGTTGTTCCCGGCGTGCTGGTTGAGTCCCGCCCGGTCGCAGTGTTCAACATGACCGACGAGGCTGGCGGCGACGCTAAGGTTCTGTGCGTTCCCACCGACAAGCGCTACGACCACATCAAGTCCCTGGCTGATGTTCCGGAGCAGCTGAAGGCTGAGATTCAGCACTTCTTCGAGCGTTACAAGGACCTGGAGCCCGGCAAGTGGGTTAAGGGCGAGGGCTGGGAAGACCTGGCTGCTGCTGAGAAGATGGTCCAGGAGGCTATCGACCGTTTCGCAGCTGAGGGTCACTAAGCTGCCGCACCGTTAGGTGCACCCGGTTTTTATCAGGGGGGCGTGTTCCCCGTGTCTGGTTTGTGCGAGTTTTCGTGCGTGCTGGAGGCGGTGGGCACGCCCCCTTTTTGTTGTGTCTTTCGCCGCATCTGCCTGCACGCCGGGCGTAGTTGATTGCGCGAGGTGCAGATTCCGGGTATGGTCAAAGGGATTCACTCTTCTTCTACTCTCACACCTTTCACCGAGGATAGAAAATGAAGAAAAACCTTTCGACCCGCGGCGCGGCGGCACTGTTGGCACTGGCTATGGGGTATATGGGCCAGGGTGTAGCCCAGGCGGCATACATTCATCCGAAATCTGCACAGCCTGTTGAAGAGCTGGAATTTGATATTAATTGTTTTGATATGTACTTCTATTACGGCAAGAACGCTATAAGCAGTTTGAAGTGGGCAGAGTGCACTGGCCTGATTACGAAGAATCAGGTTGTTGGGCTGGCTACAACCGATGAAGATAAGTTGCCGAACGGGGTCATGACTATCTCGCGTGGCCGCTTGCTGGAGTACCTGTACCATCTGGCGGGTTCACCCGAGGTGAAGAACCTGCCGGAGAAGTCCCCGTACACCGACCTGACTCCGGGCGATGCTCGTTATAAGGTTGCTATCTGGGCGACCCGCGTGGGTTTGAGCGCTGGTTGGTCTGACGGCTCCTTCCACTATGACACTCCGGCGAGCCGTGGCGCCTACTTTACCTTCCTTTATCGTGCTGCGGGTAGCCCCAAGGTGACTCTGGAATCCCTGGATGCGGCGAATGCTGTGCGTGCTGAGAAGGGTGCTGCTCCCATTAAGGAAGGGAGTGAGTTGCATCGAGCAATGAGCTGGGTGTACCAGCATGCGCTGGCGAAGGGGGGAGATATTCGGGCGTATGACACTAACTTCTTCACTAACGGGTACACGCCGTGGGATTTCAATAAAACACCGGATTTCTATTACGCTTCGTACCGCACTATTTTCACCCCTCTCATGGTTCTTGATTACCACGAGGAGTTGGCGCCCATTGTGGCTCGTCTGCAGTCGCTGTCCTAGCGGCAGGTGAGCGGAGGGCTTGCTGGGCGTGTTCCCCGTGTCTGGTTCGTGCGAGTTTTCGTGCGTGCTGGAGGCGGTGGGCACGCCCCCTTTTGTTGTGCTCCTTGATTGTGTTCGGAGGTTCCGTGGAAGGGTGCGTAACCGAACTATTCTTCGGAAAATAGCCTCAGAGAGCTTCTCGAGGTGCTATTATGGGCATATTACGAAGAATAGTTCGTATAACGTGAGGTTCTGTAGCGGTGAGGAGGAAACCCCCATGGCATTCGACGCAACGGGGTTCGCACAGGAATTTGGTGCCCAGGTTCGCGCCGTCCGCAAGTACGAAAAAATCACCCAAATGGAGTTGGCATGGATGGTTGGGCTCAGCGATAAAACGATCCGCGATATTGAGCGTGGGCTACCCGGCCCGTCAATTGGTGCGGTCCTCAAGGTCGCCCAAGAGCTCGGCATTGAGCTGGCCATTACTAACCCTCTCACCTAACCCCTCCCGCACGCCTATATAAAGGAACCACCATGCAGAATGGACGCGCAGGACGCCTGCACCCCGCCGTCGGCACTGCCCGCCGCCACCTCGCCGCCTCCCTCGAAAAGCTCCTCGGTGCCGGAAGCATCAAAGCCACCGGACGCTCCCGCACCGCCTCCACCGCGGACCCCGCCGATCTACCCCTGCTCCTGGTCGCCTGCAGCGGCGGCCCCGACTCCCTCGCCCTGGCGGCAATTGCCGCGCACTTCGCCCGCCGCGGCGACGTGCGCGTAGGCGCCATCATCGTCGACCACGGCCTGCAAGAAGACTCCGCCGCAGTCGCCGCGCAGACCGCGCAGACCCTCACCGACCTGGGGCTTCACCCCGTCATCACCGAAAAAGTGCAGGTTCCCGTCGGGAACATGGGCCCCGAAATGGCGGCGCGCACCGCCCGCTACACCGCCTTCACGAAAGCCGTCGAAGCCACCGGCGCCCGCGCCGTACTACTCGGCCACACCCTCGACGACCAGGCAGAAACCGTGCTACTCGGCCTAAGCCGCGGCTCCGGCACACGCTCCCTTGCCGGTATGCCGCCCGTACGCGTCGAAAGGGGCGTCACCTACCTGCGTCCCTTCCTCGGTCTGCGCCGCACCGACATGCTCGACATCTGCGATGCCGAAACCCTCACCCCCTGGATCGACCCGACCAACACCGACGAAACCCTCATGCGTGCCCGTATCCGCCACAGTGTGCTGCCCTACCTGGAGGAGCACCTCGGCGGGGACGTCGCCCGCTCCCTGGCGCGCACCGCCGCGGTGGCCGGCCCCGATGCCGAATACCTCGACGAGCAGGCACAGGTAGTCTACGAGCAGGCGCTCCTACCCGCCGGAACCACCGTGCGTGGCATCGAACGTGAGGACGCCGTGCTACTGGACCGTGCGCAGGTGGCGGCGCTACACCCGGCGCTTCGATTGCGTGTGCTTGCGACCGCCTGCAAGACCGCCGGGGGAGAGAACCCCGGCTTCGAGCGACTGCAGGCGCTGGACTCTTTCACCGCCGAATACGCGGTAGCTGGGCCCGTTCAGATGCCCGGTCACGTGAGCGCGTACCGCCGCCGCAAAATTGTGCATCCGGCAACCGGTGAACGCCTGGACGTGCTCGTATTAGTGCCAACTCGACCCTAACTAGGTGCCCAGCTAGATGCCCGCGGAGCATCCTCAGCACACACTATCTGCGTGGTGAGGTGCGCCGCGGCGCCGTTTTAAGCCATACTTAAGGCGAACACCATCCACATTGTCCGCTGTGGGAAGGCATGAAACCCCCGCACCCGGGGCCCCCGGCGGAGGCGCAGAGCGTCTAAAAGAATACGAAGGAATACATCGTGCAGGCTATCGACGTGCAGGACGATATCAAGAACGTTCTCTTCAGCAAGGAAGAGATTAACGCGAAGGTCGCCGAACTGGCGGCGCGCATCGACGAAGACTACGCCGGTAAGGACGTGCTGTTGGTGGGTGTTCTCAAGGGCGCCATCATGATCATGGCTGACCTTTCCCGCGCTCTCAAGGGCCACTACACCATGGATTGGATGGCTGTTTCTTCTTACGGTTCCGGCACCAAGTCCTCCGGCGTTGTGCGTATCCTCAAGGACCTGGACACCGACCTGGTGGGCCGCAACGTCCTGATCGTTGAAGACATCATTGACTCCGGCTTGACCCTGGCATGGCTGCAGCAGAACCTGATTTCTCGCGGCGCAGCTTCCGTTGAGATTTGCACCCTGCTGCGCAAGCCCAAGGTCGTCAAGGCTGACGTTGAGGTCAAGTACGTCGGCTGGGACATCGAGCCCGAGTTCGTTGTTGGTTACGGCCTGGACTTCGCTGAGAAGTACCGCAACCTGGACTGCGTCGCAACCCTGCACCCGCACGTTTACTCCTAAGCCTTCACCTCAGCAACCATGCTGTAAGGTGGTGACGCCCCGCCTCCTCACGCTTGTGGGGGAGCGGGGCGTTGCTGTACCCGGCGGCGAATGTACTCGGGGGCGGATGTACCCGCCGCAGAAGATGCACTTTCACCCCCGCCGAGTGCTACAACCCTTTAGCCCGCAGGTGAAATAGAGAAGCCCGGTACCTAGCCGCCCGCCGGGGTAGGGTACATTTAAGGTTGCACCGTTGGGTGTTCCGGCAGGCATGCCGCACCCCAACGGGTTACAGCCGCAACGTAAGGACAAAGCATTGGCGCAAAACCCCAATACTCCGCAGAAAGGCTCGGAGGCCTTCCTGAAGAAGCTGATTCATAGCTCCTGGTTCTTCCCGGGCGCAGCTATCGTAGTCATGCTGGGTTTCCTCATGGCCTCCTTCTTCACTCAGCCCTCGCGTCAGGTGGACACCAACGTCGGTCTTCAGCTGCTCAACGACCACCAGGTCAAGAGCGCAAAGATTTACGACGGCGACCAGCGCGTCGAGCTGCAGCTTAAGGACGACTACAAGAAGGGCAACGACAACTACGGTAAGTCGGTGCGCTTCTACTACGTGCAGCCCCGCGGCGACGAAGTTGCTAAGGCAATGGAATCCGCCGAGCTGGAAAGCTACACGGACCAGCCGGTTGAGCACAGCTTCCTGGGCTCCCTGGTGTCCCTGCTGCTGCCGATTCTGCTCTTTGGTGTGCTCTTCTGGTTCCTGATGGGACGAGTCGGAGGCGGCTCCTCCGTCATGAGCTTCTCCAAGTCCCGCGCGAAGAAGTTCACCAAGGACAAGCCGGAGGTTCGCTTCAGCGACGTCGCCGGCGTGGACGAGGCGCTCGCCGAACTGGAAGAAGTCCGCGAGTTCCTGGCTGAACCCGAAAAGTTCACCCGCCTGGGTGCAAAGATCCCCAAGGGTGTTCTGCTGTACGGCCCTCCCGGCACCGGTAAGACCCTGCTCGCCAAGGCTGTGGCGGGCGAGGCTGGCGTGCCGTTCTACTCGATTTCTGGCTCTGACTTCGTTGAAATGTTCGTGGGTGTGGGTGCGTCCCGCGTGCGCGACCTGTTCAAGGAAGCGAAGAGCGACCCCGCCGCCATCGTCTTCGTCGACGAGATTGACGCTGTTGGCCGCCGCCGCGGCGTCGGCATGGGCGGCGGTAATGATGAGCGTGAGCAGACCCTGAACCAGTTGCTGGTTGAGATGGACGGCTTCGACGGCAACTCGAACGTCATCGTCATTGCGGCAACGAACCGACCCGACGTTCTGGACCCGGCACTGCTGCGTCCCGGCCGTTTTGACCGTCAGATTGGTGTGGACGCCCCCGACATGCAGGGCCGCGAACACATCCTGCGCGTGCACGCCGCAGGCAAGCCAATCGCTAACACCGTTGACCTGGCTCAGGTCGCTAAGCGCACCCCCGGCTTCACCGGTGCTGACCTGGCGAACGTCATGAATGAGGCGGCTCTGCTGACCGCCCGCGATAACGGCAACGTGATTGACGACCGCGCTATCGACGAGGCGATTGACCGCGTCATGGCTGGTCCGCAGCGTTCCTCGCGCATCATGAACGAGCACGAGCGTAAGGTCACCGCATACCACGAGGGCGGTCACGCCCTGGTCGCGGCGGCACTGCGTAACTCCGCGCCGGTCACCAAGATTACGATTCTTCCGCGCGGCCGCGCCCTGGGTTACACCATGGTCATGCCGCAGGACGACAAGTACTCCACGACCCGCCACGAACTGCTCGACCAGATGGCGTACGCGATGGGTGGCCGTGCGGCTGAGGAAATCGTCTTCCACGATCCCTCGACCGGTGCCTCTAACGATATTCAGAAGGCAACCGACACCGCCCGCAAGATGGTCACCGACTACGGCATGAGCGCCGTGATTGGTTCCGTGAAGCTCGGCGGCGAAGACACCGAACCGTTCCTCGGTGGTGGCGGCGCTTCGGCACGCAACTACTCCGACGCGACCGCGGCAAAGGTTGACGCTGAGATTCGTGCCCTGCTGGAGCAGGCACACGACGAGGCGTTCCAGATTCTGCTGGAAAACCGCGATATTCTGGACCGCCTGGCGTACGCCCTGCTCGAGAAGGAAACCCTGCTCGAGAACGAGATTGCCGAAATCTTCAAGGACGTTCGTAAGCGCCCCGAGCGTGAGCACTGGTACTCCAAGCCGACCCGCGAGCGTACCGACATCCCGCCGGTGAAGGCACCGAGCGAGCTGGCTCAGGAGGCACAGAAGGCTGAGGAAGCACCTGCCGAGGCGCCGACTGTTCCGGTAGCACCTACGCAGCCTCTACCGCCTCAGGCACCCCTCAGCGACCCGGACGCCGATCCGACCGTCGCAATGCCCACCCAGCAGTACCCGAACTACCCCGCCCCTCCGGCGCAGCGCCCGGAGAACGGCAACCCGAACCAGAATGGAGCAGAGAATGAGCGAGGCTAAGAACGCCGTCGACCAGCCGCGTATTGAGGCTGCCGTCCGTGAGATTCTGCTCGCGATTGGTGAGGACCCGGACCGTGACGGTCTGCAGCAGACCCCTGCACGTGTGGCGCGCGCCTACGCGGAGTTCTTCTCGGGCCTGCACCAGGACGCCGGCGAGATTCTGGGTACGACCTTCGACATCGCCCACTCTGAGATGGTGCTGGTGAAGGACATTCCGTTCTACTCGACCTGTGAGCACCACCTGGTGCCGTTCCACGGCGTGGCGCATGTGGGTTACATTCCGGGCCCGGACGGTAAGGTTACCGGCCTGAGCAAGCTCGCCCGCGTGGTGGATTTGTACGCTCGCCGCCCGCAGGTGCAGGAGCGTCTGACCACGCAGGTGGTGGAGGCTCTGGAGGAGCATCTGAACCCGCGCGGCGCGATTGTGGTGATTGAGGCTGAGCACATGTGCATGTCGATGCGCGGTGTGCGTAAGCCGGGCGCGAAGACCGTGACCAGCGCGGTGCGCGGTGCGCTGATGAACGGCGCAACCCGTGCGGAGGCGATGAGCCTGATCTTCTCGCAGCGCTAAGCGCATGCAATGAGCATATAGCTATACGCCAGGGGGCAGGATTCTAAGGAATCCTGCCCCCTTGCGCTATACCCCTGCGCTGTGCGGTCGCATGTGTTGGGCCGCATGACGAGTGCCCTTGCGTAGAGGGCGTCATCAGCTGTAGAGTAGTACCACTAGTACCGGCACCACTCCTTCGGGAGTACAGGACCGGTCTTCTTTTTTAACAACGCTACGTATCGCGTTCTTTACGTACCGTTGTTAGTGCAAGCATGGCTGTTCCTCGTCTCATCTGAAACGAAAATAACCGCGACCGGTTCCTCCCCTCATGGGTCCAGAACCGGTCATCGTTTTTAAATGATTGCCTTAGCAAAGCAGATGGCTTACAGGGCATGTAGTTATACCCTTAATATCCTTATGTTGATATTATTAAAGAGTTACAATGATGAAACGATATCAAGCGATGGATAATACATGTTTTCAAGCGTAAAACCATTTAAATCATATGAACAGCAGGTTGGTATCTTGCAAGAGCGGGGGATGCTCGTAGGTTCGCAAGAACGTGCTGTTTATGTCCTCGAGCGTGTTAGTTACTACCGTCTGAGTGGTTACTATTATTCGTTTCGGCGGTCGTCGGGAAGCGTGCATCGCTCGGATACTTTCATACCCGGAACTGTCTTTGAAGATATCGTGGCCCTGTATGAATATGACCGTAATCTTCGGTCCATTGCGTTTTCGTATTTCTCGCAGTTTGAGGTGTATTTGCGGTCCCGCCTAGGGAATTTACTGGGGGAAGTGGATCCACTCATATACGAGGATGAAACCCGGTGCGACCTTCAAGGCAGTAAAAGGCGCACTGCGTGGAGCAGATTCACGAGAAAAAGCGAACAGCTTATTCGTACTTCTGAAGAAGAATTCGTGAAGCATCACCGTGAACAATACGGCGGGAAGTTGCCCGTGTGGGTTGTGGTGGAAGTTCTAGATTTGGGGGCTCTACAGAATCTGTATTTGGTCTCTCCGCCAAATATTCGACGAGATATCGCGAAAGCCTTGGGGTGTACTGACCCTCAGTTGGAAACTTGGATTAATTCGCTGCGGGTAATGCGCAATATTTGTGCGCATCAAAGTAGGTTCTACAATAAGCTGCACCCAGAGCCTCGTTTGCCACGTGTGTTGAGAGGTGGAAGAGTTGAGAGTCCTGAAATCCGTGAGGTTGTTGACCTGTTTGGTGTGCCGCAGGCTGAAGAGAACCATAAGATGTGTAAGACCTTCGGCATGCTCACCCTCCTCAAATATCTGATGGACCAGGGCGGAATCGGGGATACGGAATCTCTAACCCGGATTCTGAAGGAACGTCCTGATATTTCCGTTCCTGGGGTTGATGTATCGCGGGCTATGGGTATACCGCAAGGGTGGGAAGAAACCCGTTTGTGGAGCTAAAATCTTCACAGCTTATAGACACGCTGAAAGGGGCGGAGGTGAAAACCTCCGCCCCTTTTCGCATCGCCAAAGTGCTCTGAGAATGTGTTCTGAGCCGGTACCTTCCGCGGGGCGTGGCGGCGCCGATCATGCCGCACCGCAGAAGCTAGAAGAGCCCGCCGCTAACGCTGCAAGCTACCCTTCGACTCGCTCGGATTATCCCAACCCAGGGCAAGAGTCACGATCAAGCCCACGGCAATGAAACCGCAACCGGTCGCGGTGCCGAAAGCAATCCAACGCACGGCAGGAGCACCTTCAGCGAGCACAATAGTCACCAGCGCGGCAAGAGCCACCAGGGAGAGGATCCAAGCTCCGGTCTTCAAGTTCACAATGAGTCACTTCCTAGAGTATGTATGTGTGGGTGCGCGCCACCGACCGGGAACGCGCCAGGCACGGTATGCGTGCCCTCCCAGCATACCCTTAAATAGGTATCTGTAATGCAAATATTGCATGTTGTGTCCCCAAAATCGTCCCGTCGCTGTCCCAACCCCCGCCTCAATCCCCCTTCCAATCACAGCGGCAAACATGGGAGCACCACAGATTCGGTACGATAAATTTATGACTGAATCCACACACACCACCCGTGTAGCCCTCCTGCCCTGCGACGCGCTCGCCGCCGAACGCACCCTCATCATGGGCATCCTGAACGTCACCCCCGACTCCTTCAGCGACGGCGGCCAGCACTACGCCGCCACCGACGCCATCGCCCATGCCGCCCGCATGATTGCCGAGGGCGCCTCCATTATCGACATTGGCGGTGAGTCCACCCGCCCCGGTGCCGTGCGCATCAGCGTGGAGGAGGAGCAGCGCCGCATCCTGCCCGTCATCGAGGCAGTCGCGCAGATGGGCACCACCATCAGCGTTGACACCATGAACCCGCAGACCGCTCGCGCCGCCATTGCCGCCGGTGCGCACATCATCAACGATGTGTCCGGTCTGAACGTGAGCAATGAAATGATTGAAACCGCCGCTGAACTGCAGGTGCCGTACATCCTCATGCACGCCCGCGGCACCTCCCAGACCATGGACAGCCTGGCGGAGTACCCGCGCGGCGTGGTCACCGAGGTTGTGGAGGAGCTGACCGATCTGCGTGAGCGTTTCCTTGCCGCCGGTGTGCTGCCGCAGAACCTGATTCTTGACCTGGGTCTGGGCTTTGCGAAGGGCGGCATGCAGGACTGGGAGCTGCTCGCCGCCCTTGACGAGCTACAGGGCTTGGGCCACCGCCTGCTCATTGCTGGTTCCCGCAAGCGTTTTATCGCGAACGCCCTCACGGCGGCGGATATGGCGCTGGCTGAGCGCCTGAACGCGAGCGGCTTCACCGCAACCGATGCGGGCGAGGCGGAACGCGAACTGTGGCAGTCGCTGTCGGAGCCGCGCCCGGCTGAGCACCGTGCGGCAGCCTCCGCGGCGGTGACCGCCCTGGTGGCGGCGCGCGGCGTGTGGGCGGTGCGCGTGCACGACGTGCCCGCCAGCGTGGATGCGGTGACGGTCGCCTCCGCGCTGCGCTCCGTAAGCTAAGGCTCTGCCAGCTAGAACCACCAACCCCGCCCACAACCTCCGATTACCCGAATACCCTCTAGGAGACCCCCAATGACCCAGGCAGATTACGCCCGCCACGACCGCATCACCCTCACCGGCATTACCGCCAAGGGCTACCACGGCGTGCTCGACTTTGAGAAGCGCGACGGCCAGCCCTTCGTCGTGGACGCGACCCTGTACAGTGATTTTTCCGCCGCAGCCGCCACGGATGACCTGACGAAGACCACGAACTACGCGCTCGTGGTTGACCTGATTCACCGCCACGTGACGAACGGTTCGCTGGACCTGATTGAGACCCTTGCGGTGAACATTGCCGAGGGTATCCTTGCGATGTTTGAGCTTGTGGAGGCGGCGGAGATTACCGTATCGAAGCCGCAGGCGCCGATTGAGTTGCCGTTCGGTAACGTTGCGGTGAGCGTGTTCCGTGAGCGTGCCGCGGAGCGTGTCGTGGAGGGCGGCCGCTAGTGGCTGGCACCCAGACAACCGATACGCAGAAGCCCAACACCCTGAAACACCGCGCGGTGCTGGCGTTGGGCTCGAATCTGGGCGAAAGCGAAGACACCCTGGAGCGTGCCGTCGCCGACCTGGTGGCGGGCGGCGTGCAGCTGGTGCGCGCCTCCGGGCTGTACCGTACCGCCCCGGTGGGTGGCCCGGTGGGTCAGCCGGATTTCGTGAACGCGGTCATTGAGGTGGCCACTGACCTGGGCGCCTACGAGCTGCTGAAGCTGTGTAATGCGGTGGAGGCGGCGCATCACCGTGAGCGCCTGGTGCGTTGGGGCCCGCGCACCCTCGATATTGACGTGATTGACTATGACGGCGTGATCTCTGAGGATCCGGTGCTGACTTTGCCGCATCCGCGGGCGCAGGAGCGTGCTTTCGTGCTGGTGCCGTGGGCGCAGATGGACCCGCAGGCACACTTGACGGTGACCCGGCGTGCGGAGCCTTCGGGGGAGCGGCCGGATGAGGTTCCTGCGCCGCTGAGCCGCGAGGTCGTGAACGTTGCGGAGCTGTCCCGCACGCTGCTTGGGGCGGATGAAGACGCTATCAGCTATATGCGTGAGATGCAGGTACCTGATCAGCCTTAAATGTGGCACTCTGGAAGGTAGAGGAACCTACCGAAAGGAAACACCATGAAGCCCCTGAGTTATCGGGCGATTATTGTGGCGGCTGTGTGCGGTGCCGCTGCCGCTCTTATGGTGAATTCCGTGATGATTGGCGCCGGTTTTGGTGAGATGAATTTTTCGTGGATGCTCGGCGCGGTGTGCCTGCTGGTTGCGGCGGGTGCCGTGTGGCTGGGTGTGCAGGTGGCTCGTTATCGTCGTATTCAGACGCGTGAGAAGGTGCCGCATATGGGCCCGATTCTTGCGGCGCGTGCGGTGGCGTATGCGCAGGGTTCCATCATGACCGGTGCCCTCTTGACGGGCTGGTGCGCTGCGATTCTTGGTTACCATGTGGCGATGGTGTCTGTGCGCGGTTTTTCGGTGGTCTTTTGGGAGGTCCTTGTTAATTGTGTGGGCAGTGTTGCCCTGCTGATTGCTGGGCTATGGGCTCAGCATTGTTGTCGTATTCCGCCGGAGGATGATGAGGATGCGGCCTCCTCTTCCGGTGCTGTAAAGCCGCGAGAGGGAGGAACCTATGTCGGCTCCTAACCAGAATAGTTATTCGCCAAATGGTCGGTACGGGCAGGACGCTCAGAACGGCCAATACGGTCAGTATGGGCAGAGTCAGCCCGGTCAGCCCGGTCAGCAGGGTCAGTACGGGCAGAACCAGTATGGGCAGTACCAGCAGGCGGCTTACGGTCAGCCTGGTGCCCAGCATGGACAGCAAACCCAGCATGACCAGCAGGCGCAGTATGGACAGCAAGCACAGTACGGTCAGCAGGTTCCGCCGGCTGCCGCGTACCCGAACGCGCCTCAGCAGGCACCTTCTCAGCCTGCGCAGCCGGTAAGCCCCCAGCCGGTTACCTCGCAGCCCGTGCCGGAGCCGCAGTGGGTGCCCGCCGCCTCCGGCTACCTGACGGTTCGTTTTGTTCACACTATTTCTGCTTTGGTGTTCCCGATTCTTGCGGGTGCGGCTTTGTATTGTGCGGGTGCGTTCTTTGGCGGCCCGGAGGTGCTACGCATCGTCGGCCTGGTGGTGGTCGCGGTGTTTGGTCTGTGGGGTCTGTGGTGGATTCTGACCACGCCGCGCCGTACTCGCGCGCTTGGCTACGCGCTGGAGTCGAATCACCTGATGGCTCGCCGCGGTATCGTGTTCCGTTCGATGAGCTCCATGCCGTACGGCCGCATCCAGTATGTTGATGTGGATTCGGGTCCACTGGAGCGCATGTGCGGTGTTGCCCGCCTGACGGTGCGCACCGCGGGTACGACCACCGGCACGATGGTGCTGTTCGGTATTCCGCTGAACGTGGCGGAGGAGCTGCGTGCGGATCTGGTGCGCCGCGCCGATGAGCGAATGGCGGCACTTTAATGAGTACCCCGGTTCCGAATAATAACGCCCCGAACTCTCAGGAGCAGAAGTGGTGGCGTGCCGATATCCGCACGTTCATCATGAACCTCTGGTTCATTATTCTGCTGGCGTTCGGCTTCTTCCAGAGCATCATCCTGAATATTTTGACCACCCCGCCGAACGAGTGGGGCGCGCGCCTGACGCAGGCATTCGATGAGAACAGTAGCTACTTCAGTGCAACGTATTCGCAGCTTATCGGCTTCGCCGTGCTCATGCTGATTCTGGTTGCTGGCTCGATTGACTGGTGGTTTACCCGCTACAGCCTGGACGATTTGGCGATTCACCGCCGTAGCGGTTTTCTGTTCAAGAAGAACCGCACGATCCGTCTGGAGAGCGTGCAGAGCGTGGACATTTCGCGTCCTCTGGTGGCGCGCCTGCTGGGCCTGTCGGAGCTGCGTTTTGAGGTGGCTGACGGCTCTTCGGAGGCGCTACACATCAAGTACGTTTCAGCCCGTAAGGCGGAGGTTCTGCGCCGCACCGCGATGGCGAGTATTAACCTGCTACGTTCGGAGGCGGCTGGCCGCCCGGTCGATGTGCTGCCCGGCAGTATGCAGATTTCGGCGGAGCGCATGCCGGCTGCCGATCAGCTGCATCAGCCGTTCGAGGCGTCCTACGAAGCCTCTTATGGCGCACCCGTGCAGGGCGGTACCCAGCCCGCTAATCAGCAGGTAGAACCTCAGCAGGGCGGTTACTTGCAGCCCACACCCCAGCAGCCCGGTACTCAGTACCCCGGCGCATCCCGCCGCGGCGCTCGCATGCCGATGCCGGTCGCGGCTGACCCCTCGCAGCCGCCGATTTTCCGCATCTCGAATGTGCGTCTGATTGCCTCCATCATGCTGGAGCACCTGGTGTGGCTGGTGCCCGTCGTGTGCCTCATGCTGGGTGCAGCCGTCTTGGCTGCGGTGGTGAGCGGTGAGAACCCGTTCTTCATTTTCATGGCGATGCTGCCCGGTATGTTCGCGCCCATGGTCGGTTATGTGGTTGCCCTCTGGACACGTTTTGACGGTGCTGCGAACTTCAAAATCACCCCCAGCGGTCAGGGCGGCGTGACCCTGCGCTACGGTTTCACCGGCACGCACACGCAGAACGTGATGGTTGAGCGTATTCAGGCACTCGCTGTGGAGCAGTCCATCCTGTGGCGTGCGTTCGGCTGGTACCGCATCAAGATGACCATTGCCGGTATTGGTATTGAGAAGAACGACAACCAGAAGCTGGTGACCCGCAACGTTGCCCTGCCGGTCGGCAACAAGCAGGAAACGCTGATGGTGTTGCGTCTGCTGTTGCCCGCCCTGGATGAGGCGCAGGCGCAGGTGCTGCTGGATACCGCCGACGGTTCGCTGAAGAGTCAGAAGCCGCAGGTTCCGGCAATGATTGTGACGCCCTCTTCGGCGCGCTGGATGGACCTGCTCACCTGGAAGCGTAACGGCGTGACCACGGTCGGTTACACTGCCGGTTCGGTGCAGGCGAGCACCCGCATTGATTCTGATGCGGCACGTTCGAGCGTTGGTGAGCATACGCGGGGCGACCTGCTGCTGATTCGTGGCGGCTACTTTATCCGCACGCTGTCGATTGTTCCGGTCAGCCGTGTGCTGAGCGTGAGCCGAGGTCAGGGCCCGCTGCAGCGTGCCTTCGGATGCGCGAGCGTGCATTTCGGTACGGTGCCCGGCCCGGTGCGCACGCTCATGATGCACTTGCCGCCGCGTATCTGCGAGGATTTGGTGTGGTTGATGACGGTTCGGTTGGAGGGTATTGAACCCTACTACCGCGTACCTGAGCCGGTACTGAGCGGACGCCCCTAAGCCAGCCCGCTAGCTAAGCTAACCAGCCAGCTAAGCGGGCAGCAAAACTACAGGTCGCGCCCTGCCGTCAGTGTTCTTCGTGACACCGGCGGCAGGGTCGGCGTGAAAGGGAGAATATACTTAAAGCCGTGATACAGCATTCAAAACCTGCGCGTTTGGGCATTGGAATTATTTCCGCCGGGAGGGTCGGATCCGTCCTCGGTGCGGCTTTGCGCGCCTGCGAGCACACTATTGTGGGTGTTCACGCGGTGTCTGAGGCTTCTCAGGAGCGCGCCGCGATGCTGCTTCCCGATGTGCCGCTGCTACCGGTGGAGCAGATTGCTGAGCGTAGCGAATTGCTGATTCTTGCGGTTCCCGATGATGAGCTGCCGGGTCTTGTCACCTACCTGGCGTCCTCGGGAAGTATTACCGCCGGTCAGATTCTGGTGCACACCTCCGGCCGTCACGGCACCGAGGTTCTCGCACCGGCGACCGCGCTGGGCGCTATCGGTTTGGCGATTCACCCCGCCATGACGTTTACCGGCATGTCCGTGGACCTGCAGCGTCTGAACGGCACCTGCTTCGCCGTGACCGGGCCTGCACCGTTCATCCCGATTGCTCAGGCACTCGTGGTGGAGATGGGCGGCGAACCCGTGCACGTTGCCGAGGCTGACCGAGCGCTCTACCATGCAGCTTTAGCGCACGCCGCGAACCACCTCGTGACCATCCTGGGTCAGTCCCAGCAGATGCTCGCCTCTATCGGTATTGAGGACCCGGCACGCTACATGGGGCCGCTCGTGCGAGCCGCCGTGGACAATGCGCTCGCCAGCGGTGAGGGTGCTCTCACCGGGCCCGTGGCACGCGGAGACGCAGGCACCGTGAAGGCTCACCTTCAGGCTCTGAATGAGTACTCAGAGCATGAGAAAACAGGTGATATTACAGACTCTTATGCCGCTCTGGCACACGCAACCGCAAAAAGAGCGCATAATAGAGGTTTGTTAAACGATGAACAACTGGGACGAATTGAGAATCTGCTGGGTGAGTCTTCGGACCGCAACCACCCCGGCGATATTGATGATTCAGCCCCCGAAAACAAGGAGTTCTCGTCATGACTGAGACTTCGATGCCCCGAGTCGTGACCACCATTGCGGATTTCCGCACGGCAATCACCGAATCCCTTGCCGCAGCGCAGGAAGAACTGGACCGGACAGCCCGCCAGGAGGCGGAGCAGAACGGCACCGCAGTTCAGTACACGAACGCATCCCTGGGCTACGTGCCCACCATGGGCGCCCTGCACGACGGCCACGCAACCCTGTTGCGTCGCGCCACTGAACAGAATGATGTAGTGGTCGCCTCCATTTTTGTGAACCCGCTGCAGTTTGGCCCCGGCGAGGATTACGAAGCATACCCGCGCACCCTGGAGGCAGACGCTGCCCTGGCTGGTGCCGCCGGCGTGAGCATCATCTTCGCACCTTCTGTGGAGGAAATGTATCCCGATGGTGACCCGCTCATCCGCATTTCGAGCGGCGAGTTGGGCACCAAGTTTGAAGGTGCGACCCGTCCGGGCCACTTTGATGGCGTGCTGACCGTGGTCAATAAGTTCTTCAACATTATTCGCCCCGCAGCCGGTAACCACCCGGTGAATGCGTACTTCGGTCAGAAGGACGCTCAGCAGTACATCCTGATTCAGCGTATGGTGCGCGATTTCAATCATGACGTGACTATGCGTCCTGTGTCGATTGTTCGCGACGATAACGGCCTGGCGCTGTCTTCGCGTAATAGCTACCTGTCGGATGAGGAGCGCGAGTCTGCCCTGGTGCTGTCCCGCACCCTGGCGATGCTGCGTGAGAATTCGCTGAACCGTGGCTTCCACGAGATTGATTTGGACGGTGCGCGTGAGCGTATCAACTCCACTCCGGGTGTGCGCCTTGACTACCTGGAACTGGTCGACCCGATGACTTTCGGTGAGCCGACTGAGGAGTCGGAGCGAGTGCTGGCACTGGTTGCTGCGTTCGTTGGCCCGACCCGCCTGATTGACAACATGGACCTGCGCTAAGCGTTCGTTCGTTTAGAAGAGTCCCCAACACACTACACAGATAGGTATCACTGTGAGCACTGAGCACACTGCCGCACCGGCGATTGCTGATATGTCCGAGCAGATGCAGATTCGCCTGGAGAAGCGTGCGAAGCTGATCGAGTCGGGTCGCGAGGCATACCCGGTGGGTCTGCTGGATTCTGAGGGTAACCGCGTGGAGCCCAACCACATTGAGGGTCTGCGCGCCGAGTACGATCCGAAGCTGGCTGCTGAGGAGCTGAAGGCTGGCGACGAGACTGACCGTGTGGTGCACGTGGGTGGCCGCGTGGTGTTCGTCCGTAACACCGGTAAGCTGTGCTTTGCGACCCTGCAGGGTGGTACCGAGGGTAAGCGTATCCAGGCGATGCTGTCGCTGGCTGAGGTGGGCGAGGAGTCCCTGTCTGAGTGGAAGTCCCTGGTTGACCTGGGCGACCACGTGTTCGTGACCGGCCGCGTGATTGTTTCTCGCCGTGGCGAGCTGTCCATTATGGTGACCGACTGGAAGATGGCGTCGAAGGCGCTGCGCCCCATGCCGGTTCTGCACAAGGACCTGAACGAGGAAACCCGCGTTCGCCAGCGTTACCTGGACCTGATGGTTCGCGAGGAGGCTCGCGAGCTGGTGAAGAAGCGCGCCCTGATTACCCGCACCGTCCGCCGCGTGCTGGAGGATCACGGCTACATTGAGGTTGAGACCCCCGTTCTGCAGCTGGTGCACGGTGGCGCGACTGCTCGCCCGTTCCGCACCCACCTGAACGCTTTTGATCAGCCGATGACGATGCGTATTGCGACCGAGCTACCGCTCAAGCGTGCAGTGGTGGGCGGTATTGAGCGCGTGTACGAGATTGGCCGCGTGTTCCGTAACGAGGGTGTGGACTCGACCCACAGCCCCGAGTTCACCACCCTGGAGTGCTACGAGACCTACGCTGACCAGTTTGTGATGGCTGAGCGCATGAAGGAGATTATCCAGTCCTGCGCGAAGGCTGTCGGTACCGAGCGTATTGAGACTGAGAACGGCACCATCGACCTGTTCGGTGAGTGGAAGTGGGTTGGCGTGTACCCGGGCCTGTCTGAGGCTGTGGGCGTTGAGATCACCCCTGAGACTGACGCTTCCGTTCTGCGTGAGATTGCTGAGAAGCACGAGGTTGATATCGACCCGAAGTGGGACGCTGAGAAGCTGGTGACCGAGCTGTTCGGTGAGATTGTTGAGCCGACCCTGGTGAACCCGACCTTCGTGTATGATTACCCGCCGAGCGCTCAGCCGCTGGCTCGTCCGCACCGTTCCGGTGAGCCCCTGATTGAGGCGTGGGACCTGATTATTGGCGGTATGGAGCGCGGTACCGCGTTCTCTGAGCTGATTGACCCGGTCATTCAGCGTGAGCGCCTGACCGCTCAGTCGCTGCTGGCTGCTGCCGGTGACGATGAGGCGATGGAGCTGGATGAGGACTTCCTGCGCGCCCTGGAGCACGGTGCACCCCCGATGGGTGGCCTGGGTCTGGGCATTGACCGTCTGATTATGTTGCTGGCGGGCGATCAGGATCCGGAGCGTCCGGGTACTGTGGTGCGTCAGCCCGGTATTCGTGAGACTATTCTCTTCCCCTTGATGAAGCCGGAAGCCTAAGTTTTAGCTTCACCTCTAGGGTTTCTTTAACTTTGCCTTTAGGGGTGTTAGTGCGGCGGGTGCCGCGGATACGGTTGTATCTGCGGTACCCGCCGTTTTCTGCGCACTCTTTTGCACGGTGTATAGCTTCTGAGGTGGACTTGAGTTGGTATTTGCACAGGTCGGGGGCATTTTCGGTGCTTTTTTGCTCCATTCTGGCGCTGATTTATGCTGTTCTATTCACTCTGGCGGGGGTTTCTGCTCTTATACATGAATGCGTTACATAGAAAATAATGAGGGGATGGGAGGTGGAAGAATTTCGCTTTTGGATAGAACTGAAATGTACGGTGCGAATGGTCTAATGTGCAGTCTTGTACGGGTGCTATATTTCACTCAGATTGTCGGGGACGCCGGGGCGCATTATTAGGTGTCATTGTCTCTTGGGGCTGTGTCTGATTCCTGGAAGAATCCAAAGTATTTGCACTCTAAACTTCACTTTAATGTTCTTGTAGCGAGTGCAGATTTAACGGGGATGCACAGAAGCGATATATCGCTGCGGATGATTGGCGTATTGTTTCAAAGCTCAGAATATTTTCGGAATCTTTAATATATTTCTGATACTATATGAAAGAAAATTAGTACATAAATATATCCGGCACACTATTTTCTCAATCCCGATAGAGGCTTTTGAGTTTACTCCACAGGATATATGCAACAGATGAGGAGGTGCCTCAATGGCACAGAAGGTTCGCATCATCCTTGAAGACGATCTCGATGGCGGCCCCGCAGACGAAACTATCCGTTTTGGTCTGGACGGCGCTCACTACGAAATCGATTTGTCCTCCGCAAACGCAGCTCGCCTGCGTGACGCTATCCGCCCCTTCGTAGCGAAGTCCCGCCGCGTGCAGGGCACCGCTACCCAGCGCACCCGTGCCCCCCGTGGTACCGCTGCTCCGGTTAAGCGCAACCCCGAGACCGCAGCAATTCGCGAGTGGGCTAAGGCTAACGGCCACAAGGTTTCTGACCGTGGCCGCATCCACCAGGATGTTCAGGACGCATACTACGAAGCAATGAAGGCTCAGGGCTAAAGGCTCTCAGTATTCACGTTGTCGGAGGGTTTAGTGCTTTAGGGTTCTAATCCTCCGGGCGCTAAAGGCGGATGGTG
Source organism: Rothia sp. HMSC075F09 (assembly GCF_001810515.1). Classification (NCBI taxonomy): domain Bacteria; kingdom Bacillati; phylum Actinomycetota; class Actinomycetes; order Micrococcales; family Micrococcaceae; genus Rothia; species Rothia sp. HMSC075F09. Next base: position 42,282 of record NZ_KV801771.1, read on the forward strand.
TTCTCACTGTCCGCCTTTAGTTTTGCCCCGGTATTTCTTGATATGAGTTGCATATCTGCTGGGGGTGGTGGGGTGTTTTTATATCACCCACCCCAATTAACTATTTACATGTAAAATATATTGATCCTTTGCTGATGCCCGCTTCTGAATTATTAGGAGGAAGAGTGGGGAATCGGATGCGCAATCTGGTGTCGAGTGCGGGTTCCCCATTTAGGTTTCATGCATTGGCAGGAACACTAAAGGTAATGTTGCATTAATCTCTTCAAAGCGGGGGATATGCACTGTGATATTCATGCGATCGTTGCGTTGGGTATTCCATCGAAGGGGCTGGAATGTACTGACTGAAATTTTCGAATAATTGGGAGCCCTGCATCTTCGGTGGGGCTTTCAGAACTTACGGATTATCTCTTGATGGGGCGCCGAAATGATGCGGGAATTATCCGGAAAATAAGCGCCGCGTTATCCGGCAAATATTTTTTGCGAATTATTGAAATTTCTCACTTAAACATATAAATTTTTAAAAATTTCTGCAATATATTCATGCACGTGCAGGAAACAAGCGGTTTAGGTGTTGGTCTATGTGGGTTCTTGTGTGTTCGCCCCTCCCGCAAACCCTCGTATCGGCACCGTAGACCCTCGGAACCCACTTGTAGCACCTGTCCGCGGTACATCCGACGGCAATATGCGCACACTCTGCACAGGAAACCCCGGGAAAAGCAGCCAACCCCGGGAAAAGCAGCTAGGACCGGCAAAAGTAGCTAGCCCCGGCAAAAACAGCTGGCCTCGGGAGAAGCAGTCAGCACCGACAAAAACAGCTAGCACCGACCTGGCGGCACCCATCCACCTTCAGGTAGGCTCACCTGCGTGAGCTAGACCCCTCAAAACTACCCCTGCACCCCGCCAGAAGCCCCGAAACCGCGCCTAAAACGCCCCGAACAGCTCATCTGTTCTCTTGATGGCGAACAGACGCCCATCAGCCCGCCCTTTCAGCCGCGCTCAACGTACTCTTGTATCAATAGGAAAATGCAAGGAGTGCGTAAATGTTTGAACGCTTTACCGATCGAGCTCGGCGTGTTGTGGTGCTTGCCCAGGAAGAGGCACGCATGCTCAACCACAACTATATCGGTACCGAACACCTTCTGCTCGGTCTGATTCACGAGGGCGAAGGCATCGGTGCCCGCGCCCTGGAATCATTGGGCGTTACCCTGAACGCAGTACGTGAGCAGGTTCAGGACATCGTCGGCCCCGGCCCCCAGGCGCCTAACGGCCATATCCCCTTCACCCCGCGTGCGAAGAAGGTTCTCGAACTGTCCATGCGCGAGGCTATTCAGCTGAACCACGGCTACATCGGCACCGAACACATCCTGCTGGGCATGGTTCGTGCAAACGAGGGCGTGGCAAACCAGGTGCTGGTCAAGCTGGGCGCTGAGCCCGCTGCCGTGCGCCAGGCTGTTATGGACCTGATTTCCGGCTACCCCGGTAACAACTCTGGCGATAAGGAAACCGCCGGCGTGGGTGCAGGTAACTCTCGCGAAGGCACTCCCGCGGGTTCGACCATCCTGGATCAGTTCGGCCGCAACCTCACCGCAGCAGCGCGTGAGGGCGAGCTGGACCCGGTCATCGGCCGCCACAAGGAGATGGAACGCGTCATGCAGGTCCTCTCCCGCCGTACTAAGAACAACCCCGTGCTGATTGGTGAGCCCGGCGTCGGTAAGACCGCCGTCGTGGAGGGCCTGGCACAGGCTATCGTGCACGGTGACGTTCCCGAAACCCTCAAGGACAAGCACCTGTACACCCTGGACCTCGGCTCCCTGGTCGCAGGTTCGCGCTACCGCGGTGACTTCGAAGAGCGCCTGAAGAAGGTCCTGAAGGAAATCCGCTCCCGCGGCGACATCATCCTGTTCATTGACGAGATTCACACCCTCGTTGGTGCAGGTGCCGCAGAGGGCGCGATTGACGCTGCCTCCATCCTCAAGCCCATGCTGGCTCGAGGCGAACTGCAGACCATCGGTGCAACCACCCTGGACGAATACCGCAAGCACATTGAGAAGGACGCCGCTCTGGAGCGCCGCTTCCAGCCGATTCAGGTTGAGGAGCCCTCTCAGGAGCTTGCCGTGCAAATCCTCAAGGGTGTGCGCGATAAGTACGAGGCGCACCACCGCGTCACCATTACCGACGAGGCCATTGAGACTGCCGTGAACCTTGCGGCACGCTACATCTCTGACCGCTTCCTGCCGGATAAGGCTGTCGACCTGATTGACGAGGCGGGCGCACGTCTGCGCATCAAGCGCATGACCGCACCCCCGGAAATCAAGCTGCTCGACGAGAAGGCAGCCAAGTTGCGCCAGCAGAAGGAAGACGCCATCAACTCCCAGGATTACGAGAAGGCCGCAGGCCTGCGTGATCAGGAGCAGAAGGTCCTGGCTGAGAAGGAAGAAGCCGAGAAGGCATGGCGCGAAGGCGGCGACGCATTCGGCACCGTGACCCCCGAGGTTATTTCTGAGGTTCTGGCCGCTTCCACCGGTGTTCCGGTCTACAAGATCACCGAGGAAGAGTCCAGCCGCCTGCTGACCATGGAGCAGGAGCTCCACAAGCGCGTTATCGGCCAGGAGCACGCTATTGCGGCACTGTCCCGCGCTATCCGCCGTACCCGCGCAGGTCTGAAGGACCCGCGCCGCCCCGGTGGTTCGTTCATCTTCGCCGGCCCGACCGGTGTGGGTAAGACCGAGCTTGCCAAGGCACTTGCCGAGTTCCTGTTCGGCGATGAGGATTCGCTCATCACCCTGGATATGTCCGAGTACCAGGAGAAGCACACCGTCTCCCGTCTGTTCGGTGCGCCTCCCGGCTACGTTGGCTACGATGAGGGCGGCCAGCTGACCGAGAAGGTCCGCCGCAAGCCCTTCTCCGTGGTCCTGTTCGACGAGGTGGAGAAGGCTCACGCCGACCTGTTCAACTCGCTGCTGCAGATCCTGGAAGACGGTCGCCTGACCGACTCGCAGGGTCGCGTGGTGGACTTCAAGAACACCGTCATCATCATGACCACCAACCTGGGCTCGCGTGACGTGAACCGCCGCATCCCGGTCGGTTTCCAGGCGATGGACGACACCGCAGCCGACTACGAGCGCATGCAGGCACGCGTGATGGAGAACCTCAAGGAGCACTTCCGCCCCGAGTTCCTCAACCGCGTGGATGACATTATCGTCTTCCCGCAGCTCTCCGAGTCTGAGATTCTGCAGATTGTGGACCTGTTCGTGGGTCGCCTGGCTAAGCGCCTGGCGGAGCAGGATATGTCCATTGAGCTGACCAACGCTGCGAAGGTCCTCATGGCGGCTAAGGGTTACGACCCGTCCATGGGTGCTCGTCCGCTGCGCCGTGAGATGCAGCGCAACATTGAGGACGCCCTGTCTGAGAAGATCCTCTTCGGCGACATCAAGCCCGGTGAGAAGATCACCGTGGACGTTGAGGGCGAGGGCGACTCCGCGAAGTTCGTCTTCTCTTCTCAGCCGATGAAGGAGCTGGCTCTGGACTCGGTGCAGGAGCTGAACGAGGATGCCGCAGAGGCTCCCGCAGCTGAGGCACCTGCTGCTGAAGGTCAGGGCAATGACTAAGCTCTGGAATAAGTCCTAGGTAACTAGGCTTAGCGCACTAAACGCCTGAGGGGCGGTACCGAAATTATCCGGTACCGCCCCTCAGGCGTTTCTATTATAAGCCCCAGGAGCCGCCAGGAGCCTTTCTGCGGCAGGTACTAGAGCGAGACGAGCACTGCACCACCCTGGGCGACTTCGCGTGCCAGAGAGTCCGCCAGAAGCCCTGCGTAGCAGCGCTGCAGCTGCTCGGCGGCGGGGGAGAGCGCATACAGCGCCTTGAGTGGGCGGTGCACCGCGGCGGGTGCATCAGCCGGGAACGCAAAGTCAGGGGAAGCCGTATCGCTAGCCGCAGCTACACCCGCGCTCAAAATCAGCTCGCGTTCCACCGGCTCATGCGCCGCACGCAACACCGCCATGACCGCCCCGCGCACCTGGCGGTCCGTGCCGTGCCAGCTCTGACCCTTGGGGGTGTAGTCCGCCTCCGGCTTGCCCGCCGCAACCCAGGCGCACAGATCCTCCACCGGGCACAGTTCGCAGGTCGGGGACTTTGCCGTGCAGACCAGCGCACCGAGCTCCATGGTCGCCGCATTCCACAGGCAGGAGGTGGGGGTATCGGCGGGCATGAGCGCCTCCGCCAGGCGAGTCTCAGCCGCCGTCAACGAACGCGAGGGTAGCGCCTTACCGGATACCGCGCGCGCGTGCACGCGGCGGATATTCGTATCAATCACCGTCGCGCGTAGACCGAATGCGAACACGCTAATCGCCGCCGCCGTGTAGGAGCCCACGCCCGGCAGAGCCAGTAGCGCCTCGTAGTCGGCGGGAACCTCTCCGCCGTGCTGCTCCACAATCGCCACAGCGGCACCGTGCAGACGCTGCGCGCGGCGCGGGTAACCCAGGCGGCCCCAGGCGCGCACCGCCTCCGAGGCGGGCTCGGCGGCAAGGTCGGCGGGGGTGGGCCAGCGGAGCATCCACTCCTCCCACACGGGTAGAACGCGCTTGACGGGGGTCTGCTGCAGCATAAACTCGCTGACCATTACGCCCCAGGGGGTGCATTCGTCACGACGCCACGGCAAATCGCGTGCCTGGTCGAGGAACCACTGGTTAATGCGTTGGTGAAGCGCTTCAACATTGGTTCCTTCGGGGAGGTGCTGAGTAGGGGTGGATGCTTCTGTGGTCATCCGAAAAGCCTACGCCACAGGGCATATATTCCCAAAACTGCATGAACAGAGTTCACTGTGATTCTCAGGGTTAAACCCGGTATCCTTAAGAGTATGTCTGAAAATGGTCCCGTTCTGCCTCCCGAAGTCTACCGCCGCCGTCGCATCGTGGCGGTTATTGCTCTGCTCGCTATTATTCTGCTGCTGGTTGCCGGCGTGACCTCCATGGTCGGCATGATTAACGGCAAGAAGGAGGCTACCGTAGCCTCCACCGCGACGGCTTCCGGTGCACCCTTCCAGAGCTTCAGTGCTCGCCCCTCCGAAACTGCTTCGGCAACCCCGTCCGCTAGCGCGACTGCCTCGGCTAGCGCTACTGCTTCGGCAACCCCCTCGGTGACCGCTTCTGCGGCACCCACTGCAAGCGCGACCACCGCTACCCCCGTAGCAACCCCGACCACGCCCGCGCCGACTCCGACTACCCCCGCACCCTCGGTGACCACTGCGGCTGCTGTTGCGGCGTGCACCGCGAACGACCTGAAGGTGACCGTCACCCCCGCGAAGCGTACCTTCGCGGCCGGTGAGCAGGTGTCCTTCCACGTGACCTACACGAACTCCTCGAAGACCCCCTGCGCTGTGGGTGGCGAGGGCGCGAACACCGGCGTGGACCTGAACATCACCTCCGGTGCGGCTCAGGTGTACACCCGCAGCCTGTGCGCGGCGACCGCCGTTCAGAAGTCTGAGGTGGCCGCAGGTGCCGAGGGCGCAACCGACCTGGCGTGGGACCGTAAGATCAACGTGCTGGGTTGCTCCTCCGCTTCGACCGCTCAGAAGGGATCTTACTGGGCGACTGCCACGGTGAATGGTGTGACTTCGGCTCAGGTGAACTTTGTGATTCAGTAGTTCACTTCTATAGTTTTCGCCCGTGAATGGGCACGCAAAAGCCCCCGTGCTGGATATGAACTGCCTCCCGTTTCTTGGACAACAAAAA
>NZ_KV801772.1:0-472 GCF_001810515.1 Rothia sp. HMSC075F09
AGTTCCTCCTCACGCGTTGGTGGTACCGCCCGTACCGACCCCTTTGGCCTGCCCTTGGGCTTAGGCTTAAGCGCCTGCGCGCCGCCCTCACGGTACAGCCTGCACCACTGCTTCAACGGTGTTGCGCTTGCAATACCGAAACGCATCATCGCTTCAGGCTTGCTCATTCCACCATCAACCACGGCCGCCGCTGCGGCAACTTTGGTCTCGTAGTCGTATTTGGTGTGCTTTACTCCCATGGCAAGAAGCCCGCCCTTCCCGATTACGCGGTACATTTTCTGCCACTCTCTCACAGTCGCGGCGGACACGCCAAGCCTTTTGGCGGTCAAACGATAGCCACGTCCCTTCTCAAACATTTGCGCTGCCTGCTCCCGAAGCAAACGGTCATGCCTTGATCTCAGATGTTCAGACATGAAAAGCCTCCTGTTTCTTGGACTTTATTTTCGTTGTCCAAGAAACGGGAGGCAGTTCA
>NZ_KV801773.1:0-1079 GCF_001810515.1 Rothia sp. HMSC075F09
AACCCGCTGTAGAAGGACATCTTCGTGGAGATGGATTACATGCCCGGCCTGCTCGCCAGCGAGGATGAGCTGGACCGTATCACCGAATCCTTCGCCCAGCTTCCCCTGCGCAACCCCAACGGCACCACCGGCATCAACATCCACCTGGAGAAAGAGAGATGGCTAAAATCCCCACCTTGAGTTTGGTATTTTTGCCATTGTCTTCCTTGATTTGTTCAAGATCTTGAGCCAAAATCCTCACTTCCTCTTTCTAAAATCTAGTTTTTAAAAAAAATAGGCTATCTACCAGAAGTAGATAGCCTATTTTTTATGAGATGCTTGGGTGCTTACGCTTCCAATTTGTCAAACTTTGCTTTGACATTCGCCTTGAATTCTTCAAGCTTAGCCTTGCGTTCGGCTTTACGTTCAGCCTTCATCTGTGCACGCGCCTGGTTGTAGAGGTCTTCTTGGACTTGCAGAGCTGCTTCGATTTCGGCTACGACGGTTGCTACATCCCAACGCACGATTTGGGTGTCGTACTTGGTGAAGTAAGCATCGATGACTGCTTCGTTGTCTTCTTGCACCAAGGCAACAACGGCTGTTTCACCGTTAGTCAATTTTTGAGAAACAACGTCAATCAGGCCAGTTTCTGCCGTATCAACAGTAGCACCAGCAGCCAAACCATAGAGGCTACCCATACCATAACCAAACAAGACGCCGATAGGACCACCCAAAAGCCCGATAACTGCACCGAGCAAGCCACCGTCTAGGGTTGCATCCGTCGTTGAATCTTCAAAGTCATAGCGTTCTTTTTCAACGATATGACCGTTTTCATTTTTGACCAGGGCGATTTGAGCAACCTTGGTCGTCTGAGTTTGGCGGAAAGCCTTCAAATCTGCAAAGGACTGATAAGCTTCGCTTTCGGTGTTAAAGACTGAAATTACTAGGTTTTCCATAGTTGGTACCTCGTTCCTAAAGACTATATATACATTGTAATACAGTTCTCTTTTTTTGGGAACTACTTTTTGCGACAATTTACCTCGGCGGCAGCCGGTAGGCTGAGTCCTAAAGCAGAGAGGGGCCCGGCATCCAGTATGGAT
>NZ_KV801774.1:0-53010 GCF_001810515.1 Rothia sp. HMSC075F09
ATCTCCACGAAGATGTCCTTCTACAGCGGGTTATTGCGCTCTCACGAGGTTTCAACACCTCAGGGCAACAATAACCCGCTTCATCATACACAGAGTGCATATAGATTTTCTCCGGTATAGCACCATATCTCAGGTTTATGCACCGAATATGACGTAAAACTGTTCTAGCAAGTCTCTATTTGGCGTTTTCTGCCCCAGCGTTCTGTGCGGCGGCTTTTGCCTCGGAGGTCTTCTTGGAGGCATAGAACAGGCACACGACCGCGCCCACCGCCGCGGCAACCAGGGGCAGCATCATGGAATCAGCCATTGCCGCCGCGTAGGGTTCACGCAGGACCTGCGGAAGCACGCCTCCAGCAGCGCTGCCGTGAGAGCTACCGCCCGCTGCGGCAGCCGGACCCAACGCGGACAGGTGCGAGGTAATCGCAGAAGCCATAATCGTCGTAATCGCAGCCGAACCCAGCACCGACGCCATCTGGCGGGTCTCGTTGTACACGCCCGAACCCGCACCGGCACGCTGCGGCGGCAGGTTACGGGTCGCAGACACCGACAGCGGACCCCAAATGCAGGCGTTCGCCGCACCCAGAATAATCATCGGACCAACCATCAGCCACAGGTTGCCGTCCGCAACCATCGTCGGGCGGAGCAGAGCAAAACCAATAACCAGCAACGTAAAGCCAATCACGGCAATCCACTTCGGGTCGTTACGGTTCAGACGCGCACCCACCACCGGCGCCAACGCGCCCGAGAACAACGCCATCGGGGCGGTCATCAGCGCAGCCTGGGTCGGGTCCAGGCCCTCCACCTGCTGCAGGTACAGGGTCAGCGGGAACGCCATGCTGATAGCGACCACACCCATAGCGGAAATAGCCACATTCGACACAGAGAAGTTACGGTCACTGAACAGGCTCAACGGAACCAGCGGCTCACGCGGGTTAATGGCCTGCCAACCGATGAACAGGCCCAGCACCAGAATGCCGGCAATAATCAGGCCCCACACGCTCACCGGAACACCGGTGCCCATGAACGAGTCAGTGATGGTGCCCCAGTCGTAGGTGGCACCTTCCTGGATACCGAAAACTAGCAGGAACAGACCGACCGCCGAAAGCACCACGCCCAACCAGTCGAAGCTGTGCTTCTTCTGCTCGAACACCGGCACGTTACGCCACGCCAAGAACAGGCCGACCAGGCCAACCGGAATGTTGATGAAGAAGATCCAGCCCCAGCCGAGGGTATCCACCAGCACGCCGCCCAGAATCGGGCCGACCAGCGAGGCGACACCCGCAGTCGCACCCCAAATGCTCATGGCGACACCGCGCGCATTCGGCGGGAACATCAGCGTAATCAGAGACATGGTCTGCGGGGTCATCAGCGACGCGCCCAGGCCCTGCACCACGCGGGCGGTAATCAGCGACTCAACATTCGGCGACAGACCACACCACAGGGAGGCAAGCGTAAAAATAGCCATACCGATCATGTACAGGTTCTTCTGACCGAAGCGGTCACCCATACGGCCGGTAATGAGCAGCGGCACCGCATACGCCAGCAGGTAGGCGCTCGTCACCCACATGCCCGCCGACAGCGACGCATCCAAATCCTGCAGCATGTGCGGCAGGGCGATGGTGACAATATTGCCGTCCACCAGAATCATGAAGAAGCCAACAACCAGGGACCAGAGAGCAGGCCAGGGCTTGTACGGTGCCTTCGCCGGGTTACCGACGAGAGGCGCTTTTTTAGGGCGTGAACTCAATGATCCTCCAGGGGATGGGTTGTATGCGGGTAGATGTCTGTGTGTTCAGTATTGCCGCTAAGTGAATGCCCCTAATGTTACTCCTTTTCAGGCCGCGGCTTCGGTTGCTCTACCCTAATTCAGCTGTTCACGACGCGTGCGCGAGGCAACCAGGCAACAGGCGCCCTGATGCCACCCCGAAGCACTCTGAACCCACTAGACTGAAGCTATAGAAACTGACAGGGCGCCGCCAATGCTGGCGCGCCCCCCATCAGACCACCCTCAACGAGACGACCACGGGAGGACCCATGGGTTTCTTTGATTTCTTCACCGACCGCACCCCGGCAGAACCCGCCGAAATCCGCCTCGTCGCTTTCGTAAGCGGCAAAGTGCAGGGCGTGGGCTTCCGCTGGTGGTGCGCCGGAACCGCCAAGCCCATGGGGCTGACCGGCTACGCCGAAAACCTCGACGACGGGCGCGTGAAAGTCGTTGCGGAAGGTACCGCCGTCTCCTGCGCTCGCCTGGTAGATATTCTGCGCGGCGGCGACACCGCGGGCCGCGTGGATGAGGTGCTCGTCGAGTGGGAGGAGCCGTCCGGCTCGTTCCGCGGCTTCGGCATCAGGTAGCGCGGACTAAAGTAGCGCGGTTTAGCTAGCCCAGAGCTAGTCAGACCAGAGCGCCGCGAACTGGGCGCGGGTCATATCGGCGCGGCGCACCCGATGCTGCACCGGGTGGCCGTTCTCGTCGGGGCGGCCGGAGCTCGGGTCAATATCGTCGTAGATGCCGGTGAAACCCGCCTTAACCGCCACCCGTTCCGAGGGCTCGTTACCCGCCAGGGCGGTCCAGCGCACACTCTCAAGACCCAAGCCAAGCGGGTCGAAAGCGTAGCCGAGGACGGCACGCAGCGCCTCGGTCATGTAGCCCTTGCCGCGCACTTTCGGGGCGGTGTAATAGCCCAGTTCGGCGCGGGTTCCGGGGCTTTCGGGGGTGCCGTCAGGTAGGCGCAGCTCGATACTCCCCGCGAACACACCGGAGGCGTCAATCGCCCAGCGCTGAATCTGCCCGGCGGCAATCTGGCGGGCGGTGGTGAGCAGGTAGTCCTCGGCGTCCGCGCGCGTGTAGTTCAGCGGAATACGGGTGTAGCGGAGGGTTTCTTCGTCACGGCAGGATTCTACGATGTCGGGGATATCCGCCTCGCGCAGGTGGCGCAGGGTGAGGCGTTCGGTAATGAGTTCGGGCTGGTTGGGCTCTACATATTCGCTGTGTTCTGAGAAGTCACTGCGTTCTGAGAAGTCGCTGTGTTCGGGGGTCATGATTCGAGCTTAACCCCTGGGGTTTGTAGGTGGGATTTGCGCATGGAAATTTGCACGTGGAGATTTGTGCGGGGAAGAGCTTTTTGAACACCTCGGAATGTTCAGTGATGCATATCATAGTTAAACCTTCGGGTTTTAATCCAACATCACTTGATTATTATGAATTATTCATAATAAAATAGTTATCGAGCCCGCCCAATGGGCACCACTTAGAACAAGCGCCGCGCAACGAATCCGCGCGGCACAAAGCAGAAAGAAGAACACTATGGCAGTTCTGACCATCGGCGACCAGTTCCCCGCATACGAGCTCACCGGCGTTGTCCCCGGTAAGCTGGCTGACATCGAAGCAACCAAGCCCGAAGACTACTTCACCACCGTCTCCTCCGAGGGTCTGGACGAAGACACCTGGCGCGTCGTCTTCTTCTGGCCGAAGGACTTCACCTTCGTTTGCCCCACCGAGATTGCTGCATTCGGCAAGCTCGCTGACGAGTTCGAGGCACGCGACACCCAGGTGATCGGTGTTTCCGTTGACAACGAGTACACCCACTACGCATGGCGCCGCTCCCACGAAGAGCTCCTGGACCTGCCCATCGTCATGGCATCCGACCTCAAGCGCGAACTGACCGCAGCGCTGGGCATCCTGAACAAGGACGGCGTTGCAGACCGCGCAACCTTCATCATCGACCCCCACAACACCATCCAGTCGGTCTCCATTACCGCTGACTCCGTCGGCCGTAACACCGACGAGGTACTCCGCCAGCTGGACGCGCTGCAGTCCGACGAGCTGTGCGCATGCAACTGGAAGAAGGGTGCAGCAACCATCGACGCATTCAAGGAGATGAAGTAATCCATGAGCATCGATAACCTGCGTTCGGCTCTGCCTTCCTACGCGAAGGACATGAACCTCAACCTGTCCTCCCTGCCCCGCATTAGCTCTCTCACCGAGCAGCAGCTTTGGGGCGCGATCCTCGCAACCGCAGCAGCAACCAAGGTTGACTCTGTTGTTGTTGAGATTGCTGCAGAGGCTAAGGAGCACCTGAGCGACACCGCTTACGAGGCTGCTCTGGGCGCTGCAACCATCATGGGCATGAACAACATCTTCTACCGCACCCGTGGCTTCCTGAACGGCGCCTACGATGACCAGCGCGCAAACCTGCGCATGCAGATCATCGGTAAGAACGGTGGCATTGAGAAGCTGGACTTCGAGATGTTCGCACTGGCAGTGTCCGCAGTCAACGGCTGCTCCCACTGCGTTGAGGCTCACGAGCACACCCTGCGCGAAGAGGGCGCAACCAAGGAGCAGGTCAACGACCTGATTCGTATTGCTGCAACCCTCGGTGGCGTGGCACAGGGCATTCAGCTGGCTGAGGCACTGGGCTAAACCCACTCAGCGTTAGAGCACACACAGAAGCGGCGCATCCACCCCTTTACGGGTCGGATGCGCCGCTTCCTTTATGCACAGATTATGCCCTGCAGTAGCTAAAAACGCGTTGGACGGCTTTCCTAGCTCCCTCGATTTGGCGCTATACAATGCCTGTATGCGGTACTGTATTTTGGACTCCACCAGCCCTCTTCCCAGCGTAGAAGAACTTACTGAGCTTTACGATTCTGTGGGCTGGAGCGCCTATACCAAAACGCCCGAACGTCTCATCCCGATGTTGGAAGGGTCGCGGTATCTATACACCGCACGAGAGGCAACCACGGACGGAACGGGACGACTCGTCGGGCTAGTCCGCGCCGTCGGGGACGGACAATCTATCGCCTACATTCAGGACCTCCTAGTGCATCCACACGCCCAGCGTCAGGGCGTTGGCTCTGCGCTTCTAAAGCGTGTCATTGATGACTTTGACCGAGAAGACATTCGACAGCGACTCATTACTACCGACGTCGCTAGTGAACACGCCGTTGCGCTCTACAAATGCTACGGTTACGCCCCCGTAGAGGTAGCAGGATGCATCACCCTTGCATGCTATCGATGAGGCAATATCTCATACGGCTCGACTCGTTCAAACTGGCTGAGGCACTGGACTAAACCCACTCAGCGTTAGAGCACACACAGAAGCGGCGCATCCACCCCATCACGGGTCGGATGCGCCGCTTTGTTTTAACTACTTTTGGCTGTCCGCAGCGCCAATGCGCAGGGCTGCATCCCAGCTACTCGCCAGGCGCGTCGCCGCGGCCACCAGAGCCACCAGATCCTCGGCGTACACCGGGGTCGAGCGCACGCCCGCACACCAGTCAATCGTGCCCAAACCCAGCCAGGGCTTACCGGGGAAGAACTCGCGCCGCAGCGCCACACGGCGCTTACCCAGGGCGCGGCGACCGGGCACGTACCCGCCGCGGCTGATGAACAGCGTCTCGCGGCCCTCGAACTCCACCAGCGCCTCCAGGGCCCTCAGCGCAGGAACCCAGCTCGGCTCCCCCACGCTCGCCAGGTCGGCCAGTTCGGGATACTCGCTCTCGTGCTCCGCCACGCTCACGCCCAGGATGTACTGGTAGCGCACCTGCCCGAGCTCCTGCGGCAGGCCGCGGTCAGCGGTCTGAATCGTGCCGCACAGGTGCCGAACGACCGGCTCACCTTCGGCGTTCACGCCGGTCAGGGGCTCGCCGTCCCGGTAGATTGCGGGGCCGTCCAGATAGAGCCCCACCGCGCCGGTACCCGTAATGTTGGGGCGCACCGACCAGCCGGGAAGCGCCTCCTCCAGACGGGGTACGATTCCCTGCAGGACCCCGAAAACTTCGTCGCGAGATACCGCCACAGCGGCTCCTTTCACCTTACGCAGATTTCGTCTAGTCCCAGCTTAGCGAGCGTTCCGGCTACGCGAAGGCAACCACACCATGAGCGCCGACAGCGCCGTGCCGGCAAACATCATGACCGCCATGGACTCCACCGCATTCAGGGGGCTCAACGCCAACAGTAGCGAAGAAATGATGCCGTTACCGTACTGGAAAGAACCCAGCGCAAAAACAATCATGACAGAACATTGGGGGTGGAGATTCACTCATTCTACGCCCATCTTTTAGCGCGTCCACAAGCTTCTTGGTTCCGTCTCAGAGCTCGTCATGAGCACCTTTCAAATAGGAGCAGGAGCGGCGGCGGGTCTACAATGAATCGGTGCCATATCAGGTGCGAGCACAGGCTGACAGAGCCGGATGCGGTGATAACGTCGTCACCCGACCCCCCCCGTTGCGCGCTCCTCCCCTTGTCGGCACCCCACAGCACACATTACGCACGCAGGAGAGCCCATGCACGAGTTCTTTGACCCCGACCAGGTATTCCGCATCGTCGACATTGCCGCCGTTGTCGCCAACGGCCTGCTCGGCGGTGCCGTGGCGCGCGCCTTCCGATTCGACATCGTGGGCTTCCTGCTGCTCGCGGTCGCCTGCGGCATGGGCGGCGGTATGATCCGTGACATCCTGCTGAATTCGGGTCTGCCCGTGGCGCTCACCGACGGCGGCTACTGGGTGGGCGCTATCGGCTCCTCGATTCTGGCGTACAGCATCGACTTGAGTGCCCGCTGGGCGACCCGAACCATGCTCATCATTGACTTCATCGGTATGGGTGCGTGGGCGGCAACCGGCACCATTAAGTCCCTGAACTTGGGCCTGCACTGGCTGCCCGCTATTGCACTGGGTGTGACCACCGCGGTTGGTGGCGGCGTTATCCGTGACATTATGGTCAACCGCATTCCGGCGATTTTTGGCGGTAACTCGCTGTACGCGACGGTCGCGTTTGTGGGTGCGACCGAGACGGCGATTGTGTCTGGTTTCTTCCACCGCCCGAACCTGGCGATGGGTCTGTCTATTCTCCTGTGCCTGGTGTTTGGTGTGCTCTCCCATATGAAGAATTGGCAGCTGCCGACTACCCCGGCTGAGCTGCGTGTGCCTCGCCCGCGTCTCTTCACTTTTGGTAAGCAGGAGGACCGTGCCGTTGCTAATGAGGGCTGGGCCCCTGGTGCTCCGCTCACTGAACAGCTTGAGGTGATTAATGCTGAGCAACTGGAGGAGTACCGCCGCTCTAAGGGTCTTTCAGAGTAAAAACCAATATATGCTGAATATAGAATATGGGATGGTTTCCGCTCGTCAGATGATTATCTGACCGGCAGAAACCAGCCCATATTTACTATGTGCAGTACGGCTAAATCGTGTACTCGGTGCTGTCGTACACCGTCAAGAACTTACGGATACGCTCATCATCCGAAGCAAAGAAACCGGTCGGCTCACCGTTATAGCGCAGGGTACCGTTCTCCAGGAACACGATACGATCCGCAACCTTCTTCGCAAACGCCATATTGTGCGTCACGATGACCAGGGAGCGCCCCTCCTTCGCCAGCTGCATCAGCACGCGGATCACCTCCGCCTCCAGCTCGGGATCCAGCGCACTCGTCGGCTCATCAAAGAGCAGGTAGGAGGGTTCCAACGCCAAGGCGCGGGCAATCGCCACACGCTGCTGCTGGCCACCAGAGAGAGCGTCCGGGTAGGAATCAACCTTGTCGGCAAGACCCACCTTAGCCAGCAGCTCACGGGCACGCTCCTGCGCCTGCTGAGCATTCAGGGTGCCGTTGAGGGTCGGGGCGAGCGCCACGTTCTTCAACGCCGTGTAGTTCGGGAACAGGTTAAACTGCTGGAACACCATCGCCGAACGGGAACGAATATCACGCACCTGCGCGTCGGTGAGCTTCTGACTGTAGTCCACCTGCGCGTCGTCAATGGTGAGCGTGCCGGACTGCGGGGTTTCCAGCAGGTTCAGGCAACGCAACAGAGTCGACTTGCCGCTACCAGACGGGCCCAGAATCACCGTGGTCTCACCGTCGGGGATGTCCAGGCTGATGTTCTTGAGCACCTGCGTGTCGCCAAAGCTCTTCGACAGGGAATCAACGCTAAGCATTGTTGCTCCTTACGTAACGGTTACTGTACTTCTCCAGGGCCGACTGCGCGGCGGTCAGCAGAGTGAAAATCACCAGGTAAATGATGGCGACCTCGGAGTACATTGCCAGCGGCTCGAAAGTACGCGACGCGATCTGCTTACCGGTCTGGAACAGGTCAACCATCGAAATAACCGACACCAGCGAAGTGCCCTTAATCAGGTCGATAAAGTTGTTGCCCAGGTTCGGCAGAGCAATACGCACCGCCTGCGGAATGACCACGTGGCGCAGGGTCTGCATGCGGGTGAAGTTCAGGGTTGCCGCCGCCTCAAACTGGCCGCGCGGAATAGCCGCCACCGCGGAACGGAACGTCTCCGCCACGTACGCGCCGGTGTGCAGGCTCATCGTGATGATCGCGGCACTCCACACGTCCAGGGCAATACCGACCTTCGGCAGGCCGTAAAAGACGATGAACAGCTGCACCAGCAGCGGGGTGCCGCGGAAAACCCAGATATACAGCCAGGCCAGCCAGTTCACCGGGGCGAAGCGGCTCGTGCGCGCGCCGGCGGAGATGATGCCCACCAGCAGCGCCAGCGCGAAGGAGATGAGCGATAGCGGAATGGTCACTGCCAGGGTCGAGCCCAGCAGCTGCGGCAGTGATTCTGCCCAGAGGTTGAGGTAGCGTTCCATGCGCGGAACTCAGCTCCTTATGAGAGTGTTAGTTCTTCGGGGAGAGGTCTTCGCCCACGTACTTCTCGTAAATCGCCTTGATGTCACCGTTGCCCAGGTGCTTCTTCAGCGACTCGTCGATAGCGTTACGCAGAGCATCCTGGCCCTTAGGCAGCAGGATGGAGGAGTTGCTGCCGGTGCCCAGGTCACCGGAGAGCAGGCGCAGGTTAGCGTCCGGGTGCTCCTTCAAGTACTCGGCGAAGGACACGGAGTCGTTCGCGGTCATCTCTGCACGGCCCGAGAGGACCTGCTCGATAGCCTCGTCGAAACCGGAAACAACCACGATCGAGGCGCCCTTCGCCTCCACCATCTTGCGGAAGTTCGAGGTCTCAGACTGCGCCGAGGAGTGACCGGAAATCTCGCTCACGTTCTGCAGGGAAGAATCCTTCTTCACGGCGACCTTCGGCTCGGAGTACAGGTAGGGTACGGAGAAGTCGTACTTCTGCTTACGCTCGTCGGTTGCAGAAACGTTGTTGATGACGATGTCGTAGCGGTCAGCGTCCACGCCGGCGATCAGCGAATCCCAGGGGGTTTCGGTGAACTCTGCAGTCACGCCCAGGTCCTTAGCGACCAGGTCGATGATTTCCTTCTCGAAACCGACCAGGGCGCCGTTCGAGTCGTGGAAGGAGAAGGGGCGGTAGGTGCCCTCCAAGCCCACACGGATCTTGCCGGCAGACTTGATAGCCTCCAGCTTGTTGGTGCTGGATGCGGTGCTGCTGCTGGACGAACCGCACGCTGCGAGCAGTGCAGCCAGGCCGGTGAAGGCGGTGCCTGCGAGGACTGTGCGGCGGTTAATCATTGCGGACATGTTTCTTCCTTTGCGTCGTAGTCGATGCTCTTGTAGGTGCGGGTTGTCACCTTGCGATAACCCGGGGCATCATGCGGTGTGCCCCTTACTCTGCGGGTACAACGCTGGCTATCGTACAGCTATTCCCGATGGGAAAGAATTCAACGTAACATTCCGTCATATTCTCTCATCAATACGGGAAAAGCGGCTGAGACATCAACCACGACGCAGTGCCGGAAGTCCTAGAAGGCGAACCCCTTCCGAGCCTTTCACGAAAGCTTAGGAGGCGGGGCTCAAGTCCTCGCTCACATGCTTCTCGAAAATTGCTTTGAAGTCGCCGTTGCCCAGGTGCTTCTTGATGGAGGCGTCAATCGCATCCTTCAGCGCGGTCTGGTTCTTGGGCAGCAGAACGGCGACGTTGGTGCCGGGGCCGACCTCACCCTCCAGCAGGCGCAGGTTGGCGTCCGGGTGCTCCTTGAAGTACTCGGCGAAGGACACGGAGTCGTTGGCGGTCAGCTCGGCGCGGCCGGTGAGCACCTGCTCGATGGCCTCGTCGAAGCCGGTGACTTCGATGATGGTGGCGCCGCGTTCCTCCACGAGCTTGCGGTAATTGCTGGTCGCGCTCTGGGCGGCGCTGTGGCCGGAAATCTCGGAAGCGTTCTTCAGGCTCGAGTCCTTCTTCACGCCCACGCGGGCACGGGAGTGCGCGTAGGGCACGGAGAAATCGTACTTCTTCTTACGTTCCTCGGTGGGTGCCACGTTATTGAGTACGATGTCGTAGCGGCCCGCGTCCACGCCGGCGATAAGCGAGTCCCAGGGGGTTTCGATGTACTCGGCAGTCACGCCCAGGTCCTTGGCGAGGGTCTCGGCGATGTCGTACTCAAAGCCGGCGAGCTTACCGGAGGCGTCGTGGTAGGTGTAGGGGCGGTAGGTACCCTCCACGCCGATGCGGATTTTGCCCGCGGACTTGATGGACTCCAGCAGGTTGGAGGAGCTCTGTGCGGAGCCCGAGCTGGAGCCGTTACCGCCGGAGCAGGCGGCGAGCAGGCCGGTGGTTCCGGCGAGGGCCGCGCCCAGTAGCAGGGAGCGTCGGTTCAGCACGGCGGAGGTGTTGAGAACGGTCATTCTTGGTTCCTTAATCTACGTTGATGTGTGGTGTGAAAGTTGAAATCTGCGGTATGGATCGGCGACGTTCGCCAGCGGTATGAACCGGCGGCACGAACCTAGCCGGCGAAGGCGGCCTTCAGACCAATCTCCAGGGCCGCGATGAGGTCCTGAACATCCTCAATGCCGATTGCCAGGCGCACGAGGCGGTCATCCACGCCGAACTCGTCGCGGTGCTCCTGGGCGTATGCGCCGTGCGTGGTGTACGCGGGCAGGCTCACGAGTGATTCGATACCACCCAGGCTCACGGCGTTCACGAAGATGGGCAGGGCACGGGCGAAGGCCTGCGCGTCGCCGCCGTCCTTGAGCAGCAGCGAAAAGACGGAGCCGATGCCGTGGGACTGGCGGGACTGCACCTCCGCCTGTTCCTCGGAGGAGTTGCCGGCGTAGAAAATCTTCTCGACCTCGGGACGCTCGGAGAGGAACTCGATGAGCTCGCGGGCGTTCTGCTGCTGGCGTTCCAGGCGCAGGGCCAGGGTCTTCACGTCCTGCAGCAGGCGGTAGGAGTCAATCGGGGGCAGCAGCGCGCCGCTAACGAGCTGACCGCGGTGCAGCAGAATAGCCAGGTCGGGGTCGTTCGTGGCCGCGACACCGGCGAGCAGGTCGGCGTGGCCGGCCAGGAACTTGGTGGCAGATTGCACGGTGATGTCAGCGCCGAGTTCCAGGGGACGCTGCAGGTAGGGCGTCATGAAGGTGTTGTCCACGATCAGTAGGGCGCCGTGGCGGTGCGCCAGCTCCGCAACCGCGGCAATGTCGGTGACCTGCAAGGTAGGGTTCGTGGGGGTCTCAAGGAAGACGACCTTCACGTCCGGGGTGAAGTCCTCATCGCTCAGGGCCGTGAAGTCGCTGATAAAGCGGGTCTTCACAGCACGTTTAGTCAGCTCGGTGGTCGCGAAGCGGTAGGTGCCGCCGTAGGTCGGCATGCCCAGCAGCAGGGTGTCGCCCGCCTCCAGAACGCCGAGGGCCGCCGCGGTGGCCGCCATGCCGGAGGGGTACGCGTAAGCGTGCTCGGCCCCCTCGAGCGCGGCGAGGGTCGCCTGCAGGTTATCGCGGGTGGGGTTCGCGCCGCGCTGGTACATGTAGGTGGTGTCCTCACCTGCGGTACCGAAGGTGCTAGCCAGGTAGACCGGCGGCACGGACGCATCGTAGCGGGCATCGTGCACGGCGTGGATGGTGCGGGTCGTGAAACCGGTCGGTTCGAGCTGGTTCTGGTGGCTCATGGTGGTTCTCCTCCGTTCGGGCTACCCCGAACGCGGGCGTAGCTGGTATTCGTCGTGTATCTGAGATTTACCCTACCCGCATTTTTTATGCCGTTCTAGCTAAACTTCACGGGGGTTAATATGTTCACGCAACGTCATATAAAAATGCGGTGAGGGTACACAAAATACCCGAATCAAAAACATTCTTTTACATTGAAAGAAATACGTTAATCCGGGTATTTTGAGTAATTATTATGGGTGACATTACACCGCGTATTTGGGGCACCTCGAATCACGCGATACGGTCGTGCGGTGCCTCATGTTCAGGGACTATGCCTGATGCGCCAGGGCTGCGGTCAGGCCGCGCTCCAGGTCCTCGATGATGTCCTCAATCTCCTCAATACCGATCGCCAGGCGGATGAGGTTGTCGCTCACGCCGTACTCGTCGCGGTGCGCCTGCGTGTAGGCAGCCTGCACCATGAGCGCGGGGCGAACCACCAGCGACTCGATACCGCCCAGGCTCACCGCGTGGGTGAAAATCTTCAGGGCTTCGAGGAAGGCGGGCAGGTCTGCGCCGTCCACCAGCTCCATGGAGATGAGCGCGCCCAGGCCGTTCGCCTGGCGGGCGTGCACCTGCGCCTCGTACTCGCTGTGCGAACCCGCGTAGAGCACGCGCTTCACGGCGGGGTGCGCCTCCAGGTAGTTGATGACCTCGATGGTGTTCTTCTGCTGCTGGGTCAGGCGCAGCTTGAGGGTCTTGACCTCCTGCAGCAGGCGGTAGGAGTCGGTGGGCGAAAGCATTGCGCCGGTAATCATCTGCAGGTGCCAGAGGCGCTCAGCGAGCGCGTCGTCGTTGGTTGCGGCGACGCCTCCGAGCAGGTCGGCGTGGCCGCCCAGGTACTTGGTGGCGGACTGCACGCTGATGTCCGCGCCCAGGTCGAGGGGCTTCTGCAGTAGCGGGGTCATGAAGGTGTTGTCGACAACCACGATTGCACCGTTGCGGTGGGCGATTTCTGCGATGGCGGCAATATCACTCACGCGCAGGAGCGGGTTGGAGGGGCTCTCCAGGAACACCATGGTCACGTTGTCGGCGAAGTCCTCGTCGGTGAGGGCCGTGAAGTCGCCGATGAAGCGGGTCTTGACGCCGCGGGCGGGCAGTTCGATGGTTGCGAAGCGGTAGGTGCCGCCGTAGGAGGGCATGCCCAGCAGCAGGGTTTCGCCTTCCTTGAGGATGCCGAGGGCGGCAGCGGTGGCGCCCATTCCGGAGGGGTAGGCGAAGGCGTGCTTGGCGCCTTCGAGGGTTGCGAGCGTGGTTTCGAGGGCTCCGCGGGTGGGGTTGCCGCCGCGCTGGTAGTCGTAGGGGCCTTCGGTGCCGTCACAGGGCTGGGCGTAGGTGGTGGTCGTGTAGATCGGAGGCAGGATGGAGCCGTACGGGTTGTCGCGGTCCGTGGTGTGAATTGCCTTCGTGGTGAATCCGGTCATGCTGTCCTCGGCTAAGGGTTATGCATAAAATGCGGGGATAAATATATTGTTAGCTTAGGGCTCTTTTTGAGAGCTGACTAGTTTTTTCTTTTCTGTGACCGAGTGACTTTTTATGACTGAAAAACGGCGTTATATTTCGACATTTTAGACATATATTTCGTCATATTTCGGGCGTGAAAAGACCCGGCGGTCGGTACACGTGTGTGCTGAGTACCGGCCGCCGGGCTCCACACTAGGATACCGGCTCAGCACCCCAGAACATAAGGGTAGGTTTACCTTAAAGCTGAACTGCCCTCCACTAGGGGCGATGCTGCGCCCTCAATCTCGCCCAAACGCGCCGGATGCCCTGCCGGGTATTACACGGGTATTACACCGGGCATAGAAGGAGGGGCGCACCCGGGAAACACCCCGGGCACGCCCCCCTCTTTCAAACGCTCACAAGCGCCTAATTTTTGTAATTACAAGCTACAGCGGCTTATACAGCACAGGCTGCTTACTTCGACAGCACCTGACGCTTCGAAGAAATCACGCCCGTGTTGAAACCAGCCAGGTGCAGGCCACCGTGGAAACGCGCATGCTCAATCTTCACGCACTTATCCATCACCACGTTCAGGCCGGCAGCCTCACCAATCGCGGCAGCCTCCTCGCTCCAGGAGCCCAGCTGCATCCACACGGTCTTCGCGCCCAGATCCACAGCCTCCTGAACCACGCCCGGCAGGTCCTCATTACGGCGGAAAATCTCCACCAGATCCGGGACCTCCGGCAGGTCCTGCAGCGACGGGTACACCGGCTGACCCAGTACAAGCTTGCCCTTCGCCGCCAGAATCGGGTTCACAAAATACAGCTTGTACGGCGACGCCGACTGCAGGTACGTTGCCACAAAGTACGAGGCACGCGAAATCTTATCGCTCATACCCACAATCGCGATCGTGCGGGTATTACGCAGAATGTTCAGACGCTCAGGGGCGGAAGGACCCACCCAGGTACGCTTCTCAGTCATTACTTCTCCTCCTGAGTGGTAGTAGGCAGGGAGCAGGATGCGCCAGCAGCAGCCTCAGCGGCGGCGGCGTCCTCGGCGGCCTTAGCGGCGGCAACCGCCTCCTCAGCCTCCACAATCTTGTCTGCGCTGGACTCACCCACACGCTCACCGGCGTGGTTCAGACCGGTTGCGTAGGTCAGCGCCTGGTCCAGGTCCCAAATGATGTCTTCAATGTCTTCCAGGCCCACCGAAATGCGAATCAGGTCCTCACCCACGCCGGCAGCCTCAAGCTGCTCACGCGACAGCTGCTGGTGCGTGGTCGAACCCGGGTGCAGCACGAGAGTGCGGGAGTCACCAATGTTTGCCAGGTGGCTTGCCAGCTGCAGGGCGCCAATGAACTCGCCACCGACCAGACGGCCGGACGCCTTCTCGGTGCCCTTCACACCGAAGGAGAACACGGAACCGACACCCAGCGGCAGAAGCTTCTTCGCACGCTCGTGGTGCGGGTGGTCTTCCAGGCCGGCGTAGTTCACGTAGGCGATACGCTGATCCTCAACCAGCCAGGAGACAACCTGCTTAGCGTTCGCCAGGTGCGCATCCATACGCTGCGGCAGGGTCTCAACACCCTGCAGCAGGTTGAACGCGGACTGCGGGCTCAGCGACGGACCGAAGTCACGCAGCTGCTCAGAACGCAGCTTAGTCAGGAAACCGAACTCACCGAAGTTACCCCACCAGGACACGCCATTGTAGGAGGGAACCGGCTCGGTCATGGACGGGAAGTTGCCGTTACCCCAGTTGAAACGACCGGACTCGACGACGATACCGCCGAGGGTGGTGCCGTGACCGCCCAGGAACTTGGTGACCGAGTGAATGACGATGTCCGCGCCGTGCTCGATGGGGCGGATCAGGTAGGGGGTGGACAGGGTTGCGTCCACGACCAGGGGGATGCCCGCCTCGTGGGCGACCTCTGCGAGGCCTTCCAGGTCGGCAACCTCACCGGAGGGGTTCGCCACGATCTCGGTGTAGATTGCCTTGGTGTTCTCGGTCAGTGCCGCCTTGTAGTCGGCGGGGTCGGTGCCGGGCACGAAGGTGGTTTCAATGCCGAAGCGGCGCAGGGACACGTCCAGCTGGGTGACGGTGCCGCCGTACAGCTGCGAAGAAGCAACAATGTGGTCACCCTGCTGGCACAGAGCCGCGAAGGTGATGAACTCGGCAGCCATGCCGGAGGCGGTCGCTACCGCACCGATACCGCCTTCGAGGGAGGCGATGCGCTCCTCCAGCGCGGCAACAGTGGGGTTGGATAGGCGCGAGTAGATGTTGCCGTACTTCTGCAGGGAGAAGAGGTTCGCGGCGTCGTCAGCGTCTTTGAAGACGAAGGAGGTGGTCTGGTAGATGGGGACCGCGCGGGCACCGTGTTCAGCGTCGGGGGTGCCGCCCGCGTGTAGTGCGCGGGTGCGGAAGCCGAAAGTATGTTCAGCCATTGGTTTGCTCCTGTGTATCTGCCCGCCTGTGTGCGGGGAGTCGATAGTGGCTCGACTTTATACTGTGCCACCGGCGGCGGGGCGCACCAAGTGCGGGTACCTATATGTCGTTTATTGCGGATTATGACGGGGCATCATATCAGCCGTCATAACAGAAGTTGTTATGACGGCTGATATGATGCGCGATTAATGAGACTGATAAAAATACCCGGTTTTAGCCTGCAATTCCGGGATTTTCAAGATTCTATGAGTGATGAAGATACCGCATCATATCAACATCATCACAGGATCATAACAACATCATCGCAGAAATTGTTATGATGCTGTTATGACGTTCACCAAGAAGTAACCACCGGGAGCATACATGGAAACAAACACCGCCGAACTCATCGATAACCTACGCCGTAGCCAGGCTGAAAACGGGCGAGTAGAAGTCAAAGCTGCAGCTGGCGGGTTCCCCAAGTCCGTTCTTGAAACCGTTAGTGCCTTCGCCAATGGAGACGGTGGCACCATTCTTCTTGGCCTCACCGACCCGGCAGAAGGTCTACAGCCAGTTGAAGGTTTCAACGCACAGGCAGTCCACGACGCATCCGTTGAGGCAATCCGTTCCAAGATCACACCTCGACCCCCGGTAGATATTCAGATTGAGGCGACAGACGAGCAGCACCGTATCGTGCGCATCGATGTGCTCCCCGGCGACCCGACGCAGAAGCCCTACTACATCGAAGCACACGGCATGTATAACGGCTCCTACCAGCGCGTCGGCGAGGCCGATATTCGCCTCACCAAGTACGAGATTGACCGTCTCCTAGAGAACCGCAGTCAGCCCCGTTATGACGAGGAGCTGATTAGTGAGGCAAGCTTCAAAGACCTCTCCCCCACCCTTGTGAGTGCCTATGTCGCTCGCCTGCGCGAGGAGCAGCCTCGTGTTTTTGCGGCGCTTTCTGACCGTGAGGTTCTTCTGCAGGCACGCATTCTACGCATCGATTCTGAGGGCCGAGAAGTACCCACTCTTGGAGCGCTTCTCGCCATGGGCTCATACCCGCAGGCGTTCTTCCCGCAGCTGATGATGAGCGTTGTTGTTCTTCCCGGTGAAGAGCTTGGTGAGGTTACTGAGGACGGTCGACGCTTCCTGGACAATCACAGCTGTACCGGCCCTATCCCCTCCATGTTGGATGAAGCTATGGGCGTTTTAGTTCGCAATATGCGCAAAACGTCCACGATGGAGGGCCTCAACAGCAGCGGTATCGGGCGGGTTGAGCGCTACGAGTATCCGCTGGAGGCTATCCGCGAGCTCCTGGTCAACGCCCTCATGCACCGCGACTACTCGCCGGGTGCGCGCGGCTCGCAGGTGCAGGTTGAGCTCTACACCAACCGCCTGGTGGTGCGTAGCCCGGGCGGTATCTACGGTGCTGTGACTATCCGAGATTTCGGTCAGCCCGGTGTTTCTTCAACCCGCAACAGCTACTTGGCAAGCATTCTGACTGATCTGCCCGATCCGGGTACGGGGCGTTTGATTGCAGAGAATAGGGCTTCCGGTATTCCCACGGTTCTGCGCGCGCTGAAGGAGGCGGGTCTGCCCGCTCCCCAGTTTGCTGACCGTCTGATGTACGTGCAGGTTACTCTGATGCAGCCCCCGCAGGGTACGTCTTCTATGGAGCAGAAGACAGCGCCTGAGTATAAGACTCAGCACGCAACCCATTCCACGGGCAAACATTCAGCCGACACCGTCGAACCGGCAGGCGCCGATGCGTCGCTTGACGGCCTTAACGAACGCCAGGCTGGTATTGTGCGCGGCCTGCGTGCACAGGGCGAGGCTGTTTCCACGGCGTATATCCAAGAGCATTGGGGGCGGGGCGCTTCACGTACCTCCATTACGAATGATCTGCGCCGTCTTGTGGAGGCGAAGCTGATTATCCCGACGGCTCCACCGCGTAGTAAGAACCGTAAGTATCGCGCTGCTTAGACGTGCCCGATAAAAGGTAGACAAAAAGGGGAGGGAAATAGAGCGGTTATTCTCTATTTCCCTCCCCCTTCGACTATTCAGCCAAAACCACGTTTAGCCGCAGGCCCATTCAAAGACGACCTGCGAGAAGTCGCGGGCGGCAAGCGCCTCCGGGGTAATTAGCCAGTTCGCCGCACCGGCATCACCCCACATGATCTCAATCTCCTCGTCTTCGTTCTCCTCGTTCTCCGATTCGGAGACGATAGTCAGCAGGTTCACCGTGTGGCCGCGCAGCTCCTTGAACTCGTCACGCGGGTCATTCTGCACGAAGTACGGATATCCGCCCACGTGGGAGTACTCTTCCTCCGATTCGAAAGGCTCCGTCAACTCGTAGAGAGCTTCGCGGCGAGGCTGGTTCTTATACGGGTTCTCGTGCGCTTCGGGCAGCAACTCATCCGGGTAGGTTTCATCCCACTTCGCACCAAAAACGTCGTAGTAGTCGTAGCCGGAGGCAGTCACACCCTGCTCACGCACCTCAAAGGTCATGCCGTACTCAATTTCGAGCGGGCCGCTCTCACAGTCGAACCCACCGATGGGCCAACCGCCCTCGTCCCAGTCCACGTTCGGGAACGGGGCATCCGGGTTCGGCTCACCCAACGTCTCGTAGTAGACAACGCGGTGATTCTTCTGCGAAAGAGGGTTCTCGTAGTCAAAGCCCCACAAGCACTCTTCATCGTTCGGGTTAATCCAGAACTGCAACATACCGGTCGCCGGGTAAATGTCGTTTTCGGGCAGCTCGGCACAGTTAATCTGCGCGATCATGCCCAGCGGCTCACCCTTCTCATTGGTCGGCGCAGACTCGCCCGCGGGCAGGTACGGGCGGCCGCCAAACTTGGATGCGGTCTGCGGCAGCGGCGCGTCCGGGCTGCTGACCTTCAGGCGAATCGCCTGCTTACGCGCGCCACGCTCGTTGAGCGCGTCGATGACGCGGCGTGCCTGCGCCAGGGTCTCTTCGGAGGGGTTATTCATCGGCATGATGTGCTCGTTTCGTCGGTGAATTAATCGGTGTGAAAGGTTCGGTGTGAAGGCGCGAGGCAACGGTACCGCGGCGCCTTCTACCCCCATTAGACCCTATTTCGGGCAGGCGCGCACCGGTTTCGGTCACGAGTGCATCCGGCAGGCAGAAACGCTGGTGCAGAGCGTGCAGAAAGCCCCGCCTCCTCACCCTCACGCGCAGGACGTGAAAGATACAGATGCGGGGCTTCCAGCGAAAACGAATCTCTACACGAGACGAGAAAGGCTTAGAGCGCCTTCTCGATGGTCTCCAGAACACCAAGCGCGGCAGCCGGGCCAGCGTTCAGGAAGAACATGTCAGCATCCACGCTGTGCGCGTGCTTCTCGGTAACAGCCTTGAGGGTGCTCCACAGCGCCTCACCGGTCAGCTTGGACTCGTCGCCGCCCTGCACACCGTAGAACAGGTAGTCGCCGTCAGCCTGGTCAAGCTGCTCGGAGCTCAAGTCGATGGAGGTCTTCTCAACCTGCGCAGCTGCGGGACGTGCCAGGGACGCATCCGCGCAGATGGAGCCCACGAACGAGGACTTCGCGAAGATGCGGGTGCGGTCAGCGGAAGCGTACAGGAAGGAGAAGGTCTTCTCACTGCCAGCCTTCTGACCGACCGACTTCGCCTTGGTGTTGTACTCCTCCATGAGCTTCTCAGCCTTCTCGGTGGTGCCCAGCGCGGCGGCAATCAGCAGGAAGTCCTGCTTCCAGTTGATGCCGGTTCCCTCGGTGACCACGGTCGGCGCGATCTTGGCGAGGGACTCGTACAGCTCGTCCTTCTTGTTGGTGTTGTTAATGAGGATCAGGTCGGGTTTGAGGTTTGCGATGGCCTCAACGTCCGGGTCGGTGCGCTTACCGACCTTGGCAATCTTGTCGAGCTCTGCGGACTTATTGGAGAACTTGGTCTTCAGGTAGGTGGGGACCAGGTCGGCGTCGCCTGCGGTTGCCGCGCCGACGGGCACGACGCCCAGGGAGAGCACGCCGTCGAGCTGACCGGTGGAGAGAATCACGACCTTGGAGGGTGCGGATTTGATGGTGGTTTCACCGCGGAAGTGCTTGACGGTGCGGGGGAATTCGCCGTCAACGGTGGTGGTGCCCATGCCGGAGGGCAGGGCGGAGGGTGCCACCTTCTTACCGGTCGCAGAAGCAGACGCGGAGGAAGAGCCGGAAGTGTTGGAGGAGCCGCATGCCGCCAGGGCGAGGGCACCGAAGGAACCGAGTGCGAGTGCGCCGAAGGAGCGGCGGGTGATCTTGTTCGTCATATTTGCCATATTATTAGGATAACCTCATATATGCATATGCGATACTTAATACTTATCTATTGATACGTTAAGCATCCTCCGTCCGCACGGGAGCACACCGCTCCCCCACCACCTCCAAAGCCTATGACACCACAGACCTCCCCCTCTTCCGGACCCGCCGTTAGCGCTGCTTCCCTGGCGAAAATTCGTGCCCTCTCCGCTTCTTCGGACGCCGTATCTGGCGCCTCCTCTGGCGGTCAGGGTGGCAAGTCTATCTCGCGTCTGGCGGTTGCGCTCATTATTGGCGGCGTTCTGCTAGTGCTGCTTTGCGCCCTGTCGTTTACGGTGGGTTCGCGCCTGTTCACCCTGGACCGCTCCATTGACGGTTTCCTCCACCCGGAGGCGAACACCATCGAGTCGAAGCTGATTTGGGCGAAGCGTGCCCCGCGTACCGCCGCGGCGTTGCTGGTGGGTGCCGCGTTGGCGGTGTCGGGTGTGCTCATGCAGGCGTTGAGCCGTAACCCGCTGGCTGAGCCGGGTCTGCTGGGTGTGAACTCGGGTGCTGCCGCCTCCGTGGTGGTCGGTGTGGGCGTTTTTGGGGTGTCGTCCCCGTTCGTTCAGCTCTGGCTGGCGCTGGCCGGTTCGGGTCTGGCGGCGGCGCTGGTGTTCGTCATGGGCCTGGTGGATTCTAAACCGAACCTGGATTCGACGGCGCGTCTGGTGCTGACGGGTGTGGCGGTGAATGCCTGCCTGGGCACGATTACCGGCATTATCACGATGTTTAATTCGAAGGCTTTTGATTCGCACCGTTTCTGGGTGGTGGGTTCGCTGGAGAACCGCACCTTTGAGCAGGTGCTGTCTGCGCTGCCCTTTGTGGCGTTGGGTTTGGTGCTGTCGTTCATGCTGATTGGTCCTCTGCGTGCCCTGGCACTTGGAGAGGATGCGGCAGCCGGCCTGGGTGTGCCGGTGACAATGGTGCGTGGCGCGACGATTATTGCGATCATGGCACTGTGTGGTGCGGCGACTGCGGTTGCGGGCCCGATTGGTTTTGTGGGCCTGGTCGTGCCGCATGTGGTGCGTCTGCTGGTGGGTTCCGATATTGCGCGTGTGCTGCCGCTGTCGCTGGTGTACGGCCCGGTGTTGGTACTTGCCTCCGATATTTTGGGTCGCGTTCTGGTGATGCCGAGTGAGCTTGAGGTGGGTATTGTGACCGCCTTTATTGGTGCCCCGGTGCTAATGGTTCTGGTGCTGCGATTGAGTACGGGTGCGCGCGGTGCGAAGAAGGGCCGCATGGGTGCGAAGGCGCAGGCGCACGATGAATCGGGTCCAGCTCATGTGTCGGAGCACGGTCCGCATCGTGCTCAGCGCCCTGTTGCGCGTGGTTCGTCTGGTTCATCTGGCGCGTTTGGTTCGTAGGTCCCGGTTTCTGAGAGGTTTTATTGTGAGCGTTGTGTCTCGTTCTGTAGCCGGGTCTGTGCGTATCCCGGGGCGTTACCGCACCCCTATTCCGCGTACCCTGCTGGTGGTGGCGGTGCTTGTGGTGGCGGCGGTCGCCTCCCTGGTGTTTGGTAGTTATCAGATGAGCCCTGATCAGGTGTTTCGCCTGATTTTTCAGGGTGAGGGCACGGAGATTGAGCGTCAGCTGGTGTTGAATCAGCGTCTGCCGCGTATGCTTGCCGCCGTGGTGGTGGGTGCGGCTTTGGGCTTATCGGGCGCTATTTTTCAGTCGGTTTCCCGTAATGCTCTGGGTTCGCCGGATATTATCGGTTTCACGGTGGGTTCGGCGACCGGTGCCCTGTCTGTGGTGCTGATTGGGTCGTTGAGTTCTACCGGCGTGGGTATGGGCATGGGCGCTATTATTGGCGGTTTTGCGACGGCGGCCGTGGTGATGCTTCTGGCGGGTGTGCGCGGTGGCGCGACGATGGGTCAGAAGATGGTGCTGATTGGTATTGCGGTGAGTGCGATGCTCAGTTCCGTGAACGATTACCTAATCACACGCGGTGATTTGGAGAAGGCGGAGGCGGCGAAGACCTGGCAACACGGTTCGCTAAATGCGCTGTCGTGGAATCAGGTGTCGGTGCAGGCGGTGCTGCTGCTGGTGGCGATTCCGCTGGTGCTGATGCTGACGCATCGCCTGCGCGTCTTGGAGCTCGGCGACGATTTGGCGGCGGGTTTGGGCCTGCCGGTGAAGAGGACCGTGAACCTGCTGGTGGCGGCTGCCGTGCTCCTGGTGGCTGTGGCGATTTCTGTTGCGGGCCCAATTGGTTTCTTGGCGCTGGTTGCCCCGCAGATTGCGCGCCGCCTGTGGAACACTCCGGGTATGGCGATGTGGCATTCGGCGCTGCTGGGTTCGGTGATTTTGGTGCTGGCTGATTTTGTGTCGGCTCGTGCGTTGGCGCCGTTCCAGATTCCGGTGGGTCTGGTGACGGGCGCGTTGGGTGGCGTGTACATGCTGTGGTTGCTGCACCGTCAGCGCTAGTTGCGCCGTCTTATTCCGTATGAGTGACCGGGTGTTCCCAACTGGGGGCACCCGGTTTTCTCTGTTTCACGGGGTTTCGCTAGGTTTCACGGGTGGTTTCAGAATTTTTCAGAATTTTCCCAGTTTTACCCCGGGGTAGATTAAAAACTGCTTATCGTGTCAGGGGTCGCTCATAGAGTGTAGGTGTTGGAAGGGACGATCCTTCCGACCGGGCACACCGTCTCCTGCGGTGTTGCCGCTAGGTTGATTCAGCATCTACGGAAGGAACGGTCATGGACAACACCACTCACGAGAGCCAGTACGCAAACGCAGAGATTTCCTGCACCGCCGATGAGCAGCTGTGCCGTGATGCAGAGTTCAACCTGCTGATGCAGGCGGGCACCATCGTCCGTATGGAGCGTTTCAACGTGGAGGAGCTCCGCGGCGTTCTGGAGCAGCTGGTAGCTGACGGTTCGTGCTTCCGCACCGCGCCGGCCTCTTCGACGATGGGCCGCGTGATGCGTCACCTGACTCAGGGTGCTTCCGGTTACGAGGCGAACTTGACTGAGCTGCGTGCGGCGGCACAGAACGCTCTGCTGTTCGTGTTCCCCCTGGAGAAGGACCTGGAGATGTGCCTGCGCTTTGAGCGTGTGCAGGGTACCGGCTTGGCGTTGACTCGTCTGGGCGTGAGCCCGGTCAATGGTGACCTGTGGACTCAGCACTGGGCGATGCGCGCGCTGGAGTGCACCGGCGGCGTGTTTGCGGTGGAGTCCGCTCCGGGTGCCTGCAATTTTGAGCTGCGCCGCGAGATGTTCTACGCGATGCTGTCGCTGGTTGAGCTGTCGACTTTGGGTCTGTCGGCTGAGCCGGAGGACTTCTACATGTTTGCCGATTCGGAGGCTGTGTGTAAGAAGTTCAAGCGTGAGCGTCGTGATTGCCGCCGCGCAATGCGTGCCCAGTACGACCGCGCCGCGTAAGGCATGTGTGTATGCCCTGCGCGGCATACGCGTTTAAAGGCCTAGCCAGTGCCGTTTTGTGGACTGTTAGAGCCACTTATTCTTCTTGAAGAACCAGTAGAGGAGCAGACAGGAGACCAGCATCAGCAGCAGGGCCGCCGGGTAGCCGAACTCCCACTTGAGCTCGGGCATGACCTCAAAGTTCATGCCGTACACGGAGCCAACGATGGTGGGCACCATGAGTAGCGCCGCGTAGGCGGAGATTTTCTTGGTGTCGTCGTTCTGCTGCTGACCGAGCAGGGTGTCGTGCACGCGCAGGGCGTTTTCGAGGGAGGTGCGGAGGTCCTCCAAACGTTCCTTCGTGTGGACCACATGGTCGAGCACATTACGGAACTGGCGGGCAAGTTCCACGGCCTCGTCTTCGACTTCGCCTCGGCTCGCGCCCGGGTAGGGGGACGGGTCGAGCGCGCCGGTGCGTAGGCCTTCAATGATGCGACCCATCATCGGTTCGAGGGGTCGGCAGGCTCGCTGAAAGTCAATCACCTGGTTGAGTAGCTCGTATATGCGCTGCGCCAGGGAGTTGGCGTCTTGGCGGTCGTGCGCGGAGAACAGGATGTCTTCAATCTCGTCGTTGTCGTTCTCGAGTCCCTCGAGCACGGGGGCGTACCTGTCGACGGTGCTGTCGAGGATGCGGTGCAGCAGTCGGGCGGGGGATGCATCGGGGGTGGCGTAGAGCAGGTTGAACTTGTCGTTGATGCGCTGTTCGTCGCGAACGAGTGCGAGGGTGTAGCGGGGGCCGGTGAAGAGGTGCAGTTCGCTGAGGCGCACTTCTTCTTCTTTGTCGAGGTAGATGGCGGGGCGGATGACGGTGAAGAGGGAGTCGCCGTATCGTTCTAGTTTGGCGCGCTGGTGGCCTCGTCCGGCGTCTTCGATGGCGAGTTCGTGCAGGTTGAAGGTTTTTTGCAGGGCGTGTAGTTCGTGGATGTCGGGGTTGGCGTATCCGAGGGCTACGGCGGTGTTCTCGTCCGCGTAGGCGCGGAGGGTTTCTTCCTCGGTGGCACCCAGCTGAGGGCGGTCCGAGCTCGGGTAGATAGCTCCGGTGATATAGGACATCGTTTTTCTCCTCTGAACGCTTTGGCGCCACGTGTGTGGGCGCTCTTTCCAGCATACGGCACACGCCCCGCCTGGTCATGTGCACCGCGTGTGCACCTGGCATGGAAAAGCCCCCGGAAGGCACCTGTAAGGCACCCTCCGGGGGCTTTCACGTATTGAGCTTATTAGCTTAGTCTTCGTTGATGAGGTCGCGGACCACGATGGTCTGGTCGCGGTCCGGGCCCACACCAATCGCAGAAATACGGCAGCCAGAAATCTCTTCCAGCTTCAGCACGTACTTGCGGGCGTTTTCGGGCAGCTCATCCAGGCTCTTCGCATCCGAAATGTTCTCGGTCCAGCCATCGTAGTACTCGAAAATCGGCTTAGCGTGGTGGAACTCGGTCTGAGTCATCGGCATCTCGTCGTGGCGCACACCGTCAACGTCGTAAGCCACGCAGACCGGGATCTTATCCAGGCCAGTCAGCACGTCCAGCTTGGTGATGAACAGGTCGGTGAAACCGTTGATGCGCACAGCCTGACGCGCCAGCACGGCGTCGTACCAGCCGCAACGACGCGGGCGGCCAGTGTTCACGCCGAACTCGCCGCCGGTGGTGCGCAGGAACTCGCCCATCTCATCGAACAGCTCAGTCGGGAAGGGGCCAGCACCCACGCGAGTGGTGTACGCCTTCTGAATACCAATCACACGGGAGATGCGGGTCGGGCCCACCCCCGAACCGACGCACGCGCCGCCGGAGGTCGGGTTGGAGGAGGTCACGAACGGGTAGGTGCCGTGGTCAACGTCCAGGAAGGTTGCCTGGCCGCCCTCCATCAGCAGGGTCTTACCCTCGTCCAGTGCCTTGTTCAGCAGCTGGGTGGTGTCCACAATCATCGGCTTCAGACGCTCAGCGTAAGACATGAAGTACTCAACGATCTCGTCAACCTCAACGTGGCGGCGGTTGTAGACCTTCACCAGCAGTTCGTTCTTCTGGCGCAGTGCGCCTTCAACCTTCTGACGCAGGATCGACTCGTCCAGGATGTCCTGAACACGGATGCCGAGGCGGCCAACCTTATCCATATAGGTCGGGCCGATACCGCGGCCGGTGGTGCCGATAGCGCGCTTGCCGAGGAAACGCTCAGTCACCTTGTCCATGGTCTGGTGGTAGGGTGCGACCAGGTGTGCGTTAGCGGAAATCTTCAGGCGGGAGGTGTCAGCACCGCGGGCCTCAAGGCCGTCAATCTCAGCGAAAAGAGCCTCGGGGTTAACAACCACGCCGTTACCAATCACGGGGACGGCGTTATCACTCAGAATACCCGCGGGCAGCAGCTTCAGCTCAAACTTCTGGCCGTTCACCACCACGGTGTGACCGGCGTTGTTACCGCCGTTGGGCTTGACCACGTAGTCTACGCGGGGGCCGAGCAGGTCGGTTGCCTTACCCTTACCCTCATCGCCCCACTGGGCGCCCACAATCACGACAGCTGACATTTTGTGCTCCTTGAAAGCCTTGAAGATACGCACCGGATTTCACGGCGCGGCGGCGACCTACCGCCTCATGATCCGGGTAGGCACACCTCTTCTAATGATACCGTGCCCGTCCCTTTAAGTCCCGTGTGACGGGGCGGTAGGCGTGCCAGATCCGGTGCCGGTGAGCCTCACCGGGCACGGCAACGCCCCCATCCGATATTCGGACGGGGGCGCTACCGGCATGAGCTTATGAAGACTACTTGATGATCTCGATGAAGGTCATCGGGTAGGTGTACTGCTCACCGCGGTTTGCGGCCAGAGCAGCCAGGCTGTGGAAGATAACCATCAGGATAGCCACAACCATCGGGACGACCCACAGGATGATGCCCAGGATGCCGAAGGTCAGAATAATCAGCAGCCAGGAAGCCATGCTGATGACCCACAGGGAGAAGTTGAAGTTGAACGCGCGGCGGGATGCTTCCTTAGTGAAGGAGTAACCGGGCTTGTCCTTGTAGATGAACCACATGACCAGCGGCGCGAGAATACTTGCGGATGCGAAGGACAGCAGAGACAGAATTGCAGAAGCCAGGTGCGCGAGCATCGCCATGTTCTGGTCGTCCTTGGAGGAGACTACGTAACCGTTGGGCTGCTGACCCGGCGCCTGCGAGTAGGAGGGTGCCTGCTGGGAGTACTGGTTGTACTGTTCAGGGTTCGGGTTCTGGGACATCGTTCTTTTCCTAATCTATCGATGAGTGGATACAGCTAATCGTTGAGGTGCGGCGGCAGGCTAACTCGCCGTTCTCGGAGGGTGCCCGCCTCGCTCTACTTGGTCGCAACGCTCGTGATGGTTTCACCCTATCAAGGCAAAGTAAATGGAATATTAACCCTCGCCGGACAACAGACGAAGAAACCCGAATATGACACAAAAAGACGCCCCTGCCCCTCCACGCGGTGTTACGTACGTGGAGGGGCAGGTTGTTATACAGTTCGGGGCTGTGTGGTTTGGTCGCTAGCCCTGTTTCTCTTCATCGGCGAGCGCAGGATGCGCAGCGGACTTCTGTAGTGCGGAGGCCTCGCGCGGTGCTACAGCCTCGTGTAGCTTTGCGTGTTCTTGCTTTTTCAGAAACTCGTACACCGAGAAAGAATCCTCTTCTTCCTTCGTGAAGCCATTGACGCCTGTGTAGCCGTCCGGCAGGCGGTTGTACACGAGGTAGTACCAGAACTCGGCATGTGCCGTCTCTATTTTCTGGAGGAGTTCCCTCAGCTGATTCTTACGCTTCACCGCCTGAACAATACCCACAATCCATAGGATCGGCACCACAAACAACGATCCCACGCCGATAGTGATGAAGAAGAGCAGCATCGACATGCCAGCACTACTATCGAACATACTCACCAGAGGAACCAGCACAAACGGGTTCAGTATCAGCAGGACAATAAGCACGGTCTTCCAGAATGTGCGCTGACTCTCGATCTCTTCAATGTTGGAGCCAGCAAACGGATTATTGATGGGAACGTAGCCTACCGGCTGGATCATTGCTGCCCGCGATATGGGGTTCTCCTCAACCTTGACCGGGTTCAGGTGGGCAGCGCACGCCTGCATGGGTGCGGACTCGTCGTGGGAGCGGTCCAGTAGGCGCATTTCGATGAGTTTTGAGTCGGGGGTGCCGAAGAGCGGGTCGGGGATGACCGGCAGAATAGCGCCCGGTTGCAGACCGAGGTGTTCCAGCCGAACGTACTCGCCGTAGGCGTGCGTTGCCTGAGCCTGCTCTTGCTGAGCCTGTTCAGTGGAGGCGAGCGCTACCGGGTGGTTCGCCTCGTCGTCCTTGCGAGATTCGTGAGTATCTTCCGGGGTGTCTTCTGAGGTATCTTCTGAGGTGTCTTCCGGCTCGTCGATTTTGTCGGTGTCATGAGAGTCTTCGGGTTCGTCTTCTGAGTCTTTCCGCGCGGAGTCGTAGCGCTTGGGGGCACCCGGGTAGACGTATTCATAATCGGGGTCGGGGTGTTCTAGCTCTTCGTCGTCGGATTCTTCATATAGCTCAGCGTCTTCATTTTTCTGCGTCTGCTCGCCCATGAGTAGCGTCATGTATTCCGGGACGGACTGGTCGGTGTCCCAGAGGGGCTGGTACGCCTCGTCCTTCTTTGCAGTTTCCTTCTTTTCAGTGGGGCGGTCTGCCATGGTCGTCTCCTTCGCTTACCAGACATACTCCTAGTGGCACCACCGTACCAGCGGGCGCTGGGCAGTCCCTTGAAACCTGCCTGATAAAAGCTGAGAAAAAGCCCCCGACAGAGCTGGCACCGCAGAATCGGATGCAAATGAACCACATGAAAGACAGTGCTGACGAACATGTCCACATTTTGATGCATTTAGGAGTAATAAACGCTTCACAAGCCATTTTGAGGTGTATCCTAGTTCACATCTAGTGTGTTCAAGCTCAGCTGGAACCCACCAGAAAAACACACCAGCCTCCCAGAAACACCCCGGGAGCCAAGCAAAGGAGCACCGTGCAACACACCGCCTCCCCAAACCCCCGCGGCCGGTCGCATCGACGCCGAATCGGCAGCGGGCTACTCACCCTCAGCATGGCGCTGAGCCCCCTCGCAGCCCTGGGCACCACCGCCCACGCCGCGGAAGACCCCGACGCCGTCAAGCAGGTACTCAGCGAAAGCATGAAGAACGCCAGCGGCACCGTCACCGCCTTCGTCCGCTTCAAGGGTAAGGGCGCCTTTGAACAGACCCAGCCCGCAGGCGTACGCGCCGGCGTGCAGGCACCCGTCAACACCAGCTCGCAGGTGCAGGCAATCGCCTCCCAGGTGCAGAGCCAGGCACAGCAGGTCAGCAGCCAGTCCGGCGCGCAGGTCCTCTACACCACCCACAACGCAGTACGCGGCGTGGCAGTGCGCGGTGACGCCGAGTCCATCAAGGCACTCGCCAACCGCTCCGACGTAGAGAAGATCTCGCCCATCCTGCCCAAGTACCGCCAGAACGCGGGCGCCGCCATTGACGCAGGCTCCCTCGCCACCTGGACCGGCACCACCAACCCCGCTGGCGCGGGCGGATACACCGGCAAGGGCGTGAAGATCGCCGTCATCGACTCCGGCATCGACTACACCCACACCGACTTCGGCGGTAGCGGCAAGCTCGAAGACTACGAGAAGGCATCCAAACTCACCGAGCTGCCCTCCGCAGACTCCGGGCTCATCAACCGCACCAAGGTTGCTGGCGGCTACGACCTCGTTGGTGACGCCTACGACGGCAGCAACACCGCTGTTCCCGACGGCAACCCGCTCGACTGCACCACCGGCGGCCACGGCACCCACGTGGCGGGCACCGCGGCAGGCTACGGCGTGAACGCCGATGGCACCACCTTCACCGGCGACTACAGCAAGCTCACCGCAGAGCAGCTCAAGACCATGAAGATTGGCCCCGGCGTCGCCCCCGACGCTGAAATCTACGCCTTCCGCGTCTTCGGCTGCAGCGGTAGCACCAACGTCGTTATCGAGGCGCTCGACCGCACTCTTGACCCCAACGGTGACGGCGACTTCTCCGACCGCGTGAACGTGGTCAACATGTCCCTCGGCGGCGAATTCTCCCCGCAGGACGACCCCGAAGCCTACGCCGTTGACGCGCTCACCCGCGCCGGCGTGCTCTCCGTGATCTCCGCGGGTAACGCCAACGACTACAGCCTGCGCGGCGACACCTACTCCAACTCCGGTCACCCCGCCACCGCAGCCAGCGCAATCACCGTAGCGAACGCCTACGGCTCCACCCGCGCCGTCGATGCGGCAGAGCTGACCGACCCCGCCACCGGCACCACCCGCAAGGTACGCGGCGACTACAGCGTCTCCTACCCCTGGGCACAGGCGGGCACCAAGGAATTCACCGGTGAACTCACCGCAATCTCCGAGAACAACCGCTACGCCTGCAACGCCCTCAGCGCCACCGAAGCGGCAGCTGTAAAGGGCAAGTGGGTGCTCATCGACTGGGCTAAAGATGACGGTGAACTCGCCTGCGGCTCCAAGGTGCGCTTCGACAACCTGGAGGCGGCAGGCGCCAAGGGCGTACTGCTTGCAGGCCATGACGAAGAGCCCGGCCTGGGTATTGCCGGTAACGACACCCTGCCCGGTTTCCGCCTGGCAGCATCCGCCGCTAAGGACCTGCGTGCACAGATCACCGCAGCAGAAGCGGCAGGTAAGCCCCTGACCGTGCGCCTCGGCAACGAGCTGAAGTCCTCCCTGCGCGTGGACACCGACAAGCTGGATCAGCTGAACCCCATGAGTGCCCGCGGCTTCCACGGCAGCTACGGCTACACCAAGCCCGACATTGCGGCACCCGGCTCGTACATCACCTCCGCGGCGGTGGCAACCGGTAACAACTCTGTGACCTTCAGCGGCACCTCCATGGCGGCACCCTACGTGACCGGCTCCGCCGCCCTGGTCATGCAGAGCCACCCGACCTACACCCCCGCACAGGTCAAGTCCGCCCTCATGAACACCGCAACCCACGATGTGCGCACCGAATCCGGTGCCGCATACGCGGTGGACCGTGTGGGCGCCGGACGAGTCGACACCCTCGCTGCCGTGCAGTCGAAGTCCCTCGTCTACAACGCTGACAAGAGCGGCACCGTGTCCCTGAGCTTCGGCGTGCTCGAGTACGCACCGGATGCTGGCGTTCAGACCCTCACCCGCGAGGTGACGGTCGAGAACACCGACTCCGTGGCACACACCTACGCCCTGTCCTACGCTGAAAGCACTAATATTCCCGGCGTGGAATACTCCTTCCCCTCCGCGGTCACCCTCGCACCCGGTGAAACTAAGAAGTTCGAAGTCACCGTGCGCATCGACCCGTCCAAGCTGGAGAAGACCCGCGACCCGGCAATGGACGTAACCCAGAACGCAACTGACTACTACACCGGCAAGGAAACCGTTCCCGCACAGTACCGTCAGTACATTGCGAGCGCATCCGGCCGACTCGTCCTCACCGAAGACGGCACCAAGGCACTGCGTCTGCCCGTTCACGTGGCACCCAAGCCCGTGAGCACCATGCACGCTGCCGAAGACACCGTCACCTTCACCCAGAAGCCCTCCAGCGACGAGGCTCAGAAGGCAGACACCGGCTGGACCAAGTCCCAGATTTCGCTGCGCGGCACCGAGGTCAACCAGGGCGGCTACCGCTCCCTGCTCGGCGCGTTCGAGTACGGTGCGAGCGTGGACCGTGTGGCTCCCACCTCCCTGTCGCTGAACAGCAACGTTAAGGCGAACCTGCAGTACGTCGGTGCTTCCTCGGATGCGCCCGCACTGAAGGCAGCCGGCGGCAACGCCGATGACGGCACCCTGCGCTTCGGTATCTCCACCTGGGCGAACTGGGATGTTGTCTCCTACGAGAACACCTTTACCGTAGAAATCGACACTGACGGCAACAACCGCGCCGACTACAAGCTGGTCACCGACCGCGCTAAGGGCCTGGACTACCCGCTGGTTCGCCTCTACGGCTACAAGAATGGCAACCTCGTCGAGCTCGGCTACTACCCGCTCAACGGCGCCTGGGGTGATGTGGACACCAACATGATGGACACCAACACCCTCATCATGAGTGCACCCCTCAAGGACCTGGGCCTGACCAGCGCAAACAACCCGGACATCCAGTACCGAGTCAGCGCAACCACCCAGTACGAGTGGGGTAACGTCAGCGAAACCGGATGGATCAAGTACCGCCCCTTCAGCCCCAAGCTGTGGTTCAGCGGCGACTCCTCCGCCGTGGCTGGCCTCCACCCGGATGCCTCCAGCACCACCCTGACGGCGCACCGCTCCGCTGACGCAATCCCCGCGCTCGGCGAATCCGGTACCCCCGCCAAGGCGCTGTTGCTGCACCTGCACAACGGCACCGGCGACCTCTCCGGCACCAACGGCGCCAAGGGCAACCGCGCCGAGGTGCTGAACATCAAGGAGCAGCAGACCGAGTACATCACTCCGTCCCGCTTCACCGATGTGAAGAACGGCGACCAGTTCTACACCGAGATTTCTTGGTTGGCTCAGCGCGGCATCACCACCGGCTACCCGGACGGCACCTACCGCCCGCTGGAGTCCGTGGAACGTGGCGCAATGGCGGCGTTCTTCTACCGCATGCAGGGTTCCCCGCAGTTCACTGCCCCCTCCACTCCGAGCTTCAAGGACGTGCCCACCACGCACCCCTTCTACAAGGAGATTGAGTGGATGAAGGCTCAGGGCATCACCACCGGCTACTCGGACGGCACGTTCCGCCCCTCCGCACCGGTGAACCGTGACGCCATGGCTGCGTTCTTCTACCGTGCAGCGGGTTCCCCGCACGTGGACCTGCCCGCGACCAGCCACTTCAGCGATGTTTCCACCGATAACCAGTTCTACCGTGAAATCACGTGGCTGGCTTCGAAGGGCATCAGCACCGGCTGGCCGGACGGCACCTACCGCCCGGTGACCCCCATTGCCCGCGACGCAATGGCGGCGTTCATCTACCGCTACACCGAGAAGGTCGCTAACCAGGCCGGCCGCTAGACGGTAGCTAAACGGTAGCGAACGGTTCGGGTCCCCTCCCGTCCCCTGCATGGGGTGGGAGGGGTACCCGGAACCGGCAGGGTCCGGGGCCTGAAAACCGCGGAACCTCTCAAGTTTTGGTGGCGGTTTCACCGGCGGATGCACTCACTCGTCGTCTGCCGGTGGGGCCGCCTCCGCACATCACCGATACACAACCACAGAGCACACAGCATTACCGAAAAATAGAAAATCCGAAGGAGGATTCCATGACAACGCCTCATGCGCCACGCCGCAGAATGAAGGCTGTCGGTGCGACCGGTTTGAGTGCGGCTCTTGCCCTGACTCTCGGCGTTCCCGCCACTTTCTCTGCAGCTCACGCTCAGAGCCCCCAGCAGGTCGAAGGAAGCACTGCGAGCGCATCCGGTGACGCTGCCTCGCGTATCAGCCCGGGCCTGCAGAAGGCTGAAGGCCAAATCACCGTGTATGTGCAGTTCAAGGGCAAGGGCGCGTATGAGCAGACCCAGTCCGCGGCTGTTCTGGCACGTAAGGAGGCGCCGGCGAACCGTCAGGCGCAGGTGCAGGCTATTGCAGCCCAGGTGCAGTCGCAGGCTCAGTCTGTGGCGGCTGCTTCTGGCGCGAAGCTGATGTACACCACGCATAATGCGATGCGTGGTGCGGCGATTACTGGTGATGCTGCGCAGATTCGTGCGTTGGCGGAGCGCCCGGATGTGGAGCGTATTTCGCCGATTATCGCGAAGGAGCGCATGAACTCCGGTAGCGAGATTGATACGAAGACTCTTGCCACGTGGACTCGTGAGAATACGGGGTACACGGGTAAGGGCGTGAAGATTGCGATTGTTGACTCCGGTGTTGACTATACGCACGCTGATTTTGGTGGCCCCGGTACGGTGGATTCGTACCTGAAGGCTAAGGCGATGACGGAGCTTCCGTCCGCTGATTCGGGTCTGATTGATCGTAATAAGTTCATTGGCGGCATTGACTTGGTCGGTGATGACTACAATGCGTCGGTGGCTGAGAAGTCGACTCCGCAGCCGGATAATAACCCGTTGGATTGCCGCCCGGATGGTTTCGGTTCTGGCGGTCACGGCACGCACGTGGCGGGTACTGCCGCCGGTTATGGTGTGACGGCGAACGGTACGACTTACCGTGGAGATTACAAGAACCTGACGGAGGAGCAGCTGAAGGGCATGTCTATTGGCCCCGGTACTGCTCCTGAGGCTCAGATTCTGGCGATTCGCGTGTTCGGTTGCTACGGCAATTCGAGTGTTGTGATGAAGGCGCTTGATACCGTGATGGACCCGAATGGTGACGGTGATTTCTCTGACCGCGCCGACATTGTGAACCTGTCTCTCGGTGGCGAGTTCGCCCCGGCTGACGACCCTGAGTCGTACATGATTAATACGATGGCGCGCCAGGGTGTGTTCACTGTGGCCGCTGCCGGTAACGCCAATAACTACAACGGTGTGGGTGACACCTACTCCGATTCGGGTAGCCCCGCGAATGCGGCTGCGGCGCTGTCTGTGGCGAATGCTTACGGTTCGACTCAGCCGATTGACCGTGTCCGCGCGACCACGAAGACTGGTTTGGAGTGGTTGCAGGGTGATTACTCGGTGAACTTTGATTATTCGAAGGCGTCCGCTGATCAGCTGCGCGGCGAGGTTGTTGCCGCACCGAAGCGTAACCGTTACGCTTGCGAGGCTTTCACCGCTGAAGAGGCGAAGGCTTTGAAGGGTAAGTGGGTTTACTTCGAGTGGGATCAGGACGATTTGACGTTCCCGTGCGGTTCGAAGGTGCGTTTCGATAACGTTCAGGCTGCCGGCGGTGTTGGCGTGGTGATGGCCGGTAAGGCTGAGCGCTACACAATCGGCATTGGTGGTAATGCGACCATTCCGGGTCTGCGTCTGACTGCTTCTTCGACGAAGGACCTGGAGAAGGCTCTGGCAGCCGGTCCGGTGACCGTTGAGATGAACCTGGACTACAAGGCTTCGGGCCGCGGTCCTCACTCGCACGCTTTTGATTTGAATTCCTCGAGCGCTCGCGGTCAGCACGGTTCTGATGGCTTCATTAAGCCTGACCTTGCGGCACCGGGTACTGAGATTGTCTCTGCCGCTGTGGGCACGGGTAATAAGGGTGTTTCCTTCACCGGTACCTCGATGGCAACCCCGCATGTGACCGGTATTGCTGCCCTGGTGATGCAGGCGCATCAGGATTACAACCCGCAGATGATTAAGGCTGCGCTGATGAACGGTGCGTCCACCCCGATTAAGAATGAGCAGGGTGCGCAGTACGCGGTGGATCGTGTGGGTACGGGCATGGTGAATGCTCGCGCCGCCGTGGACGCGAAGGTTATCGCGTACGATGCGAAGACCCCCGAGCGTGTTTCGACCGCGTTTGGTGTGCTGGAGTACACCCCCGATTCGGGTATTCAGACTGTTCAGCGTGAAATCGTGCTGGACAACACCGATTCGCAGGCTCACACCTACACTCTGAGCTACGAGGCAAGCACGACCATCCCGGGTGTGGAGTACTCCTACCCGCAGCAGGTGAGCGTGGGTGCCGGTGAGCGTAAGAACGTAACCGTGACCGTGCGTATTGACCCGTCCAAGCTGGAGAAGACCATGGACCCGGCGATGAGCGCCGACCAGGTTGCTCAGGACTGGACGAGCGGTAAGACTCTGGCTGCTGGTAAGCGCCAGTACATTGCGAGCGCTTCTGGTCGCCTGATTTTCTCGGAGAATGGCCGCGAGGCTATCCGCCAGTCGATTCACGTGGCACCGAAGCCCGTCTCGAAGATGCGTGTGGATGCGTCCCGTATTGATTACAAGGGCGTCTCCGATAAGGAGTCCACGGTGACTCTGCGCGGTACGACCCTGAACCAGGGTGGTTACCGTTCGCTTCTGGGTGCGTTTGAGCTGGGTGCGATCAGTGACCGTATTCCGTCCGGTCAGCTGAAGCTGCCGTCGAACCAGTCTGTTGACCTGCAGTATGTGGGTGCCGCTTCGGACGCTCCGGCGTTGAAGGCTGCCGGCAAGAACCCGAACGATGGTTCTCTGTTCTTCGGTATTTCGACCTGGGGCACCTGGGATAGCATGCACTGGGGCCGTCAGGTACAGGTGCAGATTGATACCAACAACGACTCCACCGCCGACTACGTTCTGGAAGTGACCCGCGAGAAGGGTCTGGACTACCCGCTGGTGAAGGTCTGGTCCATCTCCGGTAACGCATCCACCGTGGTGGCACGCTACCCGCTGAACAACGCCTGGGGCGATACCGACACCAACATCATGGACACCAACACCATGATTCTGGGTGTGCCGCTGAAGGACCTGGGCCTGACCGCTGAGAAGGCTCAGAGCATCAAGTACACGGTGCAGACCGACACCTGGCACAACGATGGCAACCCCTACGTGGACACCACCTCGGCTATCGAGTACTCCCCCTTCAACCCCGGTGTTTGGTTCACCGGTGAGGAGTCGGGCGTGCCCGGCCTGTTCGTGGACCGTGACGGCGGTCAGCTGACCGTTCACCGCAAGAACAACAACAAGGAGCGTCAGGCTCTGTTCCTGCACATGCACAACGCGACCGGTGACCTGAGCGGCCGTAAGACCGCTAACGGTGTTGCCGCTGGCGACCGTGCGCAGGTCGTGAAGGTGGCTCGTACCATCCACGATGCACGCTTCACCGACGTTCCGGCGGATAACCAGTTCTACCGTGAAATCACGTGGATTGCTGCCCGTCAGATTGACCGCGGCTACCAGGACGGCACCTTCCGCCCGCTGAACAACATGGACCGCGCAACCATGGCTGCGTACTTCTACCGTATGAGCGGCTCGCCGCAGTACACCGCACCGTCCACCCCGAGCTTCTCGGATGTCCCGCTCAACCACCCCTACTACAAGGAAATTGAGTGGATGAAGGCTCAGGGCATCACGACCGGCTGGCCTGATGGCACCTACCGCCCGGAGGGTTCGGTGAACCGTGACGCGATGGCTGCGTTCTTCTACCGTTACGCAGGTTCGCCCGAGTACACTGCCCCCGCGCAGGCTCGTTTCACGGACGTTCCGACCGACAAGCAGTTCTACCGCGAGATCTCGTGGCTGGCTGAGCAGGGCGTGACCACCGGCTGGCCCGATGGTTCGTTCCGCCCCGTGGAGCCGGTGCACCGCGACGCTATGGCGGCGTTCGTGTACCGCTACAGCACGGGTGTGCTGAAGGAAAGCCCTGAAATTTAGGGGCACAGGATCTAAAAACCCTGAATTCTAGGGTTCATAAGGTTCTACCGCTGTAGGTGCTACCTCAGCAGGTTCTACCGAGGGAGCCGTACCGTTGCAGTTTATCTGCAGCGGTGCGGCTCCCTTTTTCTGCGGTTGGGTGAGTTTGTATTCCGCGTCATGTTCCGTAATACGAGTCTGACTAGGTTATATAAAGAATCGTTGAGACAATAAGTGAAGGTTTCTTCACCATCGGCATGAACCTTGACGCTCACGCCGCATGGGCACACTGGAGGCGCACTGGAAACACAGTGCAGACGCACCGTAGCACTCTCGGTGCAGAACCCTTGCCGTACAGCTCTCCGAGCAGAACTCTCGGCACAGAACCTCGGTGCAGAAACCGCTAAGAAACACACCATCACTAAAAAGGAGCATTCAGTGGCAACCTTCCCTGAAGCTACCCCCGCGCGAGCCGCTCGGCACACACAGCCGGGCCGCCTCAAGCAGCTGGCACGCAGCTGCGGCGCACTCACCCTGGGGCTCACCCTCGGGCTGACCGCCCTGCCGTTCGGTACCGCCGCCTACGCGGCACCGGGCGTAGTACGCGGCGCAGACCGGGACGCACCCCACCAGAACACCGGCACCGGCGAGAACAACAACGAAGTTCTCTCCCCCAGCCTGGACGGCGCCACCGGCGAACGCGCCGTATTCGTCCGATTCAAGGGTCAGGGTGCGTACGCCCAGACCCAGCCGGACGCTGTCCGCTCCCGCGCGCAGGCACCCGTCAACGCGCAGGCACAGGTGC
This sequence comes from Rothia sp. HMSC075F09, assembly GCF_001810515.1. NCBI lineage: Bacteria > Bacillati > Actinomycetota > Actinomycetes > Micrococcales > Micrococcaceae > Rothia > Rothia sp. HMSC075F09. The sequence continues at coordinate 37,486 of NZ_KV801774.1, forward strand.
AGGCAATCCGCGCCAGCGTGCAGCAGCAGGGCGCCTCCGCGGCGAAGGAGTCCGGCGCGCAGGTCCTGTACACCACCCACAACACGATGCGCGGCGTGGCGCTCTACGGTAACGTCGAGCAGATTCGTGCGCTCGCGAACCGTGACGATGTGGAACGCATCAGCATCATTGAGGACATGGCACCGCAGAACAGCGGCACCCTCATCGACACCGACACGCTCTCCGTGTGGGCGAAGAGCCAGCAGAATCCCGCCTCCACCGGCTACACCGGTAAGGGCGTGAAGATTGTCGTGCTCGATACCGGTATCGACTACACTCACGCCGATTTGGGTGGCCCCGGCACCCAGGAAGCCTACGAGAAGGCGAAGGCATCCGACACGATCCCCGAGGGCTCCTACGATCCGAAGAAGTTCCTTGGCGGCTACGACCTGGTCGGTGACGACTACAACTCCGGTAAGAAGGAAACCTCCACTCCCCACCCGGATAACAACCCGCTCGACTGCGGCGGCCACGGTAGTCACGTGGCGGGCACCGCGGCAGGTTACGGCGTGAACGCGGACGGCAGCACCTTCCACGGCGACTACTCCAAGCTCACCGAAGAGCAGCTCAACAACATGAAGATTGGCCCCGGCTCCGCACCGGACGCCCAGCTGATTGGCCTGCGCATTTTCGGTTGTAAGGGCACCACCGCGTTCGTCCCCAAGGGCCTGGACCGCGTGCTCGACCCCAACGACGACGGCGACTTCTCCGACCGCGCCGACATCGCGAACCTGTCGCTCGGCAACGAGTTCGGCGTGTTCGATGAGACCGTGAACTACGCGGTCGGCTCCCTCTACCGCGAGGGCATCCTCTCCGTGGTTGCAGCGGGTAACGCCAACAACTACAACGCCGTGGGCGACACCTACTCCAACTCGGGCGGCCCCGGCACCAGCGCCTACGGCCTGACCGTGGCGAACTCCATCGGCTCGACCCAGCTGGTGGACCGCGTGAAGATTCTCGCCCCCGCGAACGAGGCGGACACCTACGGTGACTACTCGGTGAGCTTCGACTATTCGAAGGCAACCAAAGAGCAGCTGCGCGGTACCGTGGTGCGTGCCGCCTCCCGCAACCGCTACGCCTGCGAGGCATTCACCGAAGAGGAAGCCGCAGCGCTGAAGGGCAAGTGGGCTCTCATCGACTGGGCGGACGCTGACGGCACCGCACCCTGCGGCTCGAAGGTACGCTTCGACAACCTGCAGGCGGCTGGCGCGACCGGCGTGGTGCTCACCTCGAACACTGAGGTCGGTGACACCGCTATCGGCGGCAACTCCTCCATTCCGGGCGTGCGCCTGTCAAAGAGCCAGGTGGAGCGCCTTTCCGCGCAGATTGATTCCGGTGAGCTGACCCTGCAGCTCGGCGAGAACCTGCGCGACTCAATCCGCGTGCCCAACGGCAAGCTGGATCAGGCGAACACCTCCACCGCGCGCGGCATGCACGGTTCGCACGGCATCACCAAGCCGGACGTTGCGGCACCGGGCACGAACATTTCCTCCATCCTGGTCGGTGGCGGCACTGAGGCGACCGTGAAGACCGGTACGTCCATGTCCACGCCGTTTGTTGCCGGTGTTGCGGCGCTGATTATGCAGGCGCACCCGGAGTACGGTCCGCGCATGATTAAGACCGCCATCATGAACACCGCCGACCACCGCATGCAGGACGCCTGGGGTAACCCGTACGCGGTGGACCGCGTGGGTACCGGCCGCATCAACACGCGTGCGGCGGTGGCTGACCGCGTGATGCTGTTCAACGCGGCACGCCCCGAACAGGTTTCGGACACTTTCGGTGTGCTCGAGTACGCCCCGAACGCCGGTGTGCAGACCCTGCAGCATCGCGTGAGCGTCGAGAACACCGACTCGGTGGCGCACACCTACACCCTGAACTATGAGGGCAGCACGAGCATCCCGGGTGTGGAGTTCTCCTACCCGCAGTCCGTGTCTGTGGGTGCTGGCCAGAAGGCAACGTTCACCGTGACGGTGCGCATTGACCCGTCGAAGCTGGAGAAGACCCGCGACCCGTCCATGTACCCGACCCAGGATTCGGTGAACTACTCGACCGGTACGGTGACCATTTCGGGTGCCCGCCAGTACATTGCGAGCGCTTCGGGCCGCCTGATCCTGACCGATACTGATTCCTCGGCTGCGGTGAAGACCCTGCGCATGCCGCTGCACGTGGCACCGAAGCCTGTCTCCGCGATGCGTGTGGCTGGCTCCGATATCGCCTTCGATGCTGAGGGTTCCGGCGCGACCGAGCAGACCCTGACCCTGCAGGGTACCGCGGTGGATCAGGGCGGTTACCGCTCCCTGCTGGGTGCTTTTGAGCTGGGCGCTTCGAGCCCGCGCATCCCGACCGCGAAGCTGGGTGTGGGTTCGGATTCCCGCATGGACCTGCAGTACGTGGGTGCCGCCTCGGACGTGGCGGCATTGAAGGCTGCCGGTGCGGATACCTCCGAGGCGCGCCTGTCCTTCGGTATTTCCACCTGGGGTAACTGGCAGGAGGTGACCCCGCGCGGCACCTACTACGTGTTCGTTGACACCGACAAGGACGGCACGAGCGACTACCGCCTGCAGACGGTGCGTGAGAAGGGTCTGGACTACCCGCTGGTGAAGGTTTCTAAGCGCAGCAACGGCAAGTGGCAGGCTATCGAGAACGCCCTGTACCCGCTGAACGGCACCTGGGGTGATACGGACACCAACATCATGGATTCGAACACTCTGGTGATGACTGTTCCGCTGAGCGTTCTGGGCCTGGACCCCGAGGCTGAGTCGACCGAGATTTCGTACTCGGTGACCACTTCGAGCGCGTTCTCCGCTACGACTGTGGTTGATACGACTGATTCGGTGGTGTTCAACTATGCGGCACCGAAGCTGTGGTTCAGTGGCGATTCGGCGGGCGTGCCGAACCTGTTCGTGGATGCGCCGGAGACTCAGCTGGTGGCGCACCGTAACGGCGACGCGAAGAACGTTTCTGCACTGTTCCTGCACATGCACAATGCGACCGGCGACCTGTCCGGCGTGAACGGTGCTGCGGGTGAGCGTGCGCAGGTTCTGCGTGTCTCGTCGAACTCTGAGGCTACCGCCGCGAGCGCGCACTTTACGGATGTTCCGGCAGATTACCCGTTCGTGAATGACATTAACTGGCTGGCTCAGCGTCGTATTACGACCGGCTACCCGGACGGCACGTTCCGCCCGAACGGTTCGGTGGAGCGCGGCGCGATGGCGGCGTTCTTCTACCGTATGGCGGGTTCGCCGCAGTTCACTGCACCGTCCACTCCGAGCTTTAAGGATGTGCCGCGTGATCACCCGTTCTTCAAGGAGATTGAGTGGATGCGTGCCCGCGGTATTACGACCGGCTGGTCGGATGGTACGTTCCGTCCGAATGCTGCGGTGAATCGTGATGCTATGGCGGCGTTCTTCTACCGTTTTGCGGGTTCGCCGGCATATTCGGCTCCGGTGGCTTCGCCGTTTAGTGACGTGTCGGCCGGTAGCCAGTTCTATCGTGAGATTTCGTGGTTGGCTGATCAGCGTATTACGACTGGTTGGGCTGATGGTTCGTTCCGTCCGGTTCAGCCGATTGAGCGTGGCGCGATGGCGGCGTTCTTGCACCGCTATAACGTGCGTGTGCTGAATAACCGCTAGTCGGATGCGGACGTGAGGGCCGTGTCGGGGTGGAGTTTCCTGCCCCGGCACGGCCTTTTCTGTGGGCTGTTATGTCTGCGGCGTAGACTTAACTTATGCGTGAGTTACAGGTTCAGAACGGCGAGGATGAGACGCTGTCAGCTATCCAGGATGCCCCCAATCAGGAGGAGCTTCTGAACGCGGCGGCGGACTTCGTTGACCGCTATGAGAGCGTCTTTGAAAATCTAAGCCACTGATATTCCTTTGAAAAAGAAAGGGGCTGTTAGACTAACGTGTTGGTTTTGAATCAAATAAGGGGTGCCCACCGGTTACGTGCCGGTGGGCACCCCTTATTTTATCTGGTTGGGTTACCTCTGGTTATGCAAGTCAGAGGAGCGCATCGAGGAGCCAATCGGTCCAGCCAGCGGCCTTCTCGCTTGCGGAGGTCTGCGCGCCCTTCTTGAGGTTACATTCCTTGCAGAGCATCTGGCAGTTCTCCGGAACGGTCTTGCCACCCTTGGACCACGGGATGATGTGGTCACCGTCCATCTTATTGAATTCGAACGTCTTGCCACATGTGGGGCACTTATGCCTTTGTTTCTCGTAGGCTGCGAGTTTAGTCGCACGGTCGAACTGACGGATGGAAAGGTTCTTCACGTCACCGGTCAGTAGGAACGGGAAGATGCCGCGTTTGTTCGTCACATCCTCGTCCCCCATGAGTTTGGCCGTGGCTTCTTCCAGCTTCTTGGGGTCAAGGTCGGTTCGGTCCTTGTTCTCGTTGTAGTAGATGCCCCACGGCAAGCCCTTCATCTCCCTGTAGTATTTGGTGGAGAAGGTCGCGGGAATCCAGTCAATGACGGAGCGGAAGTAGTTCCAAAGAGCTACTGCGTTCGTGTCGTACTGGTGCTGGGCCATGTACTGTTCGATGTTGACGTTCTCGGCTTTCGCGGCCCAGCTAATCGCGGTTTGGAGGTAGTCCTGACGGATAGCGTCACCCTTCAGGTAATCACCAGCGATTTTGTATGCGGGACCGCTGCTCTTACTAAAGTAGCGTTTAGCGTCGCTGACCCATGGGCCGGCATACACCGCGTTGCGTAGTTCCTGGTCGGTGAGTTGCTCACCCGCGATGTTGATGATTCTGAACCAGTCGAGCTTCTCGCTGTCCGTGCCATCGCACACGTACACGAATAACTCGTAGTTGAGTATCTCGTCCTTCAAATCCTGCGGGAGGTTGTCGAAGTACTTGTCATCCACGGAGTAGCTGCCGTCCACGTATTCGCAGAGGCTGATGGTGCGCTGCTGGCCATCCAGCACCTCGTAGGTCTCCTTGTCATCCTCGTTCTTGCCGGTCTTGCACCAGTACATCACGTTCAACGGAAGGCCTTTAAGGACCGTGCGAATCACCTCGTCACGCTGCTTGTCCTTATACACGAACTCGCGCTGGTACGGAGGACGGATGTCGAGCCGGTCGTGATAGCCTTTGACGCCTTCCTCGTCGTTGTTGAGATAGTCGTCGGTCACGTCACGAACGGTGATGGTGCGCTGCTCAATCTGCATTCAACGCTCCTTTGTCGGTCTCATTCGGGTTAAGCGGGAAGCAGTCAAAAGCGCCCCGTGGATGCTTGTTGCGGATTAGAATACGTGCATAAACCTGCACGAATATGTCATCGTCGATGCGATAGTAGGTGCTGTTCTCTGGTGGCTCCTTTACCTTCAAGGCCGGACCATCATTAAGCTTCGTCACCAACGATTCTTTACCCGTTTTGCTGATTTGAACCTGCCGAGGGTATATTTTCGTCCGGAGGGTCATGTCACCAGCGCCGGCCTTAGCGATGCCAACGATGTCGAATTGGTCAGGACTGTACTTATCGAGGAATGTGATTGGAACACCCATAAGACCTGCATAGTCCTCTGGTATGTCGGATGTCTTACTTACATCGATAGCGTCATAGTTGTCGTACTTCGGGTAATCCGACTCATGCCCTTCATATTTTCGGACAAGAATCATCTCCTCGTGCCGCTTCTTAATGTCAAGGTTCGTGAACCATGTGACGTTTCTAAAATGGACAAGGCCCTTTTCCGGGTCATACACCCCGTTAGCGAAAGCACGTGCATTTTCTGGGGGAATCTTGAAATACGAGTTGCCGTTAGCAAATCCATACCCCAGCCATAGCTTTACGTTCATGATGTATGGGAAGATTTCTTTGTAGGTAATCGCATTCTTGCTGCCGATGATGATGAACTTCTTATCGTGTTTCATGAGTTGGGCCACGTACTCGCGAAACAGTGAGAATGGTGGGTTCGTTACCACGATGTCGGCCTCATCCATCAACGCAACGCATTCCTTCGACCGGAAGTCCCCATTCCCTTCAAGCTCGGTGAGCTGGTTCTCCCCGTTCTTGAAAAGATTCTTCACGTCCAGCATATCGATGCCACCGTTACCGGTCGTATCGTGAACCGTGGTGACCACGGCCTTGTAGGGTTTGCCTCGTTTCCCTTCATCCTGAACTGCATCGAGTCCGAGAACGTCAAATAGAGATAGCTGCTGATTTGCTATCGGTGAACCGTCGTAGCATGTCGCAATGAGCTTCTTCAGCTTTAGCTTGTTGAAGTTCAGCACGAAGTATTTGAAGAAGTTGCTCTCAAACGGATCGTCGCAGTTGCAGAACACAGTTTTGCCTTTGAAATGCGCACGATAGTGCCGCATCTCATTCTCGATGTCGCTGAGCTGCGTGTAGAACTCATCCTCTTTGGCCTTCGCCGCGCGGCTAAGCACGCTTTTCCCGGCCATCACTTATCACCTTCTTTGGTGATAGTGGTGGGCTTTCTGGTCGGGGTCAGCAGGCCATTAGCGCTGGCCCCCCCCGCTTGCTTATCATCATGGGGAGCCTACTCCTTCTATCGGTTGCTCTCGTCGGTTTTGTCCGGCTTGATGCTCATGTCGATGGGCAATCCCTCTCATCCTAGCAAACAGGGAGGGTTGAACAAGGATTGCAACCTGTGAGTACGCTACGTATTTGCGGAACTGGAGGAAGGCTAGAGCAGCACTGAACCCGCCGCGTACGCCGCGCTGAACGCACCGTGTGGAACACTACCTCGCCTCCCTCGGCGGTTCACCGCGCTGGCTATAAGGTGGAGCGTACACTTAAGTCATGCGTGAATTACAGGCACAGATCATCCGTGAAATGGGCGTCAAGCCCAACATGACCGAAGAGCAGGCACGCGAAGAAGTGGAGCGCCGCATCCAGTTCATCTGCGACTACCTGGAAGCCACCGGAAGCCGCGGCTTGGTACTGGGCATCAGCGGCGGCATCGACTCCACCCTGGCAGGTCGCCTCTGCCAGCTGGCGGTCGACCGCCTCAACGAGCGCGGCCGCACCACCGAGTTTGTGGCGGTGCGCCTGCCCTACCGTGTGCAGCACGACGAAGAGGACGCGCAGGAGGCGCTGCGTTTCATCCAGCCCACCCGCTCCCTGACCTTCAACATTGCCGAAGCCGTGGACGGTTTCGACAGCGCCTACACTGAGGCGACCGGCGAGCAGATCAGCGACTTCAACAAGGGTAATGTGAAGGCGCGCGCCCGCATGATCGCCCAGTACGCGGTTGCTGGCGGCCCCGGCTACCTGGTGGTGGGTACCGACCATGCGGCGGAGTCCATTACGGGTTTCTTCACGAAGTTCGGTGACGGCGGCGCGGATCTGCTGCCGCTGTACGGCCTGAATAAGCGCCAGAACCAGTTGCTGCTGCGTGTTTTGGGTGCGTCTGAGCGTCTGTGGGCTAAGCCGCCGACGGCTGACCTGCTGGACGGCGTACCCGGCCGCACCGATGAGGATGAGCTGGGTCTGACCTACCCGCAGATTGATGACTACCTGGAGGGTAAGGAAATCGACGAGGCGGCAGCTGCGAAGCTGGAGCAGATTTACCTGCGTAGCCGCCATAAGCGCACTACCCCGGTGACGATTTTTGATTCCTGGTGGAAGAACTAGGCGGAAGAACTAGCGCCTCCACTAGCATAGAAACCAACGTAAAAGCTCCGGCTCCCATGGTGGGAGTCCGGGGCTTTTACTATGCTTTTGCAGACCGAGGACTATGCCTTCTGTTCGGGCTGTGCGCCAGAAACCTGGGCAGCCTGAACGTCCGAATCCTCAGAACCTTCAGCCTCAACCTCAGCTTCAGCGGGCGGTACCTTCGCGCCACCCGTGGCGAGGAACAGCACCAGGCCCAACGCGCAGGCGAGCACCTGGGTGAAGGGGAACGCCCAGGTCAGGCCCTTAAATCCGAACCACATGTTGCCGAAGTACACGGCTGGGAAGAACAGCAGCGCAATACCGATGGTCATCAGCATTGCCGGGCGACCCTTACCGGACGCCTGGAACCAGGAGACGAACACGATGCTGACCGCGTTGAACACGGCGGCGAGCATGAGTGCGATCATGACCTCTTCACCGGTGTCGATGAGGCTTGCATCGCCAACCACGGCGAGCAGTTCACGGCGGAAAATCAGCACCGGAATGGTGATGATCGCGGAGGTCGCCACGGACAGGATCGTTGCGGTGCGCAGCGCCTCCTTCACGCGAGCGCCGTTGCGGGCACCGTACGCGTAGGCGTACAGCGGGATACCGCCCATGCACAGGCCCATGCAGAGCATTTCGGGCACCATGTTCAGGCGCATTGCCAGGCCGAACGCCGCGACGGTGTCGTCACCGTAGGAGGCGGCGAGGTTGTTCAGCAGCAGGGCGGCGAAGATCAGGTTGAGGCTCTGAATGAGCTCGGCGGCACCGACCGCGACCACGGGCTTGATAATGGCGGGGTCGAGGGAGAAGTCGCGGATGTTTGCGGAGAAGTTCTCGCTCTGACGCATCAGGAACAGCAGGTAGTACAGCATGGATGCGCCGTTCGCCAGCAGCATCGCCCAACCGGCACCGGCGACGCCCATGCCCATGATGGCGATGAACAGCACGTCGAAGATGCAGGTGACGACGGTGCCAACGATGATGCCGTACATGGACTGCTTGGCGTAGCCTTCGGATCGGACGAGCTGTTCGAGGGTGAACATGCCGATAGCGAGGGGCGCGCCGAGGAACATGAGGTGCACGTAGATGCGGGTCGGTTCGTAGGAGCCGCCGGATGCACCCATGATGCTGGTGATCGGGTCGGCGAGGATGAAGCCGATAGCCGCCGCGACGATACCGGCACCGAGCGCCGAGTAGAGGGCGAAGGAGGTGACGCGGTGAATTTCGTGGGCGGGCTGGCCTTCACCGAGCTTGCGGGAGGCGAGGGTTGAGGAGCCCAGGCCGAACAGGCCTGCGATCGCCATGATGACGCCGAAGACGGGCACGCCGTAGCTGGTGGCGGCGAGGTCTTCGGTGCCGCCGTAGTGGCCGACGAAGTAGGAGTTCACCACGTTGTAGATGCTGGTGATGGCGAGGCCGAGCGCCATGGGCACGCCGAGGGAGAGGAGCGCCTTGAGGATGGGGGCGTCTTTGAGCAGGTAGATGTTCTGCGGGTCTTCGCTTGCGCCGTGCGGGCGGTGTCCTGCGGCGGGTGCGCTATTTTTGGGTGCTGCGCTATTTTTGGGCGCGTTGTTTTCAGTCTGGTGGGACGTCATAGGTTCCTGTGGTTCTAGTCTGTGTTGTGTCCGGTGCGCGGTAAGAAGCGTGGTCCGCACAAAAAACGGGCTAGTGTATTGTACCGTTTCCACGTAGTGGTTGGGCTAGGGGTTTAGACAAAAAAGTAACGAGGCGCCCCTCCCCGTTTAGGGGTGGGGCGCCTCGCCTCATACGTATCGCATGTAGGAGTGTGAGCTATTCGAGTTCAACCGGACCAAGCACGCGAACCTCCTCAATATCCAGGATTTCCTGAATCGCGTGGAGCACATTCGTGTCGATTATGCGCTCATTACGCAGGCGCTTGAGCACGCTGCGTTGCTTCTCCAAATGCCGCAGGCGCAGCTCTTTCTCAAGGTCGCCCGCTTCAATAATGCGGCGGGCTTCTTCCGGCGCATTCGCACCGTCTTTACGAACGGCGTGCAGGTTGCGGTGTATACTCGCGTTGTACATCTGTTCGTCGGCAATGCGGTCGATAATCCACTGTGGTGCACCAATTTCCTGGCCGATCTCAGCCACAGAGTCGAAGGACTCGGCAATGATCGTGCGGATTGCTTCATTAATCTCATCTTCTTCGGTGGTATCAACCGGAATTTTCGCCCACCTAATAACGAGCGGCAGGAGCATCCCCTGAACCACCATCGACAGCAGAACCACGCCCGCAACAACAAAGATAATAAAGTCACGCGCGGGAACATCAGTCGGCACGGAGAGAGCCACCGCGAGGGAAACACCGCCGCGCAGTCCCGCAAAGGTACTCACTACACGGCCACGGAAAGTTGTGCGCAGCTGCTTCTGCTTTTCTGAACGGTCAAGGGCACGAATAATACCGATCGAGACGTGCAGGAAAATAAAACGCGCCGCAATGGAAACAAGCCATGCCACCACAATCACGGCGAACGTCAAAGCCCACGCATAGTTGTATTCACGAAGAACATCATCCACAGGCGCTGTGGCGCTGGGCAGCTGAACACCCACGAGCACGAAGAGCGCACCGTTCATGACATAGGAGACAAACGACCAGATGGGCAGACCGTAGAAACGGTTTTGGGGTTTGATGGTATCCGGTCCGCGATAGGTCAGGTAGAAAGCGGCGACCACCACAGCCACCACTCCGGAACCTTTCATGCCCTCAAAAGGCTCGATCTCTTCAGCCAGGAAGAAAGCAATAAACGGCACGGTAAACATGAACACGCTGAAGTTCATGGGGTTGCCGATGTGCGCACGCAGCTTATCTACACCCCATCCGACGGCCAGGCCAACGAGAGTTCCAATCAGGAACGAGAAGAAGAACATTCCGGATGCAGTCCCCAGGGTAAGTTCATGACCACCCGCAAGCTGCAGGGCGAGTGCGAAAAGAACTAGGGTGGTGCCGTCGTTAATGAGTGCTTCCGCTTTAAGGGTGGTGATGGAAGATTTGGGGAGTTTGCCGTTGAGCGTTGCCACGGCCACAGCATCGGTGGGGGCGAGCGCCACACCGATAATCAGCGCCACAGGCCAGATGAAGACGCCCATAAATGTGTGAAGCACCCAGGCGATAACGAACGCCGTGAAAATTACGAGCACCGTGCCCGAGAGCAGAATGCCGCGCAGACGAGCGCGCGCCTCACGCCAGGAGGTGTTTCGGGTCTCCCAGAACAGCATCACGGGCAGGAAGATTTCGAGAATCACGTGCGGTGGCAGCCCGACCTCGCGCACCTCGTGCATGGCGTGAACGGGGATGAGCGCCAGCACAAGCCCCAGGAAAATGAGCAGAATGGCGGGGGTTATCCGTATTTTATGGGCGAGGATATTACCCAGAAGAATTGCCAGCGATAGGGCAATGATGACTTCAAGCAATTTGGTGTGTTCCTTTTGGATGTGGCGGCTGGTTCATGGTGTGCGTCTGATAGACGGCTGATGTCCGCGAGTGTGCGGGTGCCAGGGTGCCCAAAATGTTTTGCTCGTTCCCTGGGCCGTGAGGCTTCCGCGTGGGGACGAGTGCGGGCGTAGCTTCTGTATTTTACCGTTGTTCAGTGCGGGTGGGTGGATGTTTACCCTGAGCAAAACCTTGCCTTATGGCCGCTCGGGATGTGAGTTTATGGGAGGCGACCTGCGTGCATCCGGCGGGTCTGCTCAGCCGGGCCTGCTCAGCCCATGAACCGCCCTACTCTAACCGCTTTTCATGACGTTTTGTGTCGTTCTGACGTGAACTTGGGGTCGTACTGTGTCAGAGAACAGAAAATCCGCCCCTGTGAGTGCGCGCGAACACTCAGAACGTGAGAAGATAAGGTCATGACTGATAACAACACCGTAACCGGCAGCCCGCTTGTTAAGCGCGGCCTGGCCGACATGCTCAAGGGCGGCGTCATCATGGACGTCGTCACCCCCGAACAGGCTAAGATCGCTGAAGATGCTGGCGCTGTTGCCGTCATGGCTCTCGAGCGCGTTCCCGCGGATATTCGTGCGCAGGGCGGCGTGGCTCGTATGTCTGACCCGGACATGATTGAGGGCATCATTGATGCTGTTTCGATTCCGGTCATGGCGAAGGCACGCATCGGCCACTTCGTTGAGGCTCAGATTCTGGAGACCCTGAAGGTCGACTACATTGACGAGTCTGAGGTTCTTTCTCCCGCTGACTACGTGAACCACATTGATAAGCACCAGTTCAAGGTGCCTTTCGTGTGCGGTGCTACCAACCTGGGTGAGGCTCTGCGCCGTATCACCGAGGGTGCCGCTATGATCCGTTCGAAGGGCGAGGCTGGCACCGGTGACGTCTCTGAGGCGACTAAGCACATCCGCACCATTAAGCGTCAGATTGCTGAGCTACAGGGCCTGTACAACACCATGCCCGATGAGCTGTACGTGAAGGCTAAGGAACTGGCTGCACCGTACGAGCTGGTTCGTGAGGTTGCTCAGACCGGTAAGCTGCCCGTGGTGATGTTCACCGCTGGTGGTGTGGCTACCCCCGCTGACGCTGCGATGATGATGCAGCTGGGTGCTGACGGCGTGTTCGTTGGCTCCGGTATTTTCAAGTCGGGCGACCCGGTTGCTCGTGCGAAGGCTATCGTGAAGGCTACCGCGTTCTACAACGACCCGGAGAAGGTTGCTGAGGCTTCTCGCGGCCTGGGTGAGGCTATGGTCGGCATTAACGTTGCTGACATTCCGGCACCGCACCGCCTGGCGGAGCGCGGCTGGTAATTCGTGCGCGCACCCCGTCTGTGGGGTGAGTGTTTGATGAGGGGGTGGGGTTCGCTGAGGCGGGTCCCACCCCTTCTTGTTTTGTTGTTTTTGTGAAGGGAGCGGTGATGGTTGAGAAGGTTCAGCCTACCGGTGTTTTGCCGGGTGAGGGTTTGACGGTTGGTGTTTTGGCGTTGCAGGGCGGCGTGAGTGAGCATGCGGAGATGCTGGAGTCTTTGGGCGCTCAGGTGCGTTGGGTGCGTACTGGTGAGCAGCTTGAGGGTCTGGATGCGTTGGTTTTGCCGGGTGGTGAGTCGTCGACGATTGACCGTTTGACCCGTATTTTTGGTGTGCGTGAGCCGCTGATTGAGGCGATTTCTTCGGGTCTGCCGACTCTGGGTACCTGTGCTGGCCTGATTATGTTGTCGGAGCGTATTGATGATCCGGCGCCGGGTCAGCAGTCGCTGGGTGTTTTGGATGTTTCCGTGGGTCGTAATGCGTTTGGTTCGCAGGTTGATTCTGCGGAGGTGCGCCTGCCGTGGCTGACCCCTGCCGGTGATGAGGTGGTTATTGATACGGCGTTTATTCGTGCGCCGATTGTAACTGGCACTGGTGAGGGTGTGCAGGTGACGGCTCGTCATGAGGGGAAGATTGTGGGTGTGCGTTCGGGCAACCTGATTGGTATTTCTTTCCACCCGGAGGTTACGGGCGATACGACGGTGCATGAGGAGCTACTGGCTCTGGCACGCGAGGTGAAGGGCAAGTAGCCCCTCCCCCAAAAAATAAGCCCGGTAATGACCGTTTAAAGAGTTGTGGCGATGACCGTTGTTCGGTCACCGCCACAACTGTTTTTGCGTGGGCTTATGCGTGAGTGGGTTTATGCGCGGGAGCTGCTGGGGATTTGGGGCTGGGCCTTCCATTGCTGGTAGGCGCTCGTGGCGAGGAATCGTGCACGGTTCGCGTCGCTGAGCGTCTTGATGTCTGCGGGGGCTGCCTCGTACCACTTTTCGTAGAGACGAATAATCATTTCGGGGTAGGCGGCTTCTTCCAGGTCGGCGCGGTGAGGGATGAATTCGTTGCGGTCCTTGATGTCTCGGTACTCGCTACCGGCGAAGGGGTCGGAGAGTCCAACGCTGGGGCGAGCGTTGTAGGCATCGATGTTTTGAACGTATTCGGGGAAGGTGCTCCGCCCTGCTTTGAGTGCGGCGTGGCACTTGCTGTCGATTTCGCTGGGCTCAATCATGTGGGCGCCGTCTGCGAGGATGTGCCGGTACTGGATGTACGCGGGGTATTGTTCATCGGTGCGCGGGACGGGCTTGGCGGCTTCTGCTGATGCGAGATCTTCAGCGGAGTATGAGGAGCAGCTGACGGTGGGCGTGGTGCTTGCCGTTGCTGAGGCGCTCGCCGTGGAGGGTGAGGGGGTGCTGCTTGCCGCGGTGTTTGCACCACCGCAGGCGGCAAGGAACAGGGGCAGGGTTAAGAGAGCGGCACCGTATCGCAGTGCGCTATAGCGGGGGTTGGGGGTCCTAGAATTCAGGGTCATGATGTTACCTCATTGTGGGCTGGAACATACCGAATTGACCCTCACTATACGGGCAGTTTTGATACGTGGTCAAGAGAAAATTATGTTTATTTTTTAAAAGCCAACAGCTCGAAAGAAAATCGACAAACAAGCTTATTCAGCGTCTTGACTTGCGCAAACACGGAAGCCACCGGGCTCTTGAAGCAAATACGGCACAAAGACACCAGCATCAGATATTGTTATTTGCCCGATAATCAGCAGAAGCCAACATATCCAGAGGGGCACGGTTGGAGCGCCCTTTATGCAACCTCGAACTCCGTAAAAGCCTGCACCTCAACGGCCCAACGCTACTGCAGGAGGAAATAGATAAGTCCCCTAACGTATTCCCAGAGCAGCACCGAGAGGACGCACTGCGCAACAAATGCGGCTACAGCTGCGAGGGTTGGTATCCAGTAGCTACGCTTAGAACATGCAATAAAAACTGCTATAAAAATAACGCATGAGACAATATCGGGACCCAATAGAATGAATGCCTGTAGATCATATGGCCACAATATTCCATGCATATATTCTGTAGGAACTTTACATGAACTTAAGATATTGCCTTTTAAAATTTCATAAGTCCCATACATTTTAAAAACTAAATATAGCGACGCAATCCAAAAAATGCCTATGCGAAGCTTTACACCCAGCCATATACTAAAGATCTGCCACAAGCTAGCTAATACAACTCCCACCACGAAGAAGGGTATATAGTCGAAATATGCACTTTGCCACCTATCACATGGCGAGACAAATCCATTGAACTCTATATACAGGCTAGTTGGGAAAATATAGAAAAATTGCAATACAATGAGAAACAAGATATATAAAATTATTTTCTCATTTACGGCAAACATCTTATAAGTAGAATTCATGATGCCATTTCCTTTCAGTAGCATAAAACGCTAGTAGCGGAACACCGAATACATAGCCTCAATGTTGTTTTTCTTATCTACTAAGCCCCAAAACCAAAGCTAAAACAGTAAGTGACCCGCAAAATCTCCGCACTCTTACCCTATCTACCTCATGTTTAAGCAGGTCAGAACCTTAAGACTACTGGGTAGCACACCTTGTGTCTAGAGTGTTGGTTTTAAACTAAGATGGTATTTTCCATTGACCACATATCAAATATTTGGGTATGTTTAGACGCAATATATCGTTCCATCCCTCTTGTGAGGTGGTCTCATGACCCACACCCCTGTTTTTCTTTCGTTCCGTTCCAGCGGTCTACGACGCAGTGCCGCGCTGGCGATTCTCCCCCTGCTTCTTGCCTCCTGCGGTAGCTCCACCAGCACGGCATCAAACACTCCCGCACCCTCGAACACAACCGTGGCTTCATCCCCGTCAGCTTCAAGCGCCGCCGGGTCCGCTTCCTCTTCCGCGGCGAAGAAGACCTCCACCCCCTGCCTTGAACCTGACGAAGCCGCGAAAGCTCAAGCCCTCAAGCAGCAGGAAGCCATCAGCGCCGACCGCGGTACGGCACTGCCCTCCTACGTCTCCGCGCGGCATGTTGTGCGCAACCAGGCGAACTTCCCCCCCCCCC